>CAXUDP010000074.1:0-18390 GCA_964249735.1 uncultured Acetobacteraceae bacterium | reverse complement strand
CGCAGGATCACCTTGAGCGGCGCCGCGAACGTCATGCCGCGCTGGATGCACTCCTCGACGTCGTATTTCGGCTCCTCGAGCTCGTAGTGCACGAACTCCAGCCGGCCGCGACCGGCGAAGTCGTTGATCGGGAACACTGAGCGGAACACCTCCTGCAGCCCGGACGGCGTCCGGCTGTCGGGGGCCACGTTCATCTGCAGGAACGCCTCGTAGGAAGCGCGCTGCACGTCGATCAGGTTGGGCATCGGAGCCACTTCGGGGATGCGCCCGAAGCTCTTGCGGATGCGCTTGCGTCCCGTGAACGATTTGGTCATCGCGTTCATCGTGTATCCTGCCCCGTCGCCTGCCGGCTCCGGGTCCTGCGCGGACGCTTGGGACATGCCATGCTGCGGCAGCCGCACGCGTCCGGCCAAACCCTCGGCCGGGAAAAACCTTGACGTCCCGGCGGCGACACCGCGCCACGCGGACGATCTCAACGCCTCAAGCGCCCGACCACATCCGGACGTATCCGGAGGATCCAGGCGCCACCACGACCAAGAGGGCGGGAACCATTCCTGATTCCCACCCTGTCTGGACTACCGTTCCGGCCGGAGCCCCGGCCGCGCGACAAGAAGCCTACTTGATTTCGACAGCGGCACCCTGCTCTTCCAGCATCTTCTTGAACTTCGCAGCGTCGTCCTTGTTGACGCCTTCCTTCACCGGCTTCGGCGCACCCTCGACCAGGTCCTTGGCTTCCTTCAGCCCCAGGCCGGTGATGGTGCGGACCTCCTTGATCACGTTGATCTTCTTCTCGCCGACCTTGGCGAGGATCACGGTGAACTCGGTCTGCTCCTCGACCGGTGCCGCGGCTGCAGCAGTCGGGGCGGCAGCTGCGGCAACCGGCGCCGCGGCGGACACGCCCCACTTCTCCTCGAGGAGCTTCGACAGCTCCGCAGCCTCGAGAACAGTGAGAGCAGACAGCTCGTCAACAAGCTTCGTCAGATCGGCCATGATGTGATGTTCCTGATATAAAGGCTGGGTGGTTCCATGCAAGCCCGGTTCCCGGGACTGCGATCACTTTTCGACTGATGGCGTCTGCCCTGATCCGCCTCACGCGGCCTCGGGCTCGGCCTCCGCGTCGTCCTTCTTGGCGTAGGCCCCGAAGACCCGCGCAAGCTGTCCCGCCGGCGCCTGCAGCACGCCCGCGATGCGGGTCGCTGGCGTGGCGATGAGCCCCACCAGCTGCGCACGCAGGACGTCCAGGGACGGCAGCTCGGCCAGCGCCCGGACACCATCCGCATTCAGCGTCTGGGTCCCGAGCGCACCGCCGAGGATGACGAGCTTGTCGTTGGTCTTGGCGAACTCGACCGCCACCTTGGCCACTGCCACCGGGTCGTGCGCCCACGCGAGCGCGGTCGGTCCCTTCAGCATTGGCACGATGCCGTCGAATCGGGTCCCATCCAGGGCGAGCGTGGCCAGCCGGTTCTTCGCGACCTTGAACGTCGCGCCCGCCGCGCGCATCCGGCTTCGCAGCCCCGTCACCTGTGCCACCGTCATCCCGTCATTGCGGGTGACGACGACCATGGACGTGTCTGCGAACACGGCGGCGAGCGAGGCGACGAACGCGTGCTTCTCCGTACGGTCCAAATCCCGTCTCCGTCGTGGCCCGCCAGGCAGGCGCCTGGTGGGCCGGGTTGCCCATGGACCGGCGCACGCCCGAGCGCCCGCCGATCCGGTTCGCCTGTCCGCAAGAAGAAGTCGGAACCACCAGCGAACTGGCGTCTCCCGTCTTTCGCGCGCCGATCCGGGGATCGATTAAGGCGCCGTCCCGAAGGAGGGCAGCCGCGTGCGGTCTTGGACAGGTACGGAAGAACGGCCCGAACGGCCGCTCCCCTGCTCGCCGGCGCCGAAGCGCCGGCGCATTCTTCAGGACGCGGTAAAGGAGGACACGTCCACCTTCACGCCGGGCCCCATGGTCGAGGACAGCGCCGCACGCTGCAGGTAGGTGCCCTTGGCGCCGGTCGGCTTGGCCTTCTGGATCGCGTCCACCAGGGCCCGAATGTTCTGCGCCAGCTTGGCCGGCTCGAACGAGGCCTTGCCGATCCCGGCATGGATGATCCCGGCCTTTTCCGCCCGGAACTCCACCTGTCCCGACTTGGCGGCGCTGACCGCGCCCTTCACGTCCATGGTCACGGTGCCGAGCTTGGGGTTCGGCATCAGCCCGCGCGGCCCCAGGATCTTTCCCAGCCGCCCGACCAGGGCCATCATGTCCGGCGTCGCGATGCAGCGGTCGAAGCCGATCTCGCCCGCCTGCACCTTTTCCGCCAGGTCATCCGCACCGACCACGTCGGCTCCGGCATCCAGCGCTTCCTGCGCCTTCGGCCCGCGCGCGAACACACCGACCCGCAGCGTCTTGCCGGTGCCGTTCGGCAGGCTCAGCAGCCCGCGCACCATCTGGTCCGCGTGGCGCGGGTCGATCCCCAGGCCAAGCGACAGCTCCACCGTCTCGTCGAACTTGGCTGTCGCGTTGGTCTTCACCAGCGCGATCGCATCGTCCAGGCTGTACGCCTTGTTGTGCTCGACCTTCGCCTCGGCCGCCAGGAGACGCTTGTTCTTGGCCATGGATCAGCCCTCCACCACGGTGAGACCCATCGATCGCGCCGAGCCCGCCAGCATGCGGACCGCACCGTCGAGGTCGTTGGCGTTCATGTCCTTCATCTTGATCTCGGCGATCTCGCGCAGCTGCGTCGTCGTCACCCGGCCCGCAGCCGCTCCCTTGCCCACCGTGGTCGAGCCCTTGGACACCTTGGCCGCGCGCAACAGGAAGTGGGTGTTCGGCGGCGTCTTGGTGATGAAGGTGAAGGTGCGGTCGGCGAACGCGGTGATCACCACCGGCGTCGGCGTGCCGGGCTCCAGCCCTTGCGTCGCCGCGTTGAACTCCTTGACGAACTGCATGATGTTCAGGCCGCGCTGCCCCAGCGCCGGGCCCACCGGCGGCGACGGGTTCGCCTTGCCGGCCGGGATCTGCAGCTTGATGTAGCCGACGATCTTCTTGGCCATATCCTGGGCTCCTTGAGGTTCCAGGACCGCGGTACAGGCGACGCGCCCTCCGGCACGAGGCCAGCCGGGTTCATCTCCCGCGTTCCATTGAGGGAGGCGGGCCTTTAGCCCAGCCGCCCGGCCAAGGCAAACGGAATCAGCCGGGCGGCTGCGATGCGTCGGTCGTGCCGGCACCCGTGCCGTCCGGCCGCGGCCTCCGGTCGCTGCCGGTGATCGCCACCGGGTTGAACGGCAGCACCCCGTCCTCGCTCGGCAGGTCCGCCGTGCTCCAGCCGCCTCCGACCGCGCGCACCATCGACACCGCCGCCTGCAGCCGCGCCGTTTCCACCTCCACGGCGGCGATCTGCGCCGTCAGCGCCGTCACCTGCGCCACCACCGCGTCGAGGTAGTTGGTCAACCCCCCGGTATACAGCGCCAGCGTCATCGCCTGCGCCCGGTCCGCCGCCGCCACCGCCTGCCGCTGCTCCTGCGCCTCGGTGCCGAGCTGCGCCGTCAGGGTCAGCCCGTCCTCGACCTCCCCGAACGCCCCCAGCACGGTGGAACGGTAAGCATCCACCGACTGCTCGTACTGTGACCAGGTCCGCTGCAGCTCCGCCCGCCGGAGCCCGCCCTGGAACAACGGCAGCACCGAGGCGGCGCCGATCGTCCAAACGCTGTTCGGCAGGCTGGCCAGGCTGAACCCGGTGTCCTGGAACCCGCCGAGCAGGCTGATGGTGATGTCGGGATAGAACGCCGCGCGCGACACCCCGATCCCGGCGTTCGCCGCCGCCATCTCCCGCTCGCCCTGGGCGATGTCCGGCCGGCGCTGCAGCAGCTGCGACGGCACCCCCGCCGGCACCGCCGGCACCGTCAGCCGCGCGTCGTCCACCGGCTCGATCCGGAACGTGCTCGGGTTGGCACCCACCAGCACCGCGATCGCGTGCTGCAGCACCGCGCGCTGCCCCGACACCCCGCTTTCCAGCGCCTCGGTGGCGGTGAGCTGGTTCTCCGCCCGCGCCACGTCCAGCCCGGACGCGATCTTGCCCTGCAGGCGCAGCTCGGTGATCTCCACCGCCTTGCGATAGAACCCGATCGACTGCCGGTACACCGCGTCCTGCGAGTCCAGCCCGCGCAGGCCGACATAGTCGGTCGCCAGCTCCGCCTGCAGGATCAGCCGCGCAGAGGCCAGGTAGGCGGCGCTCGCCTGGGCCAGCCGCTTCTGCTGCCTGGTCTGGTTGCGCAGCCGGTCCCAGAAGTCGGCCTCCCAGGATGCGGTGGCCTCGATCTGGTTCGACGACTGCTGATTCGGGCCGCCGCCGCCGCTCCGGAACAGGCGGTGCTCCGACTGCCTGTTGTCGGTGGTGGACGCGTTGCCCACCACCTGCGGGAACAGCCCCGAGCGCGCCTCCGCCGCCAGGTCGCGCGCCTGGACATACTGCTCGTAGATCCCCGCCAGGTCCGGATTGTCCGCCGTCGCCTGCACCTCCAGACGGTCCAGCAGCGGGTCGCCGAACCGCTGCCACCACGGCCCGCGCGGCAGGGTGTCGGCTGGATCCGCCCGCCGGAACGGCCCCGACCCGGCATAGCCGTCCGGCAGCAGATAGTGCGGCGGCCGGTAGTCCGGGGCCAGATCGCATCCCGACGCCAGCCCAAGCAGCAGCGCCGACGCAACCCGCGACGCCGACCGGCCGCGCTGGCGAACCGTCACCGGAGCGCTCCCGCCTCCGGATCGTCGGCATCAGCCCCTGGAGCCGCTGGGGGCGCGGGCGTCGGCGCGTCGGCGGAGTCGCCATAACCGTGCACCGGCTCGACCAACTTCACCTTCTCGCCCTCGAGCAGGCCGAGCGACGGGTTGTTGATCACCCGGTCCGCCTTGTTCAGCCCCGCCAGCACCTGGACCGTGGTGCCGAAGTTGAGGCCCAGCGTCACGTTCTGCAGGTGCACCCGGTCCTGCCCATCGACCAGCGCCACCTGCATACCCTGTGCCCGGAACAGCATCGACTGCTCCGGCAGGATCAGGATGCCGGGATCGCCCGGCACCGTCATCTGCACGCTGGCATAGGTTCCCGGCCACAGCTCGTGCTTCGGGTTGTCGACGGTGAGCTCGGTGACCACGGTGCGGGTCTGCGGATTGACCGCGTTGGCCGTGGTCAGGAACTTCGCCGGGATGCGCTCGCCCGGATTCTGCGGCAGCGACAGCGTGGCGGTTAGGCCCGGCTTCAACAGGTCGGCGTAGTCCTGCGGTACGGACACGAACACCCGCATCTCGTGGATGTCGGCCACGCTGAACAGCTCGGACGCGGCACCCCGGGCACCGACGTCGCCGCCGCCGGCGTTGACGTAGTCGCCGACGTCCGTGCGCCGGGACGTCACCACGCCGGTGAAGGGTGCCACCACGCGCTCGAACGCATGCTGCGCCTGGTAGCGCGCCACGCCCTGGCTCGCCGCCTCGACCTGCGCCTTCTGCGCAGCCGCGCCGGCGACCTGCACGTCGACCTCTTGCTGCGACACCGCCTGCGTGCCGGCCAGGGCCTGCCAGCGGCTGGCGGTCACCACCGCGAGTTTGTAGCGCGTCTGCGCCACCGCGAGCTCGGCCTGGGCCGCCGCCAGCTGCGCGTCGGTGGTCGGGCTGTCGATGCTGGCCAGCAGCTCGCCCGCCTTAACCGGAGCGCCATAGTCCTTGTACCACATCCGCACGTAGCCGGAGATCTGCGCGTAGATCGGCGCCTCGAACCAGGCATTGATGTTGCCGGGAAGGGTCACGGACCGGGTGCGCGGCCCGGGCTTCGCGGTCACGACCTGCACCCGCGGGATCGAGGCGTCGTCGGCGCGGTCGCCGAGCGCCGCCAGGGCGGTCTCGCGGGTCCAGATCCCGTAGCCGGCCAGCACGGCGGCGGCCACCACGATCACCAGCGCGATGCGCCCGGCCGTGCGGGGCGTCCGCCGCTCCTCCGTTCCGGCGGTCATGCGGACTTCCCCTCGGGCATGGACTTCTTCCGGTGCAGCAGCGCGAACACGCAGGGCACGAACAACAGGGTGGCGAAGGTCGCGACCGTCAGGCCGCCGACCACGGCGCGCCCGAGCGGCGCGTTCTGCGTGTTGCTCAGCGACATCGGCAGCATGCCGATGATCATCGCCAGCGCGGTCATCAGCACCGGCCGGATGCGCCCGTACCCCGCCTCGATCGCGGCCAGCACCGGGTCGCCATGCGCGTCGAGCCGCTCGCGGGCGAAGGACACCACCAGGATCGAGTTCGCCGTCGCGGTGCCCATGCACATGATGGCGCCGGTCAGCGCCGGCACCGACAGCGTCGTATGGGTGAGGAACAGGCTCCAGGCGATCCCGCCGAGCGCCGCCGGCAGCGCGCTGATGATCACGAACGGGTCCAGCCAGGACTGGAAGTTCACCACGATCACCAGGTAGATCAGCACGATCGACAGCGCGAGGCCCGCCAGCAGCTGGCCATAGGCGTCGAGCATGGTCGCCGCCTGCCCGCGCACGTCGATGGTCGATCCGTGCGGCAGGTTCGGCTCCATCTCGTGCACGATCCGGGCGACGCCGTCGCTGACCGCGCCCAGGTCGAGCCCTTCCGCGTTGGCGTAGATGTCGATCACCGGCAGGATCGAGTAATGCGATACCAGGCCCGGCGTGCCGGTCTGCTGCACCCGCGACAGCCCGCCCACGATCTGCAGCGCCTGGCCCGAAGGGTTGCTGTCGCCCTTGTCGATCGGGATCGTTTCCAGCTGGTTCATGCTGCTGAGCTGGTCCTGCGGCGTCTGGATGTTCACCAGGTGCGACACCCCGGTGGAGGTGTCGAGCCAGTATGTCGGCGCCACCTGCCCGGAACCCGACAGGGTCGCCAGCACGTTGTCGGCGATGTCTGACTCCGTCAGCCCGGTGCCGAGCGCGAACGACCGGCGCGAGTTGATCCGCAGCGTCGGCTCGTTCATGACCTGCTGGATGCGGACGTCGGCAGTGCCGGGGATCCGCTTCAGCCGGGCCATCATGCGCGTGGCGAAGGCGTAGTTCTGGTCGAGCTGACGACCGGTGATCTGCACGTCGATCGGCGACGGCAGGCCGAAGTTGAGGATCTTGGCGGTGATGTCGCCAGGCAGGAAGCTGAAGTCGGTGCCGGGAAACCGCTCGGTCAGGCCGGCGCGCAGGATCTGCCGGTAGCGGTCGACCGGCGAGGTCGGGCTGTCGAGCAGGATGCCGAGGTCGCAGTCCTGGGTGCCGATGGTGCCGGTCGAGCTGTAGGCCTGGTTGATGCCGCTGGTCGGCTGGCCGCAGTTGGACACGACGCTGGTGACGTGGCCGTCCAGCAGGCGGTGGATCTGCCCATCCACCAGCGTCGCGGTCTTGCCGGTGTCCTCCAGGCGCGAGCCGATCGGCGCCCGCAGGTGCATGTCGATCTCGTTGGACTTGATGCCGGGAAAGAAGTTCTGGCCGACGAACAGCAGCAGCAGCAGCGAGGCCAGCGCCAGCGCCAGGAACCCGGCGGAGAAGCGGCCGCGCGCCACCACCAGCCCTTCCAGCAGCCCACGGTAGTTGTCGCGGAAGCGGTTGAACCGGGCCTCGAAGCCGCGCTGGAAGCGCGTGAACGGGCCCGGGCGCCTCGCCTGGTGATGCGCATCGCGATGCGCCGCCACCTGCGCCTTCAGCAGCCAGCTGGCCATGGTCGGCACCAGCGTCCGCGACAGGATGAACGACGCGATCATGGCGAAGATGATCGCCTCCGCCAGCGGCAGGAACAGGTAGCCCGCCACGCCGCCCAGCTGGAACAGCGGCAGCCACACGATGCAGATGCACAGCGTCGAGACGAAGGTCGGGATCACGATCTGGTTGGCGGCGTCGATGATCGCCTGCTCCAGCTCCTTCGGATCGCCGTCCTCGCCGTCCATCTCGAGGTGGGAGTCGATGTTCTCGATCATCACCGTGGCGTCGTCGACCAGGATGCCGACCGCCAGCGCCAGCCCGCCCAGGGTCATGACGTTGATGGTCTGGCCGAACCACGACAGCACCAGGATCGAGGACAGGATCGACAACGGGATCGAGGTCGCGACGATCAGGGTCGAGCGCCAGGAGCCCAGGAACAGCAGCACCACGAGCCCGGTGAGGCAGGCCGCGGTCAGCATCTCCTGCAGCACATCCTCGATCGACTCCCGCACGAAGCCGGAGGCGTCGTTCAGCGGCGTGATCGACACTCCCGAAGGCAGGGTCCCGAGGATCTGCGGGATCTTCGCCTTGACCCCCTTCACCACGTCCAGGGTGGACGCGTCGCCGGTCTTGAGGATCTCGATCAGCACCGACTGCTTGCCGTGGACCAGCACCATGTTCTGCTGCGGCGGCCCACCACGATGCACGAAGGCGACGTCGCGCAGGTAGACCACCGCGCCGCCCACCTGCTTGATCGGCAGGCTGTTGAACGAAGCGACCTGCAGCGGGGTGGCGTTGGTCTCGACCAGGTAGTCGATCGCCCCGATCTTCTGGTCGCCGGCCGGCAGCACGATGTTCTGCCCCGCCAGAGCGTGACCGACATCCTCCGCGGACAGACCATGCGCCAGCAGGGCCGACTGGATCAGGTCGACCTCGACGTTGCCGGCGCTGCCGCCGTATGGGCTCGGGATCGCGGTTCCCGGCACCGAGATCAGCGCCGGCCGGATCAGGTTGGACGCCATGTCGTAGAGCTCGGAGCCGGTCATGGTGTCGGAGGCGACCTGGAGGTCGAGCACCGGCACCGAGGAAGCGTCGAACGCCAGCACCTGCGGCGGCGTGATCCCGGCCGGCATCTGCTTGAGCACGGTCTGGGAGATCGACGTGATCTGCGCCTGCGCCGCCGCCACGTCGGTGCCTGGCTGGAAGAAGATCTTGACGATGCCGCGGCCGTAGAGCGACTGGCTCTCGATGTGCTGGATGTTGTTGACCGTCGTGGTCAGCGAGCGCTCGTAGTAATAGATCACCCGGCCCGACATGTCCTGCGGCATCAGGCCGTTATAGGTCCAGACCACCGCCACCACCGGTACCCGTATGGCGGGGAAGATGTCGGTCGGCGTCCGCAACACCGCCATCCCGCCGAACAACAGGATCAGGATGGCCAGCACGACGAAGCTCAGCGGGCGCCTGAGCGCGGTCAGGACGATGGCGTTCAAGGCGCCGCTTCCGTCGGCGAAGGCCGCCCGCCCCCGTCACTCCGTGCGTGCCGATCCATCGCCCCGATCCCGGTTCCGTTCGCCCGGACGGGTAGAGCAGCGGCCGCCGTCCACCAATGAAATTAGTGTTTAGGCAGCGCCCCGCCCCGGATCAGCGATGGCCTCCACCGCCGCCGCCGTGGAAGCCGCCGCCCCCGTAGCCGCCGCGGAAGCCGCCACCACCGTAGCCGCCCCGATAACCGTAGCCGCCAAAACCACCCCGGTAGCCGTAGCCGCCGTAGCCGAACCGGCCATAGCCGAAGCCGCCATAGCCGAAACCGAAGCCGCCGTAGCCGAAGCCGCCATAACCGAAGCCGCCATAACCGAAGCCGCCATAACCGAAGCCGAACGGATATCCGTATCCGAACCCGTACGGATAGCCGTAGCCATATCCAAACCCATAGGGATAGCCATACCCATACGAGTATGGGGATCCGTAGTAGCCGCCATAGCCGCCGCCATACCCGTAGCCGTAACCAGACGGATAGTACTCGCAGCCTGCGATCGCCAGAACCGCGGCAGCGGCGGCGGCCACCCGGACCGGCCTGAACGATCGGGACGTGACGGACTTGAACCTGGACAGCAGCTTGGACATGACTTTCTCCGGCACGTGCGTCCGGCATGGGACGAAGGAACAACGCACGAGATGGTGCGGCGGATCATCGTCCGCCGCTTTCAAAGCGTGACCTTTTGTCACGGCAACGTCTCGTTCCGGGCCGTTCCCGGGAAAGCGATCTCGAACACCGCGCCGGCGCCGGCCTCGGCTGCCGCCACCGACACCTGCGCCCCGTGCAGCCGCGCGATCGCGCTCGCGAGGCTCAGGCCGAGCCCGCTGCCGTGGATGTGGCGGCTCTTGTCCGAGCGGTAGAACCGGCGGAGCACCGCCTCCCGTTCCGCCACCGCGATGCCGATCCCGGTATCCGCCACGCGCAGCACCGGCTGCCGTTCCCGCTGCAGCACCGAAACGCGGATGGTCCCGCCGCTCGGGGTGAACTTGATGGCGTTGTCCACCAGGTTGGCAGCGAGCTCGATCAGCAGATCGCGGTCGCCACGCAGCGGCGCCGCCGGTCCGGGATCGAGCAGCAGCCGGTTCCCCGCCGCCTCCGCCAGGGGCTCGTACAGCTCGACCACCTCGGCCGCCACCTCGCGCAGCGCCACCGCCGAGAAGCCGCCCTGCCTGCGCCCGTGCTCGATCTCGCCGATACGCAGCAGCGCGGTGATCACCGAGAAGCACTGGTCCAGGTCCGCGACGGCAAGGCTGATCGCGGCGCGAAGCCCGTCGACGGGCAGCGGACGCAGCACCGCCCGTTCCAGCCCCGCCCGCACCCGCGCCAGCGGCGTGCGCAGGTCGTGGGCGATGTCGTCGCCGACGCCCTTCATCTCGTCGAGCAGCTGCTCCAGCCGCTCCAGCATCCGGTTCACGCTGGCCGCCAGCCGCGCCATCTCGTCGTTGCCGCGCCCGACCGGCAGCCGCGCCTGCAGCCCGCCCTGCATGATGCGGTCGATCGCCAGCTGCATCTGGCCGACCCTCGCCAGGTTGCGCCGGCTCAACCAGACGCCGGCCAGGAGCGAGAACAGCAGGGCGGGAAATAACGCAGTCTCAATGGCATCCAAGGTTATGCTGCGGATCTGCTGCAGGTCGCGCAGGCTTCGTCCGATCACCAGCACCCGCCCGCCCGGCACCGGCAGCGCTTCGGCCCGCACCTGCCGCACTCCCTGGTCGAGCGGGTGCACGGTGATCTCGCGGATCGCACCGTCCACCGGCAGCGCTTCCGGCCACGCCAGGAGGTTGCCGGCGATCGGCTTGCGGTCGGCGTCGAAAAGGCCCACCGCGGTGATCAGCAGCCTGAGGTCGTTGGTAGCCCAGAGCCGCATCTGCTCGTCGAGCACGGCCGGGTCCTGCGCCGCCATCAGCGCCGCCTCGCAATCGAGCAGCCGATCGGCCCGCTCCACCTCATACTGGGTCGTGCGCCAGTAGATCAGCGAGAACTGCAGCAGCGCCACCCCGGCCAGCAGGGCGGAAGAGCCGAGCGCCAGACGGAAGGTGGCGGTACCGAACAGGCCGCCCCCGGACCGGGCGCCTCCGGTCACCGCGACCGCCTCACCCGGACGCGCCGCTCACTCCTCGATGCGCAGCAGGAAGCCGGCACCGCGTATGCTCTGGATCAGCGGCGCCTGATCCGGCGGGTCGAGCTTGCGTCGCAGCTTGCCGATGTGCACGTCCACCAGGTTGGTCTGCGGGATGAACCGGTAGTGCCACACGTCCTCCAGCAGCATGTCCCGGGTCAGCACCTGGTTCGGCCGGCGCACCATGTACTCCAGCAACCGGAACTCGCGCGGCAGCAGCTCGAGGCTGCGGCCCGCGCGCCGCGCCTGGCGGGTGATCAAATCCATCTCCACCGGTCCGGCGCGCAGCACGGTTTCACGGGTCTCGGCCGGACGGCGCAGCAGCGCTTCCAGCCGAGCCGCCAGTTCCTCCATCGCGAACGGCTTGGCCAGGTAGTCGTCGCCGCCCGCCTTGAGCCCCACCACCCGGTCGTCGACCGCCGACAGCGCGCTCAACACCAGCACCGGGGTGCGCACCCCTTCCGCGCGGAGCCGCGCCAGCACCGCGAGCCCATCCAGGCCCGGCAGCATCCGGTCCAGGACCAGCACGTCGAAGGCGCCGCCCATCGCCTGGTCGAGCCCGTCCGGCCCGCTCGCCGCCTGGGCGACCAGGAAGCCGCGGCCGGACAGCTCCGCCTCCACCTCCTGGACGAGCCGGGCATCGTCCTCGACCAGCAGCACCCGTCGGCCCGGCGGTCGGACGTCATCCTTGAACACGAATTCGGCTGAAGGAGTCATCGTCTGCCTTACGTGGGAGCGGCTGCACCTCCAGACCAGTCAAATCCCGCTCATGACAACCGCGAGGCGCCTCAATCCGCCGCCAATCCGTCCGGTCCACGCTCTCCCGGCTCATGATCCTCAAGTCCAGGCTGCTCCAGCCCGGGCTGTTCCAGATCGAGCAGCGCCGCCGACGCCGCCGGGTCCGGCGTCTCGACCTCGCGCAGCTTGCGCGCCACCACCCGTGTGCGCCGCCTGGCCTCCTCGATCGCGTTCGACATCGCGCCGGCGTTGCGCCCCAGCTTCTCCAGCACCCCATCCATGCGCAGCATCTCCTGCCGGGTGGCGCCGAGCAGGTGGCTGATCGCCTCGGTCTTCTCCTCCAGCGCCAGGGTCACGTAGCCGAGATGGATCGTGCGCAGCAGCGCCGGGATCAGGCTCGGCCCCATCACCAGCACCCGGCAGGTGCGACCGATCTCGTCGATCAGCCCCGGCACCCGCGCCACCTCGGCGTACAGCCCATCGGTCGGCAGGTAGAGCACCGCGAACTCCACCGTCACCGGCGGCAGGATGTACTTGGACGCGATCTTGCGCGCCTCCATCCGCAGCAGCGACTCCAGCGCGCGCCGGGCGGTGCGCTCGCCCTCGGCATCCACCGCGTCCACTGCGTTCAGCAGCCGCTCGTACGCCTCGGTCGGGAACTTGGAGTCGATCGGGAGCAGCGGCGCCGTGCCGCCGCGCATCGGCATGCGCACCGCGAACTCCACCACGTCGGCGTTGGAAGGATTGAGCCGGCGGTTGGTCTCGTACGCACCGGCCGGCAGCACGTCGTCCAGGATCGCGCGCAGCTGCGCCTCGCCCCAGCCGCCACGGGTCTTGACGTTGGAGAACAGCCGCTTCAGGTCGCCGATCTGCGCGGTCATGGACGACACCTCGCCCATCGCCTTCTGCACCGCCGCGAACTGCTCCAGCACCCGCTGGAAGCTGCGCGTCATCTGCTTCTCGACCGCCGCGTGCAGCTGCTCGTTGACGCTGAACTGGATCGCCGACAGCCGGGCCGCACTCTGCTCCGCCATCTGACGCAGCGCGTTTGACATCGCCGTGCGCGCCTCGCCTTGCTCGCGCGCGATCACGGTGGTGAGCCCGCCCAGCCGCTCCTCCATGCCGAGCCGCACCTGCCCCAGCCGGTCCGCCATCTCGCGCTCCAGGCGGCCGAGCTGATGCAGCGCCTGGTCCTCGCGGCCGGACCCGAGCAGCACCAGCCGGAGCACCAGCAGGGACACGACCAGGGAGGCGACCGCGCCGGCGGCACCGAGCAGTTGGAGCACATCGAGCGACATGGCTGCAGGCTAGCAGCGCCGCCCGAGTCGCCGCGGCAGGATTCGGCGCCGTCTCAGCCGCGCGCGGCCTCCGTCAGCAACGCCCCGGTATCCTCCGCCGAACGCGGCCAGCCCAGCAGGTAGCCCTGCACGGCAGCGCAGCCGACGCCGCGGAGCGCCGCCAGCTGAGCTTCGTCCTCCACGCCCTCGGCGACCACGTCCAGGCCCATGGCGTGCCCAAGCCGGACGATCGTCTCGACGATGGTCACCGCCGCCTGCCGGGTGGCGATCCCGCTCACGAACGACCGGTCGATCTTGATGGTGTCGACCCGGTAGCGGTCCAGATAGCTCAGCGAGGAGTAGCCGGTACCGAAATCGTCCAGCGCGATCCGCACGCCGAGGGCGCGGATCCGGTCCAGGATCCCGCCGATCAGGTCCGGCTGCTGCAGGAAGATGCTTTCGGTGACCTCCAGCTGCAGGCGGCCCGGGTCGAGGCCGGTTTCGGACAGGATCTCGTGAACGATGTTCACGAAACGGCCCGCCTTCAGCTCCTGACCCGAGGTGTTCACGTTGAGATACAGGTCCAGCTCGGGATGCCGGTCCCGCCAGCCCCGCATCCGGACACACGCCTCGCGCAGGACCCAACGCCCGATCTCGCGGATCAGGCCGGTCTCCTCCGCGATCCGGATGAAGACGGACGGGGGCACCAGCCCGCGACGCGGATGGCGCCAGCGCAACAGCGCCTCGAGCCCGACGATCCGCCCGCCCGCCGTCTCGCAGATCGGCTGGTAGTCCAGGAACAGCTGCCCACGCGCGAGCGCGTTGCGCAGGTCGGTGCGCAGCTCCAGGGCGTCCACCGCCTCGGCGCGCATGGCCTCGGTGAACATCGCGTAGCCGGTGTCGCTCCGCTTGGCGCAGTACATGGCGATGTCCGCGTTCCGGAGCACCTCCTCCGGGACCGGCGTTCCAACCGTGACATGGACGATGCCGATGCTGCCCGACGAGAACAGCTCGTGCTCGCCCAGCCAGACCGGGCGCCGGATCGCGGCCAGGATGCGTTCTGCCAGCTCCAGCACCACCGACAACCGGTCCGCCTCGCCCGCCAGCACTGCAAACTCGTCGCCGCCGAACCGGGCGAGCGTGTCCCTCGGGCCGATGCAGCCGCGCAGCCGGTCCGCGACGTTCATCAGCAGCTGGTCGCCAACCTGGTGGCCGAGGCTGTCGTTGACCAGCTTGAACCGGTCCAGGTCGAGGAACAGCACCGCCCATCCCGGCTGCGAGTCATGCTCCAGCTCAGCAAGCGACGCCTTGAGCCGGCTCATGAAGAAGGCGCGGTTGTGCAGCCCGGTCAGGCCGTCGTGATGCGCGTCGTGGATCAGCCGCGCCTCGATCCGCCTGCGTTCCCCGACCTCGTCCTCCAGCTCCTGCGCGTGGCGGCGCAGGTCGCCCAGCAGCACCTGCTGATGCTCCTGCAGCGCCTTCAGGTCCTGCACGTCGGTGGTCGAGCCGAGCCATTCGACGATCCGGCCCGACCCGTCGCGTGACGGGATGGACCGGGTGCGGTGCCAGAGATAGGCGCCGTCCTGCGCACGCAACACCCGGAACTCGACGTCGAGGTTGCCGAGCGGCATGGCGGCTTCCCAGGCGGCGACGGCGGCGTCCCGGTCATCCGGATGGACGGCCTCGAGCCAGCCGCAGACATGGCTCTGCTCCTGGGTCTGGCCGGTGAAGGCAAGCCATTGCGGGCTGGACCAGGTCCAGTTGCCCTTGTCGCACGATCGCCACAACAGCTGCGGCACGCCTTCCACGAACACCCGCAGGTGCTGCTCCGCTTCCGCGACCTGCTGCCGCAGCCGGTAGAGCTCGTCGATGTCGGCAGAGCTGCCGACCCAGTCCATGTCGGGCACCGGCCAGTCGGTCAGGCGCGCCGCACGCGTCTGGTGCCAGCGGTAGGAGTCGTCCTGCCCACGGCGGATCCGGTGCTCGACGAGGTACTCGCCCGACGCCGACGCGTCCGACCAGGCGTCCAGGGTCAGCTGACGATCGTCGGGATGGATCGCATCGAGCCAGCCGAAGCCGAGGCTCCGGTCCGCCGGCAGGCCGGTGTAGATCACCCATTGCGGGCTGGGCCAGGTCCGGTGGCCGTCGGCACGGCATCCAAACACCAAGTGGGGCAGGCCGACGGCAAGCGCCCGGAAGCCTTCATCAAGCGGCTCGTGGTTCAAGCGTCGCCTCCTTCCCGGCCGGCCCGGAAGCGGAACATGCGGGATCGGGACCGCTGCCTGCCCGTATCGATCGGAACGGACCCGGACACCTGCCGAACGACGGTCCGCCGACTTCCTGCGCCGCCTCCGCGCCCGGTCGACGGGCAGGACCTCGTGGCCGGGTTCCATGCACGCGCCGGCCCGGCAGGACACGGACGGATCAAGCCCGACGAACCGTCTGCGGCGCCATCCAGGCAGCCGAAACGTCGGCCAGGCGCGGCTCCAGCCCGTCGATCCAGACGCACGGCATGCAGCTCCCCTCGTCCAGAGCAGGCCCCGACCGGGGAGACTACCTGCTTGGATGAAGTTGCTCCACAGAAACAAACAGCTGGCGCGTGGGACGTGAGCCCGGGCGGAGAAATTTGCTCAAGAAGGGGAAGCCGCCGGGATCCGACGGGTCCGGACGGGTTCCCGACCGGCCGCATCGTCAGCGGACCGGCTGCCGCGCCACCTTCGACCGGATCCGGAGCCGGTCGAACGCCGCGACCGGACCCTCGGCCCTGCCTGCGGATATGTCTGCGGGCATGTCGCCTCGGGTTCCCGTGGATGGCATGCTGTTCGCCGGGTCCATGACCTCTTCCCGTCCCGCCGCTCGTTCCGGGCCGGCCGGGAATCAGGCTGACGGCTCGTCCGGTTCCTGCTTCGGTCCCCGGTCCCGGCCGGACAAGGCCTCAGCGACCACCCGAGGCGTCGAGGCGCGTCGGCCGACCACACAGGTGTCGGACGCCCCTGGCTGCGGTTGTCAGATCACGGATCCTCGCCGAGCAGGATGCAGAGTCATGCGTCATCGGCTCCGGCGTTCCCGCTGTCCTGCCAGAAATGACTATCAACCATGCCTGCCGGCGCCAAATGACGGCGCAGCATTCGCACGAGACGGCTTCGAGCCCAGGTCGGTCGAGGACGCGCATGATGCCGGAGTTTTGCCGCACCGGTCCACCACGTTGGGGACACGGACTGCAAGGTGATGCCTGGCCGCTGCACGCCCAGCATGTGCGATATGAAGCCCTGCGTCATCAGGAACTCGTCGCCCCCGGTCCGGTCATCGATCATGAAGGTCCAGCGCGCCAGCCGCTGCTCGATCCGGTGACGGCCATAGCAAGGCATCGCACTGCGATACCTGGGTGTGGAACGCATCGTCACCAGCGCAGCAGCAGGCCGAGCAGGGATGGCAGCCCCCAGGCGACGCCCGCCCCCTGCATCATCGCCTGGGTCCGAGCAGCTCAGAATTTAACCAGCAGCGGCAGGCCGACCATGCCCTCCATTCCCACGAGGCCGACCTCCATCCGCGCGCCGTCCCGCCCGCCGCGGGCAGGCGACGCAGCAGCTGGTTGGCGGACGCGTCGGGGAGAGGCACGGGGCGTGCCGTCCCGCATGGGATCTCCCGCTTGGCCTGGCGGGAGCGCGCGTTGCCCTCAGTCGAACGATGTCTGACCGAACGTTCGATGAAGAGCAGGTGAGAGCAGGCTGGCGCAGCCACCCTCGCGATGATGACCGGCTGGCCGGTGGTCGGCGCCTGCGACGACCTCAGCTTTCCAGCTTGAACATCACCAGCGAGCGTCCGACGATCTCGCAGCCGGTGCCGATGCCATAGGCGCGGCCGGAGGTCATGCCGGGCCGGTTGGTGTCCAGGATCAGGTGCCAGTGCAGACCGCCGCTGCAGGGCGGCATGACGAACTCCAGCCCGTCGTGGTGGCCGTTCAGCACCAGCAGCAGCGTCGCGTCGGTGCCGGGACGGCGGATGCCGCTGGTCTTGGCGCGCCCGTCCATCAGCATGCCGAAGCAGCGCAGGCCCGGATCGTGCCAGTCCTGCGGCCGCATCGGATCGCCGGTGCAGTTGATCCAGGACACGTCGCGCACCCCCAGATCCTCGTCGTAGTCGCCGGTCATGAACCGCTGCCGGCGCAGGATCGGGTAGTCGCGCTTGAGCTGGATCAGCCGTCGCACGAACGCGTAGAAACCCCCGAAGCGCTCCAGCCTGCCCCAGTCCACCCAGGAAATGTCGTTGTCCTGGCAGTAGGCGTTGTTGTTGCCGTTCTGGGTGCGGCCGAACTCGTCGCCGGCCAAGATCATCGGCGTGCCCTGGCTCAGGATCAGGGTCGCCATCAGGTTGCGCATCTGCCGCTCGCGCAGCGCCAGCACCACCGGATCGTCGGTCTCGCCCTCCACGCCGCAGTTCCAGGACGAGTTGTTGCCGGTGCCGTCGCGGTTGTCCTCGCCGTTCGCGGCGTTGTGCTTGTCGTTGTAGGAAACGACGTCGTTCAGGGTGAAGCCGTCATGGGCGGTGATGAAGTTCACCGTCGACCACGGCCGCCGCCCGCGCCGGTTGAACTTGTCGGCCGAGGCGCACAAGCGCTGCGCCAGCTCCGCCACCGACGCTTCCGAACGCCAGAACGAGCGCACGGTGTCGCGGTAGCGGTCGTTCCATTCCGCCCAGCCCGGCGGGAAGCCGCCGACCTGGTAGCCGCCGGGCCCGCAATCCCAGGGCTCGGCGATCAGCTTCACGTCCGACAGCACCGGGTCCTGCCGGCAGCTGTCGAGGAACCCGCCGCCCTCGTCGAAGCCGTAGCTTTCACGGCCCAGGATGGTGGCGAGGTCGAAGCGGAACCCGTCCACGTGCATCTCGGTGACCCAGTAGCGCAAGGAGTCCGTGACCATCTGCAGCACCCGCGGGTGGCTCAGGTTCACCGTGTTCCCGGTGCCGGTGTCGTTGATGTAGTAGCGCTCCTGCCCGGGCAGCAGCCGGTAGTAGGACGCGTTGTCGATGCCCTTGAACGACAG
>CAXUDP010000073.1:15483-18488 GCA_964249735.1 uncultured Acetobacteraceae bacterium | reverse complement strand
CATTCTCTGCCTCGCAGCCGCCTGCGACTGGATCAGGTGCTAACAGGCCCTAGGCCGACGCCGAGACAGACGGCGATCATCGTCTCGAAGTGCGCATTGTAGTAGACGCCCCCTCCCGACCGCTGCAACGTTCCGGTAACCAGCGCGATGGTCCCGAACAGGGCGACGAGGATGGCGCCATCGCCCGCGATGCGACGCGACGCCGCAACAGCAAGGCTGCCGCCGGGAGAAGAGGAGCGAGGTGGCTGATCGCGCGTGTCAGCAGATGCAGACGGACGATGCGGCGGTGCCGAAAGATGTCGGTGAAGGCGTCCTGGCCGGACAGAGCATCCGTGGCTGCAAGTCCGGCCGCCACGGCAAGCATCGCACCCAGGATCCAGACGAGGCCGGGCCTGCGGCCTCAGCCACAGCAGCCACAGGGCCGTGGCGAACGGCAGGGCGACCAGGGTGTGCTTGACGAAGCCGCCGGTGACCATCAGCACCGCCGCCAGCGTGATCTGCCCGTAGCGAGCTCGGCCGGCGCGCAACCTGGCCATCGCCGAGGGAAGCGTGAGCAGCGTCAGGCTACCCAGCATGATCGCATGCGCAAGCCATTGCGGATCGTCCATCGCGACGTAGTCGCGGTAGAAGGTGGTCATGAACAGCAGAAGCAGAAGTGCCGCAGCCAGCGCCGCCCGAAGCGTTCCGCCCAGCTGGCGGACGCACTGGGTAAGAAAGGCCGCCGAGGCCAGCAACGCTACGAGTGCGATCACCCGCTCGGCAACGATCATGTCACCGAACAGGAAGCGCCCTGCGGCGCTCACCAAGAAGAAGCCGAGCGGCGGATAGTTGTTGAAGACAAGGCTGTCCCGACCGGGATAAAGTCGACCGGTGTTGGGAACAACCGCGCGGGTGTCGAAGCCGGTGTTCCAACCTTCGTTGTAGTTGATCGGTATATGCAAGGGGATCGTCAACACCGGGCCGACGAGCATCAACCCGAGCAGGATCGATTCTCGTATCAGAAGCATGTCGAACGAGCTTGCGCGCCGGATCATGGACATCTCTGTCAATGTGTCTCGCGGCTCGATGCCGTCGAGAACTTCTTCACGGTTCTGACGCGTGAGTAAATCCGCCGCGGTAGCTCACACGTGATCATCTGTTTGCAAGACCGTCACAAAACGATGGTGAAAATGGCACGGCGGGTAGCAGGTCGTCGAGGTGCTGGCATCCAAGGTCCGTCCGCTGAAGATCGGTTCCGGCACCGAGCTTGGTCTAAATCTCCGGTCCTGCGCGGTTGGAGGCTGAATGTGCGGGACACACGAGCGGACAGGAGCCCTGTTCAGCTACTTGAGCCCGGACACGCTGGTGCTCCCGGACCATCCGCTGCGGACGATCCGGCCGCCGGTGGATGCGGCGCTGGAGCACCTTTGGCTGCAGTTGTTACGACTCTAGTACGCAGGCGGTCGCGCCTCGATCGCGCCGGAGACGCTCCTGCGGTAGCGGCAGCAGCGGCGCCCATAGGTCGTCAGGAACAAGCAGCTAGACCGTGCCGCTCACAAACGCACCAGGACCGGTTTCGCTGGGCGCTCTTAAAACTTCGGGCCAGCTAGGAAACAGGCTTACGCACTTCTACGCCCAGAAAATGCAGCGTCCCGAAATGACCCCACCCCCTTTCGATCCCGAACAGCCCCGAAGGCCCCTGGCGATTTCCTGGCGGGACCCATAGGGGGCCACCCAAAGACCCCGACACGACCAACTCTCGACATCAACAGGAAGAAGAAAGAGCTCAAGAGGTAGTTGAGCCTGTTGTCGCCACGATGGATGAGGTGCATCCCTGACCGTAACGACCCTCACAAGGCTCCGCCGTGGCTCCCGCCGTCAAGCCACCAAGCACCTTTCCGATCTTTGGGATCGCCGGGTCCAGATGGGACGCTCACAAGAACGATTGCAGCGGCTTCGTGCGATCCGTGGCGCTGGTTGTTGGCGTGCCGTTGAACGGCTTGGCGAATGCCATGGTGGACGATTGGAACAGCGACCCGAGCTGGAGCTGGACGAAGCTTGGCAACGATCCCGAAGGCGAGCTGGTTGGCAGCACAGGGCTACCTTGTAGTTGCTGGCAAGAAGGAAGCCGGACATGGCATGTCGTGGTCATCGTGCCGGGCGAAAGGGCGCACAAGACAGCCATGGGCTACTGGGGCAGCTGGCTGGCATTGGGTTCAAGAACAAGGGGCTCAACTTCGCCTGGAAACGCGCCGATCTGGCAGACGTGCAGCATTTCGCGAAGCCGGTTCCGGGCTTGAGGGCGAAACCATGAGGGCGCGTCTTCTGAGCGTCCCTGGGAGTGTGGCCGTCATAGGGAGTGCCCTGGCATCAGGCACTGGAGCGGCGTTCGTCCAGGTGATCCCTCATGGCTCCTCAGCGGAGGCCGGGGGCTACCATCTCGACCTTGGGGAGCCCGATGACGCCAAGACCCCCCGCGCCTGGCAGGGTCCTATCCGGATCACCAGCGCCGGGAAGGCCGCTTGCACAGTCACTGAGGACGTGGCGATCGTTGAAAGGCCGTTGAGCCTGGTCCAGCACCGTTTGCTCTACGTCACGACCTACTCGGGCAACGAGGCTCAGATTTACGTAGTAGATACCGCCACCTGTGCCGTGAAATGGACCAGCCCAGGCTTTGTGGGTGCCCCGAGGATCACGGCTGGGACGCTCACGCTGCCAGGCCACCGCCCGCTCAGGGTCGGGACCAGTGGGCTGCCAATGACGCGGTGATGGAAGCTCAAGGGGGCGTTGGAACTCGCACTGCAAGGCGACGCGCCAGGCGAGGAGGATTGCCGTCCTCCCCGCCCGTCAGTCCAACGCTGGGAGGCGTGGAGACCTTGAGGGCCTCCCCTTCGTGGACGGGATCGATCTCCGGCAAAGGGTCGCTGTCGGCAACCGGTTATGCCCGCAGCCTTGCCTGCCACTGCGCCGCAGTCTGGCCCCAGATGTCCACCGGCTCCTCCTCATAGGGTGGGGGCATCCGCCCC
>CAXUDP010000073.1:0-15383 GCA_964249735.1 uncultured Acetobacteraceae bacterium | reverse complement strand
CGGGCCAATCGTATGGATGATGTCGGACCAGCCTAGTTCCTCAATGGCCCAGTCCATCGCCCTGTGGGCCGCCTCAAGGGCATAGCCCCGCCCCCAAGCATCACGCGCGAGACTTCAGCCGATCTCCCGGCGGGCCATCCTTCGGGCTGCCAAGGACCTATTCGACCGATCCAGCGATCGGACGACCGTTCGATGACGGAGAACATGCCGAAGCCGCGCAAAACCCAACTGCCCGCCATCGTCGCCATGCCACGCCAGGCGACCGCGCGGGGCAACCGATCACCGACGAAGCGAGAAGCTTCCGGATCAGCCATGAAGTCAGCCCAGCGATCCAGGTCGCGTTCCTCGGGCAGGCGCAGGATCAGGCGGGGCGTTTCGAGGATCGGGAAGAGCATGGAGGAGGCCTCGAAGGCTGCGTTGACGGTGGCCCGATTGGCTGCCTAGAAGCGCCAGCACGCAAGACTCATGAGCTAGACCTCATCTGTAACGAGCAGCTTTCTCTTCCACCGTTACGGTGTTTTCCGCCTGATCTATTGTCCCGTTGTTTTATTTGGCTCATGAAGTCGGTACTCTCGCCTCCCGCCGCGGGCACCATCCTGTTGCAGGTTTGCCGGCATGGCGGGCCGAGCTCGGCTTGAGGGTGGAAACACCGTTGCGGACGATGTGTGTCCACGATTGCAGCGATTCGTCTGGATCCTGCCGTGGCTCCGGTTGTCGGTCCACGAGACAGGGATCCAGGCTGGACAAGGCTCGGCAATGATGCCGCCGAGGCGAGCCGGTCGGCCGCACAGGACTGTCGCGTGATCCGCGCTTCTGCCCTCACCCACCCGTGCCGCGTCGGCGGCAGATAGGTGATGAACTGCGTCCTTCGGTTGCATACCTTGCGCTGCTGCCGACCTGGCAGCGACGACGCCGAAAAGGAGGATCCGGCAGTGGACCTGGGACTTGGTGGCAAGACGGCCCTCGTGACCGGGGGCAGCGTCGGGATCGGCTCCGCCGTCGCCGAGGGGCTGGCTGCGGAAGGCGTGAACCTTCTGCTGGTGGCCCGGGACGCGGATCGCCTGCAGGCGGAGGCCGAGCGGATCGGGGGAGCCTACGACGTGCAGGCGATCGCCTGTGCTGGCGACGTCGCGACCGCGCAGGGTGCGCGGACGGTGGTCGAGGCCGCCGCCGCGCTGGGCGGCGTCGACATCCTGATCAACAACGCGGGCTCCGGCTCCAACGAAACGATCATGGAGGCGCCGGACGAGAAATGGCAGGCATACTGGGAGCTGCACGTCATGGCGGCCGTCCGGCTGGCGCGCGGCGTGGTGCCGATGATGCGCGCGCGGGGCGGTGGCGTGGTGCTGCACAACGCGTCGATCTGCGCCGTCCAGCCGCTCTGGTACGAGCCGATCTACAACGTCACCAAGGCGGCGCTGATGATGTTCAGCAAGACCCTCGCCAGCGAGGTGATCAAGGACAACATCCGCGTCAACTGCATCAATCCCGGCCTGGTCCTCACGCCGGACTGGATCAAGACCGCGAAGCAGCTCACCGCCGAGAGCGGCGGCGACTGGAACGCCCACCTGCAGGGCGTGGCCGACGAGCACGCGCCGATCGGGCGGTTCGCGACTCCACAGGAGCTGGCAAACTTCTTCGTGTTCCTGTGTTCGGACAAGGCGACGTACAGCGTCGGCTCCACCTATTTCGTCGACGGCGGAATGCTCAGGACGGTTTGAAGGGATCGGGTCGGTGCTGCCGCGTGCGGTGGGGAACGTCCAGCACTCCATGCAAGGGAATAATGCCGGTCCTGGATCTTGTTGGCCGGGACATGGGTGATGACATGACGATTGACCGGGCGTAGGCTGGCTGCGGAACGTTCAAGAAGGCATGGCTCATGTCAGTCCTGGCTGATCGCCTTGCTGCGGCCGTCGTAGCCGCAGCGATCATGACGAGCTCGTTCGTTGCCTGCGCCGACGGGACGCTGGCGCCCAGGCAGGTGCCGGCGAAGACCCTGGCGGTACCGACCGCGGATGTCAGCCCGGGAATGCAGAAGTTCATCGCCGCCCCGCTGAATCCGGCCTGGAACGATCAGTTCAAGACCGGGAAGGAGTGGCGCAGCTTCGCCGATCACCAGGCCATCAAGATCAACGCGACGCTCCCGGACATGTTGAAACGTCTCGGCGTGACGATGGTGCGCTCGAACATCGACGGCGTCCGGGTCTACACGTTGACGCCCGACGAGATAGCGCCAGAGAACCGCAACCGGGTGCTGCTGCACGAACATGGCGGCTGCTACGTGCTGTTTCCCGGTGAGACAGGGGCGACCGAGGCGGCCATGATGGCCGGGTTCGGGCACATCAAGGTGGTGATGCCCGACTATCGCATGCCCCCGGAGGCCTATTTCCCGGCGCCGATCGACGACTCGATCACGGTCTACAAGTCGCTCATGAAGACCACCGATCCGAAGAACATCGGCGTCTTCGGAACCTCGGCCGGCGGAGCGCTCACGCTCGAGCTGGTGCTGCGCGCCAAGCAGCTCGGCCTGCCGCTGCCCGGCGCGCTCGCATCCGGCACGCCGATGTCGGATGCCGTGATGGTCGGAGACAGCTTCTACACCAACAAGCTGGTCGACAACGTGCTGGTGTCCCCGACCGGGTTCTGCCAGGCGGCGACGGTGGTCTACGCCAAGGGCCACGATTTGAAGGATCCCCTGATCTCGCCGGTCTACGGCGACATGCACGGCTTTCCGCCCACCATCCTGACGACCGGCACGCGGGACCTTCTGCTCAGCAACACCGTGCGGGTGCATCGGGCGCTGCATCGGGCCGGCGTGGAGGCGGATCTGGAGGTGTACGAGGGACAGTCCCACGCGCAGTACCAGTTCGACGACCGGGTGCCGGAGTCCAAGGAAGCGTTCACCGAGATCGCGACGTTCTTCGACAGGCATCTCGGCAAGTAGACCCTTCGGGTCCGGGTCGGACGCGCGGCGTCAGGCACCAGTCGTCAGGCGAGGGTCGGCAGCCGGTCGAGATGCTTGTCGAGCGTGACCGGGTAGTCGCGCACCCGGACTCCGGTGGCGTTGTAGACGGCGTTGGCGACCGCCGCGCCGACGCCGCACAGGCCGAGCTCGCCCACCCCCTTCGCCTTCATCGGTGACACCTTGTCGTCGGCTTCGTCGAGGAAGATCACCTCCTGGTGCGGGATGTCGGCGTGGACCGGCACCTCGTAGCCGGCGAGGTCGTGGTTGACGAAGAAGCCGCGTCGCGCGTCGACCGCCAGGTTCTCCATCAGCGCTCCGCCCACGCCCATGGTCATCGCCCCGATCACCTGGCTGCGCGCGGACTTCGGGTTCAGGATGCGGCCGGCGGCGCAGACGGCCAGCATCCGCCGCACCCGGACCACCCCGGTGAAGCGGTCGACGCCGACCTCGGTGAAGTGCGCGCCGAAGGTCGACTGCTGGTAGGTGTCGCCCAGGCTGCCCCACTCCATGGTGTCCTCGGCGACCAGGTCACCGTCACGGGCCGCCTCGGCGAGATCGGCCGAGCGGTTGCCGCTGCGCACCGTTCCTCCCTCGAACACCGCGTCGTCCGGGTAGCCCAGCCGCTGCGCCGCCGCCTGACGCAGCTTCACGCAGGCGGCGTAGACGCCGGAGGTCGAGCTGTTCGCGCCGAACTGCCCGCCCGATCCGGACGACACCGGGAAGGCCGAGTCGCCCAGCCTCACCACCACCCGGTCCAGCGGCACGCCCATCATCTCGGCCGCGGTCTGGGCGATGATGGTGTAGCTGCCGGTGCCGATGTCGGTCATGTCGGTCTCGACGACGACGTCGCCGCCGCGCTCCAGCCGGACGCGTGCGGCGGATGGGAGGTTCATGTTGTTGCGGAACGCCGTCGCCATGCCCATCCCGACCAGCCAGCGGCCGTCGCGCACGTGGCCCGGCACCGCTTCGCGGCGGTTCCAGCCGAAGCGACGGGCGCCCTCGCGCAGGCAGCCGACGAGGTCGCGTTGCGAGAACGGCCGCTCCGGCTTCTCCGGATCGACCTGCGTGTCGTTCCTGGCCCGGAACTCGACCGGGTCCATGCCGAGCTTCTCCGCCATCTCGTCCATGGCGATCTCCAGCGCCATCAGGCCGGGCGCCTCGCCAGGGGCACGCATGGCGTTGCCTTCGGGCAGGTCGAGCACCGCGAGCCGCATCGAGGTCAGCCGGTTGGCGCCGGCGTAGAGCAGCTTGGTCGGGCTGGTGGCAGTCTCGGGCTGACCCTGCGGCTGGTCGCCGGAGCCGCTTTCGTGGGCGATCGCGGTGATGACGCCGTCATGCGTGGCGCCCAGCCGGATGCGCTGCACCGTCGCGGGCCGGTGCGTCGTGTTGTTCATGATGAAGGGGCGTGGCAGCGCCACCTTCACCGGCCGCCGCGCCGCCCTGGCTCCCAGCGCCGCCATGACCGCATCGGCACGGAGGAACAGCTTGCCGCCGAAGCCGCCGCCGACGAACGGCGACAGGAAGCGGATCTTGTCCTTCGGCATGCCGAGCGTGGTGGCGAGGTCGCCGCGCCCCCAGTCGATCATCTGGTTCGAGGTCCAGATCGTCAGCCGGTCGCCGTCCCAGGCCGCGATGGAGGCGTGCGGCTCCATCATCGCGTGGCTCTGGTCCGGCGTGGTGTAGCTCTGGTCGAGCCTGACCGGGGCATCGGCGAAGGCCTGCTCGAACTGGCCGACCCGGTCCACGGCGGGCGCGGAACTGCCCTCGTCGCTCGAGCCGCCGGTGAGCGGCGCCGTCCGGAGCGCCTCGAGGAGGTCGAAGCGACCGTCCTCCTGCGCATAGTCGACCGCGATCAGCGCGGCTGCGGCGCGTGCCTGCTCGAAGGTTTCGGCGACCACCACCGCGATCGCCTGGTGGTAATGCTCGATCTCCGGACCGCCGAGCAGCCTGGCGGTGTTGAACTGGCCCTTGCCGAGCCGCCCGGCCTCCCGCGCCGTCACGACGGCGAGCACGCCGGGGGCGGCCTTCGCCTGGCGCAGGTCGATCGAGCGGATCCGTCCCTTGGCGATCGCGGATCCTAGGATCCAGCCATAGGCGGGATCGGCGACGTCGTGGTGGTGCTCATAGGCGTAGGGCGCGGTGCCGGTGGTCTTCAGCGGCCCGTCGATGCGGTCGTGCGGCTTGCCGACCACCGTCATGCGGTCGATCGGGTTCATGCCCGCGGGGGTGTCGAACTTCATGCGGTTCGGGCCTCGGAGATCGCCGCCGCGAGCGTTCGTTCCACGAGCGGCAGCTTGAACGCGTTCCCGGGCGTGAGCTCGGCTCCGGCGAGCAGCCGCCCTGCGACGGCGCTCGCCCCTTCGGGCAGCGCCGCTTCGGCTGCCTCGCGGCGCCACGGCTTGTGCGCGACGCCGCCGAGTGCCACCCGGCCGGTGCCGTCCTTCTGGATCACCGCCGCCACCGAAACGATCGCGAAGGCATAGGAGGCGCGATCGCGCACCTTCTCGTAGAGGTGGATGCCGCCGAGCGGCTTCGGCAGTGTCACCGCGGTGATCAGCTCGCCCGGAGCCAGCGCGGTCTCGATGTGTGGGGTGTCCCCGGGCAGGCGGTGGAAGTCGGCGATCGGGATGGCCCGCGTTTGTCCCTGCGCGTCGACCGTTTCGACCGTCGCATCCAGCACCCGCATCGCCACCGCCATGTCGGACGGGTGCGTCGCGATGCAGGCAGCACTGGTGCCGATGACGCCGAGCTGGCGCGAATGGCCGCCGATGGCGGCGCAGCCCGCACCTGGGCTGCGCTTGTTGCAAGGCATGTTGGTGTCGTAGAAATACGGGCAGCGGGTGCGCTGGAGCAGGTTGCCGGCGGTGGTCGCCTTGTTGCGCAACTGCCCGCTGGCGCCCGCTAGCAGCGCCCGGCTCAGCACGCCGTAGTCGCGCCGCACGCGCATGTCGGCGGCGAGATCGGTGTTCCTCACCAGCGCGCCGATCCTGAGCCCATCGGGGGTGTCCTCGATCGTGTCAAAGCCGAGGCCGTTCACGTCGATCAGGAGGGTCGGCGTCTCGATCTGCAACTTCATGAGGTCGAGCAGGTTGGTGCCGCCGGCGATGAACCTGGCGCCGGGCGTCGCGGCCGCCTGTGCAGCAGCGTCCTTGTCCGAGGTCGCGCGCTGGTAGGTGAAGGCCTTCATGCGTCCCTCCCGGCGATCTCGGCCATGGCGTCGGCAATGTTGGAATAGGCGCCGCAGCGGCAGATGTTGCCGCTCATCCGCTCGCGCATCTCGATGTTGGTGGCCTGCGGGTGCTCGGTCAGGCTGGCCGAGACGTGGCTGGGAATGCCGCGCCTGATCTCGTCGAGCACCGCGACCGCCGAGCAGATCTGTCCCGGCGTGCAGTAGCCGCACTGGTAGCCGTCATGCCTGATGAAGGCCGCCTGCATCGGGTGCAGGTGGTCCGGCGTGCCCAGCCCTTCGATCGTGGTGATCTTGTCGTCCTGGTGCATGACGGCGAGGCTCAGGCAGGCGTTGATCCGCACCCCGTTGACCATCACCGTGCAGGCCCCGCACTGCCCGTGGTCGCATCCCTTCTTGGTGCCGGTGAGATGGAGATGCTCCCGCAGGGCGTCGAGAAGGGTGGTGCGGGGATCGAGCGACAGGTCCCGCCGTTCGCCGTTCACGTCGAAGCCGACCGCCAGCGACGCAGGATCGTCGGGTGACGCTGAGCGCTCCGGGGTGGCGGCGGCCGGGGACGAGACGAGGGCCGCGGTCGCGGCACTTCCGACCAGGACGCCGCGCCGCGAGATCTCCAGCCTGGGCAGGTCCGACATGGTGGCTTGATCCTTTCGCGAGGCCGGTCGTCGCCCGCCATCGTCTTGCATCGACACGCCGCAGGACCGGGAGCATGTCGTGGTCCATCGTGTCGTCCACAATGACACCGAAAGGAAGGTGTCGTCCTCGGAATGCGTGTCGTGAAGTGTTGCGGGCGGCGCATCGTCCGTCGGGCGGCAACGGACCCGGCTCCCGGTGCTTGTCGAACTCCTGCCGGACGGCGCAGGGTTCCTGGCCCCGATGGACGTCACCGATGCCCGGAACGACCGCCGCCCCGCACGTCCCGCGATCCCGTCGCGCCCTGGCCGCGTCCGTCGTGGCCACGCTGCTCGGCAGCCCGGCAGCGTGGGCCCGCGACGCTGGCGGTCCGGAACCGGTCCTGACCGGGCAGCGAGCCTATGGGGACTGGCACGACGATGTCCCAGGTCGGCGGCGGCAGCTCGGCCAGCAGGACATGCCCAGGCCGTTCGCCAGCCCGTCGGCCAGCAACACGCCGTCCGTCGTCGAACCCGCGAGGAACCTGGTTCCCAAGGTTCCGGCCGGCTATTCGGTGACCCGGTTCGCGACGCTGGACTATCCGCGGCTGGTTCGTGTCGCCCCGAACGGCGACATCTTCGTTGCCGAGACGAGCGTCGGGACGATCCGCGTCCTTCGCGCTGCGGATGGCGCGCTGCATCCCGACCATGACGAGGTGTTCGCGAGCGGTCTCGAGGGGCCGTTCGGGATCGCCTTCTACCCGCTGGGGCCTGATCCGCGATGGGTCTACGTGGCGACGGTCAACTCGGTCATCCGCTTCCCCTACCGTCCGGGCGACCTCAAGCCGAGCGGGGCGCCGCAGACGATCGTCGCCAAGCTTGCCGCCAGCACGGGCTACCATACGACGCGCGACATCCGGTTCAGCCCGGACGGACGACGGATGTTCGTGTCCGTGGGCTCCGGCTCCAATGATGCCGGGGAGATGGAACGCAGGGCGCCATCGGAGATCCGGCAGTGGGAAGCGCAGACCGGTCCGGGTGCTGCCTGGGGACACGAGGCCGGACGTGCGGACGTCCTGGCGTTCGATCCCGATGGACGCAACCGGCAGGTCTTTGCGACCGGCCTGCGCAACTGCGTCGGCCTGGCGATCCATCCCGTCACCGGCGACCTCTGGTGCTCCACCAACGAGCGCGACGGGATGGGAGACAACCTGGTTCCCGACTACGTCACGCGGGTGCGGGCGGGCGGCTTCTATGGCTGGCCCTGGTACTATGTCGGCTCCAACGAGGATCCGCGTCACGCAGGCGAACGGCCCGACCTCCTCGGTCGCGTGGCGGTGCCGGACGTGCTGATACAGCCGCATTCCGCACCGCTGGCGATGACGTTCTACCAGGCGCCGCCTGGAGCCGTCGCCGCCTTCCCCGCCGAGTACGACGGGGACGCGTTCGTCGCCCTGCACGGCTCGTGGAACCGGGCCAGGCGCACCGGCTACAAGGTGATCCGCGTGCCGCTCCACGCCGGGGCGCCGGCCGCTGTCTACGAGGACTTCATGACAGGGCTTGTCGTCGACAACGACGACGTTTGGGCCAGGCCGGTCGGGGTGGCCGTCGCCCACGATGGCGCGCTGCTGGTCACCGAGGACGGCAACGGCTTGATGTGGCGGATCGCGTATCATCAGCATTGAATGAGCGACCCTGACCCTGCCGCAGCTTCCCGAAGGAATCCGGATGACCCCTGCCCTCAGCCGCCGTGCGCTCCTGGCCGGCCTTTCGTCCTCGGTCGCGGCCGGTGCGTCGCCGGCGCGCGCGGTGACGGAGGATGCGGTCGCGGCGATCGAGCGGAAGCGTGGCGGGCGCCTCGGGGTGTTCGTGCTCGACACCGGCAACGGGCGGACGCTGGCGCATCGCGCGGATGAGCGCTTCCCGCTGCAGAGCACGTTCAAGGGCATCCTCGCCGCCCTGGTGCTGTCGCGGGTCGATGCCGGGATCGACGGACTGGAGCGGTGGGTGCCGTATGGCGCGAGAGACCTGCTGCCGACGTCGCCGGTCACGAGCGCCCACTTGGCGCAAGGCAGGATGACGGTGGGCGGGCTGTGCCAGGCGATCCTGGAGCGGAGCGACAACGCGGCGGCGAACCTCCTGCTGGCGCGGGTCGGCGGACCGGCGGCGCTGACCGCCTATGCGCGCCGGCTCGGCGACTCGGTGACGCGGTTCGACAGCTATGAGCTGGTCCGGAACTCCTTGACCACCGACTGCACCACGCCGCGCGCCATCGCCGGGCTGGCGCACACGGTCGTGCTCGGTTCCGCGCTGAGGCCGGCGTCACGCATGCTGCTGGTCGGTTGGATGGAGGCGAACGTGCCCGGGCGGACCCGGCTGCGGGCCGCGTTTCCCGGCTGGACGGCGTGCGACCGCACCGGCACCTCGGACGGCGTGTGCAACGATTATGCGGTGGCGTGGCCGCCTGGCCGGGCGCCGCTGGTCATGGCGGCCTACTACCATGCGCCGGGCCTGGAGCTGGAGCCGCAGGAGGCGGCGCTGCGCGAGGTGGGCGCGGCGGTTGCGGCGTGGGCGGTCTGACGCGGCGGAACCGGTTCAGGCCATGCGTGTGCCGCTGGCGATCCGCAGCCGGCTGGCGCGGTGGTGGGCGTGGCAGATCGCCACCGCCAGGGCGTCGGCGGCGTCGGCGCGCTTGATGGTCGCCCCGGGCAGCAGGCGACGGACCATCATCTCGACCTGGTCCTTGGTGGCGGCGCCGGTGCCGACCACGGCGCGCTTGACCTCCATCGCGCCGTATTCGGCGACCGCGATGCCGGCCAGGGCCGGGGCCAGCAGGGCGACGCCGCGGGCATAGCCGAGCTTGAGCGTCGAGGAGCCGCTGCGGTTGACGTAGGTTTCCTCGACCGCCGCCTCGCTCGGCGCCCAGGCGTCGAACAGGGCGTTCAGCCCGGCATGCAGGGTCTTGAGCCGGTCGGGCACGCTGTCGGCGCCGTCGGTGGCGATCACCCCGTCGGCCAGATGGCGCAGACGGTTGCCGTCCACCTCGATCAGGCCCCAGCCCATGAAGCGGAGGCCGGGATCGATGCCGAGCAGGCGGGTGGCGCTCACGCGCTCAAGCGTTCGGCCACCGCGTCGGGCAGATCGAAGTTGGCGTAGACCGCCTGCACGTCGTCGTTGTCGTCGAGCGCGTCGATCAGCTTGAGCACCGTGACGCCGCGCTCCTCGTCCAGCGTCACCACGGTGCCGGGGCGCCAGTCGATCTTGGCGGTGTCAGGCGCGCCGAAGCGGGCCTCCAGCGCGTCGCGCACGGCGAACAGGCTGTCGGGCGCGCAGGTGACCTCGTGGCCCTCGGTGCCGCTCTCGACGTTGTCGGCGCCGGCCTCGATCGCCGCTTCCAGCATCTCGTCTTCCGAGGCAACGGAAGCCGGGTAGGTCACCAGCCCGACCCTGGTGAACATGAACGACACCGAGTTGGTCTCGCCCAGGCTGCCGCCATGCTTGGAAAAGGCGGCGCGGACGTCGGAGGCGGTGCGGTTGCGGTTGTCGGTGAGCGCTTCCACGATCACCGCCACGCCGGCCGGGCCGTAGCCCTCGTACCGTACCTCGACGTAGTCCTCGCCGCCGCCGGCACCCGTCGCCTTCTTGATCGCCCGTTCCACCGTGTCCTTGGGCATGTTGACCTTCTGCGCGGCCGACAGGGCGGCACGCAGGCGCGGGTTGGACGTGGGGTCGGGCAGGCCGGACCGTGCCGCCACGGTGATCTCGCGGATCGCCTTGGCGAACTGCCGGGCACGGCGGGCGTCCTGCGCGCCCTTGCGGTGCATGATGTTCTTGAACTGGGAATGGCCGGCCATGGTCGCCTGTTCCGTGCTGGCTGCGTCAGGCGACGCGGCCGTGGCAATGCTTGTACTTAGCCCCCGACCCGCACGGGCAGGAGGCGTTGCGCGGGGTGTCGATCCAGCTCGCCGGGTCGGCGGTCAGGGTGGGATGGCGCGGCGCCAGGTGCACCGCGTCGGGCGGTGGTTCGACGGTCGCCTGCAGGCTGGCACTGGCGAACGGGGCCGGGCCACCTGCCATCGCCAGCTCGCGCGCCGCTTCCTGCGGGTGCATCGGCATCGCCGCCATCTCGGCCTGGCCCTGGAGCTGGCCGGGGAAGGGGTCGTCCGGCGGCGGGCCGAGCTCGACGCGGGACAGCATCGCCGTCACCCGCTCGCGCAGCTCGTCGAGCATGACGTTGAACAGGGTGAAGGCCTCGTTCTTGTACTCGTTGAGCGGGTCCTTCTGGCCGTAGGCGCGGAGCGAGATGCCCTGGCGCAGCTGGTCCAGCAGCAGCAGGTGCTCCTTCCACACCGTGTCCAGGGTGCCGAGCAGGAGCTGCTTCTCGATGTAGCGCATCACCGAGGGACCGAAATTGGCGGCGCGCGCGGCGGCGGCCTCCCGTGCGGCGGCAAGCGCACGCTCCAGCACCTCGGGAAGGCCGATGCCGTCCTCGGCGGCCCAGGCCTCGACGGGCAGGTCGATGGCCAGCAGGCGCTTGAGCTCGGCGGCGAGCTCGGCGCTCTGCCACTGCTCGGCGAAGGCGCGTTCCGGGACGTGCGCGCGCACCAGCTGCTCGACCAGCTCGGCGCGCATGGTGGCGACGATCTCGGACACGTCGTCGGCCGACATGAACTCGCGGCGCTGGGCGTAGACCTCCTTGCGCTGGCTGTTGTTCACGTCGTCATACTTGAGCAGGTTCTTGCGGGTGTCGAAGTTGCGCGCCTCGACCTTCTTCTGCGCCTTCTCCAGCGCCCGGTTGATCCAGGGATGGATGATCGCCTCGCCCGGCTTCAGCCCCATCTTCTGCAGCATCCCGGCCATCCGGTCGGAGCCGAAGATGCGCATCAGGTCGTCCTGCAGCGACAGGAAGAAGCGGGACCCGCCCGGGTCGCCCTGACGGCCGGCGCGGCCACGCAGCTGGTTGTCGATGCGCCGGCTTTCGTGCCGCTCGGTGCCGACCACGAACAGGCCGTTCGCCTGCTTCACCACCTCGTGCCAGGCGGCGACCTGCTCGCGCAGCACGGCCTCGCGGGCGGAGCGCTCGGGCTCGGGCAGGTCGGCCAGCTCCTGGCGTATCCGCATCTCGACGTTGCCGCCGAGCTTTATGTCGGTGCCGCGCCCGGCCATGTTGGTGGCGATGGTGATGGCGCCGGGCGCACCCGCCTGGGCGATGATGGTCGCCTCCATCTCGTGGAAGCGGGCGTTGAGCACGTTGTGCGGGATCTTCTCCGCCTTGAGCAGGCCGGACAGGTGCTCGCTCTTCTCGATGGAGGTGGTGCCGACCAGGATCGGCTGCCCGGTCTCGTGGATCTCGGCGATCAGCTTGGTCACGGCGAGGAACTTGTCCTGCTCGGACAGGTACACCTCGTCGTCGCCGTCCTGGCGGATCACCGGCACGTTGGTCGGGATCTCGACCACGTCGAGCTTGTAGATCTCGGCGAACTCGTCGGCTTCCGTCATCGCGGTGCCGGTCATGCCGGACAGCTTCGGGTACAGGCGGAAATAGTTCTGGAAGGTGATGGAGGCCAGCGTCTGGTTCTCCTGCTGGATCTCCTGGTGCTCCTTGGCCTCCAGCGCCTGGTGCAGGCCATCGCCGTAGCGCCTGCCTTCCATCATGCGGCCGGTGAACTCGTCGATGATCACCACCTTGCCCGCGCGCACGATGTAGTCGACGTCGCGCGAGAACAGGGTGTGGGCGCGCAAGCTCTGCTGCACGTGGTGCACCACCGAGATGTTGGCGACGTCGTAGAGCCCGCCCTCGGACACGATGCCGGCCGTGCGCAGCATCTCCTCGACGGTTTCGGTGCCGTGCTCGGTCAGGATCACGGTGCGGAACTTCTCGTCCTTGTCGTAGGTGGACGTGTCCTTCGCCAGCTCGGCCACCACCGTGTCGACGCGGCGATACAGGTCGGAGCTGTCCTCGGCCGGGCCGGAGATGATCAGCGGCGTACGCGCCTCGTCGATCAGGATGGAGTCCACCTCGTCGACGATGGCGTAGTTGAACGGCCGCTGGACCATGTCCTCAAGCCGGTACTTCATGTTGTCGCGCAGGTAGTCGAAGCCGAACTCGTTGTTGGTGCCGTAGGTGACGTCCGAGCCGTAGGCGGCGCGGCGCTCGTCGTCGGGCAGGTTCGGGATGATCACCCCGGTCGACAGGCCGAGGAACGCGTAGAGGCGGCCCATCTCCTCGGAGTCGCGGCGGGCGAGGTAGTCGTTCACGGTGACCACGTGCACGCCCTTGCCGCCGAGCGCGTTGAGATACACCGGAAGGGTGCCGACCAGGGTCTTGCCCTCGCCGGTGCGCATCTCGGCGATGCGGCCGGAATGCAGCACCATGCCGCCGACCAGCTGCACGTCGAAGTGGCGCAGGCCGAGCACCCGGCGCGAGGCCTCGCGCACCACCGCGAACGCTTCGGGGAGCAGGGAGTCCAGGCTGGCGCCCTCGGCGAGGCGGGTGCGGAACTCCGCGGTCTTGGCCGTCAGCGCCACGTCGTCCAGCGCCTGGACCTGCGGCTCCAGCGCGTTGATCTCCGGCACACGGCGCTGGTGCGCGCGCAGCGAGCGGTCGTTGGCGGAGCCGAACAGGGAACGGGCGAGAGAAGCGAACATGCAGGCCTTCCGGATGGCGTCCGCCCACGGCGCTGCCTGGAAGCCGGCCCCGGCGACACCGGACCCGGCGCGCCACCGCCCCGGACCCGTTGCCCCGGACTTGCCGCCCAGACCGGGCCGCTTGCGCGCGATCGATATGTCCGGCGGCGGCCGGGCGTCACGCGGTGTTCAGATAGGACCGGGGCCGCCGCCGGTCAACCAATCCCGCCCCGACGTCGGCCCGGCCCGAAGGGGGTCGCTTGTGACGGCGGCGCAGTTTTGCCATCATCGGCCCACGCGTCACTCGAGGGTTCCTTGTCCATGCGGCTTTCCAGCCCGGCTGCTGCCATCACGGCGGCGGCCTTGTTCGTTTCTGCGACTTCGTTCGCTGCTCCCGCCCACAAGAAGGATGCCGCCGCCACGCCGGCCGCGGCTGCACCCGCCACGCCCAAGAGCGAGAACCCGGTGGTGGCGTCGGTGAACGGCGACCCGATCCGGCTCGACCGCGTCCGTGCGGCGGCGCAGTCGCTGCCCGACAACGTGCGCGGCATGCCGCCGCAGATGCTGTTCCCGATGATCGTGAACCAGCTGGTTGACCAGAAGGCGCTGCTGCTCGAGGCGCAGAAGGAAGGGCTGGCCAAGGATCCGGACGCACAGAAGGCGATGCAGAACGCCGCCGACCAGGCGCTGCAGAACGTCTACCTAACCCGGATCGTTGCGCCGCAGATCACCGACGACGCGATCAAGGCGGAATACGCCAAGGATTATGCCGGCAAGCCGGGCGAGAAGGAGGTGCACGCGCGGCACATCCTGGTGGCGGACGAGAAGACCGCGAACGACATCATCAAGAAGCTGAAGGGCGGCGGCGACTTCGCGGCGCTGGCCAAGCAGTACTCGACCGACAAGGGCACTGCGGCCAGCGGCGGCGGCGACCTGGGCTGGTTCAAGCAGGGCGACATGCTGCCGGACTTCTCGGCCGCCGCGTTCGCCATGGGCAAGGGTCAGGTGTCCGACAAGCCCGTGCACACGCGCTACGGCTACCACGTGATCCAGGTGCTCGACACGCGCGTTTCCACGCCGCCGGCGTTTAACACCGTGGCGGTGCAGATCCGACAGAAGCTGATCCAGGGTGCGGTGCGCGCGGCGGTGGACAAGGCGGTCGCCCAGGTCAAGGTGGTGCGCTACAACCCGGACGGCACGCCGGTCAGCGACAAGACGCCGCCGGCCGCCGGCGCCGCTGCCGCGGGCGCGCCGCCGGTGCCGAGCCAGGGCGCTCCGGCGACCCCGGGCGCGCCACCCGCCGGCGGCGAGTGACGCGCTGAGCGGGCGCTCCGTTCCGGGACGACGATGATGGCTACCCCTGCCCCGGTCTCGCCGCTGGCGGCGCCCTTCCCGGCGCTTCCGCCGCTGGCCGGGATGCGCTTCGCCTCCGGGGAGGCGGGCATCCGCTACCGCAACCGTGTCGACCTAGTGCTGGCCGAGTTCGCGCCGGGCACCCGGGTCGCCGGGGTGTTCACGCGCAACCGGTGTCCGGGAGCACCGGTCGACTGGTGCCGCGCGGCGCTGGCCGGCGGCGTGGCCCGCGGGCTGGTGGTCAATGCCGGCAACGCCAACGTGTTCACCGGCCGGGCCGGGCGGGTGACGACGGAGGCCACCGCCGCGGCCGCCGCAGCGCTGCTGGACTGTCCATCGTCGGAGGTGTTCCTGGCGTCCACCGGGGTGATCGGCGAGGTGCTGCCGCACGAGCGGATCACCGCGGCGCTGCCGACGCTGCACGACCGGCTGTCCGGCTCCGGCTGGGAAGGTGCCGCGCGTGGCATCATGACTACCGACACCTTCCCGAAAGGAGCGCGTCGCACCGTCCGGATCGGCGGCACGACCGTCACGATCCAGGGTATCGCCAAGGGCAGCGGCATGATCGCGCCCGACATGGCGACTATGCTGTGCTTCGTGGCGACCGATGCCGCCCTGCCCGCCCCGGTGCTGCAGGCGC
>CAXUDP010000072.1:0-18495 GCA_964249735.1 uncultured Acetobacteraceae bacterium | reverse complement strand
CCGCCCCGTGGCGGGGTTGACGTGCGGGCCGCGACGGCGCCGGATCGCGGGATGGATGCCGTTCCAGAGGACGCGGATGACGCCCGTGGCGACACCATCCGCCGTCAGCTGGAGCATGAGGACGGCTTGACGGTCAACCGCCTGTCCTGGCTGGTGGCGTCGCAGTCGTTCCTGTTCACCGCCTACGCCATCGTGCTGAACGGGCTGCCTTCGGCTCATGACCCGTTCGTCGCCATCAGGCAGGGCAAGCTGCTGCGCATCGTGCCGGAACTGGGGGTAGCCACCAGCGGGCTGATCTACCTCGGCGTGCTGGCAGGCCTGCGGGTGACGACGACGCTGCGCCGGGCGTTGAGGGAGCCGCGGCACCGGATGATCACCGCGAGGCCGCCGCTGCCGGGCAACGCCGCGACGCACGCGCTGGGCCTTGCGGCACCGCTGCTGCTGCCGCCGATCTTCTTCGGGGCCTGGGCGGTCCTGCTGATGGGCTGGTAGGCGAGCCGCGGACGCGACGACCGGCCTTTCTGCCCCTGGTCCTCGACCGGTCCCGGTCCGATGATCCGCTGCCGACCGCGACGAAGGATGACGATGCCCCCCTCCCACGATGCCCAAGACCGTCCGCCGCTCGCCGTCGGCATGCTGGCAGCACTCGGGATCGTCTACGGCGATCTCGGCACCAGCCCGCTCTACACCATGCAGACTGTGCTGGAGACCGCGGGCGGGAAGCTGTCGACCGAGTCCGTGCTGGGCGTGCTGTCGCTGATCGTTTGGGCGCTGATCCTGGTGGTGGCGATCAAGTACTGCCTGTTCGTGATGCGCGCCGACAACCGCGGCGAGGGCGGCATCCTGGCGCTGACCGCGCTGGTGACGGGCACCGTGCCGGAAGAGGAGGAAGGCAGCGCCAGCCATCCCAACCGCAGCGCCCGCGTCACCGCCGTGCTGCTGACGCTGGGGCTGTTCGGCGGCGCGCTGCTGTATGGCGACGGCATCCTCACGCCGGCGATCTCGGTGTTGAGCGCGCTCGAGGGGGTCAAGGTCGCGACGCCCGCGCTGTCGCACTGGGTGCTGCCCGCGGCCGTGATCGTGCTGCTCGGCCTGTTCGCGCTGCAGCCGGTCGGCGCCGCGCGGATCGGCACCCTGTTCGGGCCGATCATGCTGCTGTGGTTCGCGGTGATCGGCACGCTGGGCCTGATCGCGACGCTGCACCACCCGGAGGTGCTGTGGGCGATCGACCCGCGGCACGGCATCCGGTACCTGCTGGGCGGCCACTGGAAGAGCCTCGCCGTGCTGGGCGGCGTGTTCCTGGCGCTGACCGGCGCGGAGGCGCTGTATGCCGACATGGGGCATATCGGCCGGCTGCCGATCCGGATGTCCTGGTACGGGATCGTGCTGCCGGCGCTGCTGCTGTGCTATGCCGGGCAGTCGGCGAGCCTGATCGGACTGGCCAAGCTGCCGGACAACCCGTTCTACGGCATCATCCCGCACGCGATCTTCGGGGTGGCGATCTGGCCGCTGGTGGTGCTGGCCACCTGCGCCACCATCATCGCCAGCCAGGCGATCATCACCGGGGTGTTCTCCATGACCAGGCAGGCGATCCAGCTCGGCTGGTTCCCCGGCCTTAACATCCGCCAGACTTCGGACAAGGAGTACGGGCAGATCTACGTGCCGGTGGTGAACTGGGTGATGATGGTGTTCACCGTGCTGCTCACGGTCGGGTTCGGCTCCTCGGCACGGCTGGCCGGCGCCTACGGCATGGCGGTCTCGACCACCATGCTGCTGACCACCGCGCTGCTGTTCTCCTATCTGCGCCACGTCGCGCGCTGGAGCGTGGTGGCGGCGCTGGCGCCGGTGGCGGTGTTCCTCGTCATCGACGTGACGTTCTTCTGCGCCAACCTGCTCAAGATCGCCGATGGCGGCTTCGTGCCGCTGCTGGCCGGCGCCCTGGTGTTCGCCATCATGAGCACCTGGCGGACCGGCGTGGCGGCGCTGCGGGCGTCGGGCGTGGAGCAGGTGGTGGCGCCCGATCGCTTCCTGAAGCGGATCACCGACGGCAAGGTGTCCCGCGTTCCCGGCGCCGCGGTGTTCCTCACCCCGCTGCGCCAGCCGATCCCGCCGAACATGGTCGGACACGTCGACCAGTTCGGCGCGCTGCACGAGCAGGTGGTGACGCTGACGGTGGCGTTCGAGCAGGTGCCCCGGGTCGCGGCGGAGGAGCGGATCACGCTGCAGCGCTACGGCGGCGGGGTGTGGCACGTGATCGCCCGGTTCGGCTTCGTCGAGATCCCGCTGCTGCAGACGACCCTGACGGAGGCGACGCATCACGGCTGCCCGGTGGTGCCGCAGCAGGCCGTGTTCATCGGCGGCCGCGACGAGGTGGTGCGGCGACCCGACTCCGACGACGGCGGGGCATCGGCACGGCCGCGCCTCGCCGGGTGGCGCCGGCGCCTGTTCGGGGTCATGTATCGCAACGCGGTGCACCTGGTGGACCGCTTCGACCTCCCGGCCGACCGCTACGTGCAGATCGGCCGTCAGGTCGGGCTCTGATCCGGCGGCCCGACCCGTGGGCTGACCCGATGGGCTGACGCGGATCGGATGCTGGGGTAGTTTGTCCGCCGAACGATCGTCGGCGGACGGGAAAGGATCATCATGGCCTACAAGGTGAACTACAACTTCCAGAAGGCCGAGCGCGACCGGGCCAAGGCGGCGAAGAAGGAAGCCAAGGCCCGCGAGAAGCAGGCCGCCCGCGCCGGCGGCACCGAGTCGGCGGAGCCGTCGGACGCGACGCCGGACGCCGAGCCCGACGCCCCGGCGGCGTCCCATCCGGAGTAGTCGACGCCGTTCTGCCGGGAGCCCGCGCCTGCGCGGATGCGGCGCCGCCGCTCCCGGCGGCATCCGGGCCGGTTCCGGTCGCACCGGACACGCGTGGCGCCGGAGCCGCAATGGGTTGCCGGTCGATCCGGGCGCGAGCCGGGCCTGTCAGGCGTCCGCGTAGGGGTTGCGGGTTCCGCGCAGCAGCAGCCGGATCGGCGTGCCGGGCATGCCGAAGGTTTCCCGCAGGCCGTTGACCAGGTAGCGCTGGTAGTCCTCCGGCAGCATCTCGGCGCGCGTGCCGAACAGGATGAAGGTCGGCGGACGCGACTTGGCCTGGGTCATGTAGCGCAGCTTCAGGCGCCGGCCTTCGACCAGCGGCGGCGTGTGCCGCTCCAGCGCCCCCTCGAACCAGCGGTTGAGCGCACCGGTCGGCACCCGCTTGTTCCATATCTCGTGCGCCGCCCGGACCACCGGCAGCAGCTTGCCCACCCCTGCCCCGGTCAGCGCCGAGAACGACACCACCGGGATGCCACGCATCTGCGACAGCGAGAACTCGATGCGGTCGGAGATCGCCTGCCGGGTGGCGATCCGGTCCTCCACCGCGTCCCACTTGTTCAGCGCCAGCACGCAGCCGCGGCCCTCGCGCTCGATCAGCCGGGCGATCTGCAGGTCCTGGTCGTGCACGCCGAGCGTGGCGTCGATCGCCAGCACCACGATCTCGGCCATCTTCAGCGCTTCCAGCGAGGCGGAAACCGACATCTTCTCGAGCTCCGCCTCGATCCGCGCCTTGCGGCGCAGGCCGGCGGTGTCGACCAGCTCGATCGGGCCGTGGGCGTCGGAGAACTGCACCGACACCGCGTCGCGGGTCAGCCCCGGCTCCGGGCCGGTGATCATCCGCTCCTGGCCGAGCAGCCGGTTGAGCAGCGTCGACTTGCCGGCGTTCGGACGCCCGACGATGGCGAGCCGCAGCGGTCCCGGCGGGCGCGGCGGCAGCACGATCTCGCCGTCCTCGCCCACCTCCTCGATTTCCGGCTCGTCGGCGTCGGGAACCGGCTCGGCCTGCTCGGGCGGCAGGCGGTCGACGATCTCGCCCATCAGGTCGGCCAGGCCCTCGCCGTGCTCGGCCGACACCGCGAGCGGGCTGCCGAGCCCCAGCCTGTAGGCGTCCAGCGCCGCCGCGGTGCCGGCACGGCCTTCCGCCTTGTTGGCGACCAGCAGCACCGGCCGGCCCTGGCGGCGCAGCCAGGTGGCGAAGTGCGAGTCCGCGGGCGTGATGCCGGTCCGCGCGTCGATGCAGAACAACACCAGGTCGGCCTCGGCGACGGCGTGCTCGGAGGAAGCGCGCATGCGGCCGTACAGGCTGTCGGGAGCTGCCTCCTCAAGCCCGGCGGTGTCGATCAGGCGCACCCGGCGGCCGCGCAGCAGGGCCTCGGCGTCCTTGCGGTCGCGGGTCACGCCGGGGGTGTCGGACACGATGGCGCTGCGACGGCCGGACAGCCGGTTGAACAGGGTGGACTTGCCGACGTTCGGACGCCCGGCGATCACCACCACCGGCAGGAGCCGGTACGGCGTGGTGTCGGTCGGCGGCGGCGCCGAGCGGCTGCCGCGCCTCACCCGGGTCCACCGGAAGGATCGGGCTCACCCATAGGCGGACAGCATGCCGTCCTCGCTGATCGCCAGCATGTGGCCGCTGGCAGCGATCGGCGTCATGGCGATCAGGCTGGACACCTTGGCGGTGTCGCCGAGGCGGCCGGTCAGGGCGTCCACCGTGATCATGCCCTGCTTCGGGAAGTCGCTGACGCAGATGAGCTGGCCGTTCGCAAGCAGCGGGCCGCTCCACTCGATCGGCCCCTTGCCCGGCTTGGGACGTCGGAACCGAGGCAGGGTGGTGACCCAGCGCACGTGGCCGTTGGTCTTGTCGAGGCAGGCCAGCTGCTGGTCCTGGCTGAGCAGGAACAGCCACTCGCCGACCACCACCAGCCCGTCCTTGCCGGCGACGGTGCGCTCCCACAGGCGGCGGCCGGAGCGCAGGTCGATCGCGGTCAGCACCTGGCCGACGCTGATCACGTAGGCGGTGCCGTCGGAGATCACCGGCAGGCCGTGCACGGAGGAGAAGTCCAGGATCGAGTTGCGGCCGCCGGTGGTGCCCAGCGTATCGCTCCACAGCAGCTCGCCGGTCTGGGCACGGATCGCGGCGATGTCGCCGGAGCCGAAGCCTGCCAGCACCGTGCCACCGACCACCGCCGGCGCCGGCTGGCCGAACACGATCGTTTCCGAGGCACTGGCCTGGTACATCCAGACCTGTTTCCCGGTCGCGGCGTCGAGCGCGAACAGCTTCTCGTCGATGGTGCCGAAGAACATGCGCCCGTCGACCACGGTGGGCGCCGACCGGCCGGGCGTGCCGACGCCCGTGCGCCAGCGGATGGTGCCGTTGGACGCGTCGAGGGCCAGCGACTCGGCGACACCGTCCACCACGTAGATCGCGCCGTCGGCGAAGGTGAGGCCGCCGCCGACGTTGGAGGAGCGGCTCTTCTTCGGCCTGGTGTCGGTGCGCCAGATGCGCGCGCCGCTGGCGAGGTCGAACGCGCCGACCACGCCGTTGGCGTCCATCGCATAGATGCGCCCGTCCGCCACCACCGGCTCCGCCGCCAGGACGCCGCGATCGCCGGCGCCGGTGCCGAGGCGGGTGCTCCAGATCCGGCGCGTGCCGCCGACCCGGGCGTTGATCGATTCGTGGCTCGGCACCCGTCCAGGCTGCTGCCAGTCGGTCTCGATCACCGCCTCGGGCAGGCCGATCGGGGTGGTGTCGCTCTCGTCGACGGTGAGGCCGGCGCCGATGCTCAGCACATCCTCGCGTCGGCCGGCCAGCACCGGCTTCTTGTCGTCCTCGAAGATGCCGCAGCCGGCAAGCGGCAGCGCCAGCACGCCGAGGCCGCCCAGCAGCACCCGGCGCCGGCCCAGCCGTGCGGACGGGGTCAGGGCCTCGTGGGCAGGTTGGTCGCGTGGTTGCATCATCCGCCGGTCTTCGAGGTGTCGAGGGTGTCGAGAAGTCCGCTCGCCCGGGCGCGCTCGCTTTCGGATGCCGAGCCGTCCTCGGCGAGCCGGGTCAGCTTGCGCTTCGCGTCGGAAACGTGGCCGAGGCGCAGGTCGATCAGCGCGTCGGTTTCCAGCGCCAGCAGGTGCCACGGGCTTGCAGGCACGAGGATGTCGCGCAGGCGGGTCTTGAGCAGGCCGGGATCGGCCTCGTCGGCCTGGTGCTGCACCCAGAGCAGGCTGGCCAGGCCGCGCAGGTCGGGATCGGCGCCGCGGTCCTGCGCCACCTGGTCCCACAGCCCGAGCGCCCGGCGGTGGTCGGTCTTCCAGTCGAGGGCCGCCATGCGCAGACGCGACAAGGTGGCGAAGCCTTCGGGCGCCCGGGCCGCCACCGCGGCGAACTCGCCGACCGCGCGGTTCTGTTCGGGCGTCGGCGGAGCGTCCGGACCGGCCGCGGCCAGCGGAGCGGTGTCGGCATCCTTCTGCGCCGCGAAGTAGGCCCCGGCGACGGAAGCGGCACGCTGCTGCTGCCGGTAGTGCAGGTACTGCCACAGGCCGAACACCAGGCCGGCCACGATCAGGATCGCCAGGCCTGCGACCGCCAGGCGACGCGTCCGGGCGCGCGTGCGCTCGCCGCGAAGATCCGCGTCGATCTCGCTGAAGATGTCGTCGACCACAGTTCAGTCCGATTTTCCAGAAGGGCGCCGGCTGGCCCGGCCGCATGGCGGCGGACCATAGCGGCGGCGCTCCCTGCGGGCAAACGATGACCTGCGCCGACGGCCGGGCACCGTTCAGACTTCGTTCATCGTCGCCGTGCAGGATGGCGCCATGAAACGGCACACCGCGCTGCTGCTGATCCCGCTGCTCTGCGCCTTCATGCTGACCTGGCTCGGCGGCTGCGTTCCTGCGACCGTGATCCCGCTCACCGCTGGGGTCGGGGCGGATATCGCCATCTTCCACCGCTCGGTGCCGGACATGGTGTATTCCGCCGTCAGCGGACGCGACTGCTCGGTGGTGCGGCTGGACGAGGGGCAGAGCTACTGCCGGCCGGTCGACCCTCCGGTGCCGCCGCAGCCGTACTGCACGCGCAGCCTGGCCGGGGTGGACTGCTGGGCGCATCCCGAGCAGATCCCTGGCCTGCCGATGCAGGTGGCGCAGGGACCGCACGACCTGTCCCCGGAGCAGAACCGGGCGCGGCTGGCGCGCTGGCCGGTCAGCCTGCAGTAGGGCGAAGGCCGCGAGCTAGCGCTTCGGCGGCTGCAGCTTCGGGGCGCCTGTCCGCAGCGCTGCGGTCAGTGCGGAGAAGTTGGCGGCGATCCGCTTCTGCACCGCGCTGCTGGTCGCCTGGATCGCGTCGATCCGCGTGCGTGCCTCGTTGCTGATCGCGGTCTGCTCGGTCGCAGCCGCCTTGGACACGCAGGCATCGTAGCTCCGGGCCGCGCGCCCGTAGGCGGCGACACGGTCGACGCTCGCGTTGTAGCGGTCGACCGTGGCGGTATCGACCGCGGGCGCCGCCGGCTCGCGGCCGCACTGCCCGGCGGTCCAGCCGGATCCCGGACCGGCCGCAGCGGTCGCCGGCACCGTTGCGCCGCAGACGGCCAGGCCGCACATCATCGCCGGCAGCACGATCCGAATCCGGCCCATCTGCGATCCCTGTCCTCGACGCCGTGCGGGTATCCCGGCGCCGCACGGCATCGTCAAGCATCGCCGCCGGCGACATGCACGGGAAGGTAGCCGCCATGGCCGAGGCCATCCGCAACGACGCCGCGAAGATCCGCCTCGGCACGCTCACCAGCGCCGAGGCAGCAGACCGGCTCGGTGCCGGCGCCACGGTGCTGCTGCCGCTCGGCAGCCTGGAGGACCAGGGACCGCACGCGCCGATGGGCGACTACCTGTGCGCCGAGCGGATGGCGGAGCTGATCGCCGGTGCAGCGACCGCAGCCGGGCATGACACGCTGGTCGCGCCGGTGCTGCCGTTCGGCGGCCGCGACTTCTTCGGCAGCCGGATGGGCGGCATCGCGCTGGAGCAGACCACCCTGCGCCTGGTGCTGCGCGACATGCTGCACGGGCTGCTGCGCCACCACGTGGTCCGGCTGATCGTGGTCAACGGCCATGGCGGCAACGCCCAGGCGATCCACGACGTGACACAGGAGATCCTGTTGTCGCGTGGCGTGCTGGTTCCGTGCCTGCACCTGTGGAAGGTGGCGGGGGCGCTGCTGCCGGAGCTGCTGGGGGCGGAGCGGGCGCAGCGCTCCGCCGGCCACGGCGCCGACCCGCTGGCCAGCGTGGCGATGCACCTGTTCCCCGAGCTGGTCCGTCACGACCTGCTTCCGCCTGCGCCGGCGGCACCACGCCAGGTCGGCGGCCTGGACGTGATCGGGTTCGGCACCGCCCGGCTGGGCGGGACCGAGATCGGCGTGCCGGTGGAGATCGGCGACAGCGCGGTGACCGGCGACGCACGCCTGTGCTCGGCCGGGACCGGAGCGGCCATCACCGCGCGGCTGATCGAGGCGGGAAGCGCACTGGTGTCCCATCTCGCGCGCCAGCCGCCAGGAACCCGGGCCGGACGCTGATACGCGACGCCGGCCGCTCCTCGTTTCGTGCGGCCACGCCGCGCCGGAGCCTCTTGGCCCTGGTCATGTTGCAGTGCACGATAAGGAGCGTCCCGCCCCGGAGCAGCAGCCGCATGACCGAAATCCTGGCAGACGCCCCGCCCGTCCGCACCGTCGTGAGCCCGCCCCATGGGCGCGGCTGGGCGATCCTGGCGCTGGCGGTGGGCGGTTTCGCCATCGGCACCGGCGAGTTCTCCATGATGGGGCTGCTTCCGGCGGTCGCCGGCAGCCTGCACGCGACGGTGCCGCAGGCCGGCCTGCTGATCAGCCTGTATGCGGCGGGCGTCGTGGTCGGCGCGCCGGTGATCACCGTGCTGTGCGCGCGCATGCCGCGTCGCCGGCTGCTGATGGGGATGATGGCGCTGTATGCGCTCGGCAACCTGCTCAGCGCGGCGTCCGACCACCTGTGGAGGGTAGGGCTGTTCCGCTTCCTCAGTGGCCTGCCGCACGGCGCCTTCTTCGGCGTCGCGGCCCTGGTCGCCGCGTCCATGGTTCCGCACGACGAGCGGGCGCGGGCGGTCGGGCGGGTAATGCTCGGCCTGACCGCCGCCACCATCATCGGTGCGCCGCTGGCCGCCTGGTGCGGCAGCTTCATCGACTGGCACCTGGCGTACTGGGTCGTCGGCGGGCTGTCGGCGCTTACCATGGGGCTGCTGGCGGTGTTCCTGCCGGCAATCCCGGCGGCGGACGGCGCGTCGCCCCTGACCGAGCTGGGCGCGCTGGCGCGGCTGCAGGTCTGGTTGGCGCTCGGCACCGGGGCGGTCGGGTTCGGCGGCTTGTTCGCGATCTACACCTTTATCACCCCGGCGCTGGCCGCGGTGACGCACATGGCCCCGGTGGCGATCCCGCTGGTGCTGGTGGTGCTGGGGCTCGGCATGGCGCTCGGCAACACCGTCGGCGCATACTTCGCCGACCGCGCGCTGCGGCGGACGCTGGTGGCGATGCTGGTCTGGGATGGGGTGACGGCGCTGCTGTTCGTCCCGGCGCTGCCGCACTGGTGGGCGGTGACCGGCGACGCGTTCCTGGTCGGCGCGGGCGTGGCGCTGGCGCCGGCGCTGCAGACGCGGCTGATGGACGTGGCGGCGGACGCCCAGGCGCTGGCGGCGGCACTCAACCATTCGGCCTTCAACATCTCCAACGGGCTGGGCGCGTTCCTTGCCGGCGCCGCGGTCACCGCGGGCTACGGCTGGGCCTCGGCCGGCGCCGTCGGTGCGTGCCTGGCGCTGGCCGGGCTGCTGATCTTCGCGGTGTCGCTCGCAGTCGAGCGGGTCAGGCCGGTCGGCGGCGCCGCAGCGCCAGCAGCAAGGTGGCGAGCAGGAGCACGGTGAGGCCGGCCATCACGCGCAGCAGCTTCAGCACCGACAGGCTGTAGCGGCCGGTGCCCGGATCGTAGTGGAAGCAGAGCAGGAGTATGGAGGGCGCGCGCTGCCCGATCGTGCCGGCACGGGCCTGCCGCAGCGCCTCGGCGAGCGCGCCCGGCTGGGTGCCGACGCCGAGCAGGTAGCCGGACACCACGCCGCCCGGCGTCAGCACCACCAGGCCAGCCGGATGCAGGAACTGCTTGAGCTGCGGGTCGTAGCGGCTGCCGTAGCCGATTCCCTGCTCGATCCGCTCGATCGTGGCGGCGTCGGCGGTGGCATAGTGCCAGCCCGAAGCGGCGCCGGGGAGCGGGTAGCGTGCCATGTCCGCCGCCTTGGCCGCCGCCGCGTCCGACGGCCGCTCGGCCGGGTCGATGCTGAGGAACAGCAGGCGGTAATCGCGCGGCAGCGACAGGCCGCTCGCCGACAAGGCGTGCAGCGCGTCGTCGCGGACCACGCCGCACAGCATCGGGCAGGCGAAGTAGCCGAGGATCAGCACGGTCGGCTTGTTGTCGAGGAGGCGGCCGAGCGTCGCCGCGTGGCCGTCGGAGGCGAGCAGCGGCAGGTCCGGAGGCAGGTGGTTGCCGAGACGCTGGGTGAAGCCGATGCCGCCGGTGTCGGGCGCGGCAGCGGCCAGACCGAGGGACAGCGCCAACAGCAGCCTCCGGCCGAGGCGGCTCACCAGGCGAACCGGGCCAGGGCACCGCGCGGCGGCCCGATCACGGTGTCGTCGCGCATCACCGGCACCCCGCGCAGGATCGTCGCCACCGGCCAGCCGGTGACGGTCATGCCGTCGAACGGGGTCCAGCCGCAGGGGGTGGCGATCCAGTCGTTGCTGATGGTGCGGCGGGCCTTCATGTCGACCAGCGTGAAGTCGGCGTCGTTGCCGGCGGCGATGCGGCCCTTGGCCGTCATGTTGTAGACGCGCGCTGGGCCGGCGGCCATCAGGTCGGCGAGCCGCGACAGCGACAGCCGACCGGCGTTCACGTGGTCCAGCATCACCGGCACGATGGTCTGCACGCCGGTGAGCCCGGCGGGACACGCCGGCCATTCCTTCCGCTTCGCGTCCAGCGGGTGCGGCGCGTGGTCGGAGGAGACGGTGTCGATCGTGCCGTCGCGGATCGCGGCCCAGCTCGCATCATGGTGCCGGCGGTCGCGGATCGGCGGGTTCATCACCGCGAGGCCGCCCAGGCGCTCGTAGCAGTCGGGGGCGACCTGGGTGAGGTGGTTCACCAGCACCTCGACGGTGGCGACGTCGCGCGCGTCGCGGAGGTAGTCGAGCTCCTCGGCGGTCGAGACGTGCAGGATGTGCGCAGGCCGGCCGGTGCTGCGGGCGAGTGCGATGATCCGGCGGGTGCCGAGGAACGCGCATTCCTCGTCGCGCCAGATCCGGTGGGTGTCGTAGGGCATGCCGGCGTGGAACGAGGGCTTGCGCGCCTGCAGGCGGTACTCGTCCTCGCTGTGGAAGGCGACGCGGCGGCGGCCGGAGCGCATCACCGCCTCGATCCCGGCATCGTCCTCGATCATCAGGTCGCCGGTGGAGCTGCCGGCGAACACCTTGATCGCGCACACCCCTGCCCTGGTCTCGTATCCGGCCAACGCCCCGGTGTTGGCGCGGGTGGCGCCGACATAGAAGGCGAAGTCGGTGTAGCTGTGCGCCGACGCGTAGTCCCGCTTCCAGCGCAGCGCGGCGTCGTCGGTGATCGCCAGGCTGGTGTTGGGCATGTCGAACACGGTGGCGATGCCGCCCAGGATCGCCGCCCTTGTGCCGGTCGGGATGGACTCCACCGCGGCGTCGCCCGGATCGCGCAGGTGCACGTGGGCGTCGATCAGCCCGGGCAGCACGTGCAGGCCGGACGCGTCCAGCACCTCGGCCGCCTCGTCGTGCGGCGTGACGGCAAGGGCGGCGATCCGGCCGTCGCGGACGCCGATGTCGGTGGCCGCCTCGCCCCAGGGCAGCACGCAGGTGCCGTTGCGGATGATCAGGTCGTAGCGCATGCGCGGGAGCCTAGCCGATCGGGCGGGCGGCCGGAACCGAGGTTCCGGGAACCGAGACCCGGGCGCCGCCCAACTCATCGTCAGCCCGCCATCGATGGTCGAGACCTCGTGAACGCCACATGCGGCACTGCACTGCGCACATGGAGCGGTGTCGCGAAGCGACCGCAACGAGCCGAAGACGGCGCCGACCTCCGGTTGCGTCACCACGGCGCCGCGATAGGATCGGAAACGCAACGCATGGCGGGATCGCGATGTTTGTAGCTATGGTTGAGCGGGCGCAGCGACTGGAGCAGGCGCTGCGCCCGCTCATCGCCGCTGCGCACCCGATGCGGCTGCAACTCAACCGCCTTTCCATCTGGATGCGGCAGAAGCGATTGCAACACCCGAAGGTGTCGGGCATGTGAGGATCCTCGACATCGACGTGAGCGACACGGACTTCGCGATCGCCACCCGACCGCATCACGAGCAGCCATGACCGTCGCAGGACCGGACCAGGGCACGCGGCGCAAACCGGCGGAAGGCCCATTCGCATCGAGCAGACGATCATGCACGCAACTGGGCATCGATATGCAACAGCTTGTTCGGTCGAGCCTTGGCTTCTGGATCCTGCTCGGGATCTGCCTGTGTGTCGACTTCTGTCTCGCACGGAGCCTCTACCCGAACTCCGACTCAGTTCAGGCCTACAACGAGATGCTCGCGGTGCGATCCGGGAACCCCTTCCTGCGGGACTGGGTGCTGGCAACCGACAATTTCCTCCTGACCGACCTGCCGTTGTTCGTCCTCGCGAGCTTCCTGTTCGGTTCCGGACCATCCCTTATCTACATCGTTCCCTTCTTGATGTTCGTTCTGCTGCTGTGCGCGTGTCTACTTCTCGTCGCATGCGTCACTGCAAACCGGCAACACCGCATGATCAGCAGCTACGCCGTCCTTCTGCTGCTCGGCATGCCCTATGGCCTGTACTACGACTTCTTTTTCTGGAGCAACTTCCACGTAGCGACCATCACGCTCTGCCTGTACGCCATTCTGGCCATAGCGCCAGCCCTTTCCAGCCGCAGGCTTCACCGGTTGCGCCTGGTTCCGTTCACGGTCCTGGTCTTCGCCGTCGCATTCAGCGATCCCATGGCCGATGGCCTGCTGCTGGGTCCGGTGGTCCTGCTCGTCGTCCTGAGGACCTGGTTCGACCAGCGCCTGCGCCTCGGCGACCTGCTGATCGCGGGATGCGTGGTTGTCGGTCTGCTCGGCGGTCTGCTTGCCGTCCGGACGATGCAGGCGATGCATACCTTCGTCATCCTTTCGAGTGTGACGATGAGCTTCACCCCCGACCTGACGTCGCTCGCTGCGAACGCTTACGCGATGCTCGCCGGCCTGGAGGTGCTGTTCACCGCGCGAGGCGGCCAGATCGACACCCTGCCGTTGCACGGGCTGATCTTGCCGAGCCGCATGCTGGCTGCCCTGATCGTCGCAGCCTCCTCAGTGGCGATCGTTTGGCGCATGCCCCGCCGCCGCGACGAAGGCGTTGCACAACTCCTCGTTCTTGGCGCCGCCTGTCTCGCGGCTCTGGACGCGATGAGCAGGACGTTCGGCATGTCGATCACCGGAACCAGGTTCTTCCCCGGCGCATCGATCCGGTTCGTGCTGCCGCTGTTCGTCTTCACCTGCATCGGCGCCTCCATCGGCCTTGGCCCCGTGCTCGCACGCTGCCCCGCGGTCGTCCGCCGGCTCCTGGCGACGTTCGGCGTGACGGCAGGGCTGCTGTACTGTGTCGGCGGCATGTGCAGCCTTGCGAGGTCGGCCGGTCGACCGCCGGCCATTAGAACAGCGCCACAGCGCCTGCTCGCCGACTGGCTCGAGAGCCAGGGGCTGCACTACGGCGTCGGCGACTACTGGGACACGCAGATGGTTCACGCCTTGAGCGGCGGCGTCGTGACCGCGGATCCCGTCACGCAGGTGGATGGGCATGTGGCCATCTTCATCTGGCTGACCGACGCCGCCCAGGGCAGGCTGAAGCGTCGGCCGCAGTTCGCGATCATCAACCCCGGCAGCGTGTTCCGCGTGACCATGGCTGCGGTCCAGGCCACCTACGGGAGGCCGCTCAGCGTGACCGAGGTCGCCGGCTACTACTTGGTGGCCCGGTTCGAGCCATGAGGGCTGTCCTCGCCGATCAGAACACCGCGCGGGCGACCCAGTAGAACACCGCCCCCACCGCCGCGGAGGCCGGCAGCGTCACCACCCAGGCGACGACGATGCTGCGCGCGATGCCCCAGCGCACCGCGGACGGCCGCCGCGCCGCGCCGACGCCGACGATCGCGCCGGTGACGGTGTGTGTGGTGGAGACCGGGATGCCGAGCCAGGTGGCGCCGAACAGGGCCACGGCACCCCCGGTCTCGGCGCAGAAGCCCTGGATCGGCTTGAGGTCGGTGATCCGGGTGCCGACCGTGCGGACGATGCGCCAGCCGCCGCTGAAGGTGCCGAGCGCCATCGCCGCCTGGCAGGAAAGAACCACCCAGAGCGGCACGTGGAACCCGCCCGTCAGCCGCCCCTGCGAGGCCAGCAGCACGGTGATGATGCCCATGGTCTTCTGCGCGTCGTTGCCGCCGTGGCCGAGGCTGATCAGCGAGGATGACACCACCTGCAGCGCGCGGTAGCGGCGGTCCACCGCGTTGGGGGTCGAGCGCACCGAGCTCCAGACGGTGAGCAGCATCAGCGCCATCGCCAGGGCGAGCCCGATCGCCGGCGACAGCACGATCGCCGCCACCACCGGGCCGAGCCCGTGCCACAGGATGGCCGCGAACCCGCCCTTGGCGATCCCGGCGCCGATCAGCCCGCCGATCAGGGCGTGGCTGCTCGACGACGGGATGCCGAGCAGCCAGGTGAAGACGTTCCAGCTGATCGCGCCGACCAGGGCGCCGAACACCACCTCCGCGTCGATCAGGCCCGGCGACACCAGCCCGGCACCGACCGTGTGCGCGACGTGCAGCCCGAACACCATGAAGGCGATGAAGTTGAAGAACGCGGCCGCACCGACCGCGGTCAGCGGGCGCATCACCCGGGTCGACACCACGGTGGCGATCGAGTTGGCGGAGTCGTGCATGCCGTTGAGGAAATCGAACAGCAGCGCCACCGCGACCAGCGCCGACAGCGCCGGCAGGCCGAGCAGGGTCCCGTGCCCCACCGGCTCAGACCTGCTCGACCACGATGCCCTCGATCACGTCGGCCACGTCCTCGCAGCGGTCCACCACGCTCTCGATCAGGTCGTACACCTTTTCCACCGTCAGCTTGGTGCCGGCGGAGGCGTCGCTGGCGAACAAGGCGCGCAGGCCGGTGTTGAGCAGCTCGTCCGCCCGTCCTTCGGCCTCGCGTACCGCCTCCTGCATCGCCTGCAGCCCGCCCGCGCTGCGACCGATGGTGGCGAGCAGCGGCATCGCGTCGCGTATGGCGGTAGTGGCCTGCACCGCGCAGTCGGCCATGGCGAGCATCTCGGGGGTGTAGGTGATGCCGTAGAGACGGATCCGGCGCCCGGCCTCCTTCATCAGGTCGATGGTGTCGTCCAGCGCGGTGGTCAGGTCGAGGATCTGCGAGCGGTCGAACGGCGTGATGAAGGAGCGGTGGATCGCCTGCACCGTCTGCCGCGTCACCTCGTCGGCCGCCTCCTCGTGGCGGCACAGCGCGCGGTAGCTGCCGTCGCCGTCGGTGCCGGAGAGCAGGCCGCGGAAGGCGATCGCGCCGTCCACCACGTGACGGGAATGCGCCGCCAGGCGGGCGACGAAGCGCTCGTCCTTCGGCATCAACGCCTTGAAAAACTCGAACATCCCGTTCCATCGCTCCGATGACGCCGCGACCGCTCTCCTGCTTGTAGTCCAGGCCGCTCCATCTGCCACATGCCGGAACGCTTCCGGTCATGCGGCCGGGGCATCCGCCGGGTGGATAAGGCGATGAACGATGCCGTCCTTGTCCGGACGGCGGCACGAGGAAGCGGCTCGGCGCCGGGCGACCAGAAACCCGGTGCACGACCTGTGTTCCGGCCCGGCCTGTCGCCGGCGACGGCGGCACGCGGTCTCGACCTGCACGGTGGACGTGGCTGGTTCGGTTCCTGCTACAACAACGCCATGCGTGATCCGTGCTGGCAGGCCGCGTGGACTGCGATCGAACCCCTGCTCCGCCGCCACGACCGCCTGCTGCTGCCAAGCGGCGACTGGCCGTGCGAGGGCCGGTTCGTGCGGTTCTACGACAACGAGATCCGGATCGGACAGGCCAGCGTGCTGGTGCTGCACAAGGGCAGGCTCGCCGGGCTCGGCAAGGCGGCTCTGCAGGCGGTGATGCGGCGGTGGCGCTTCGTGTTCGCCAACGAGGTCCTGGTCTGCTTCCGCAAGGCCGCCCCATTCCCGCTCAGGAAGCAGCCGCACATAGACGATCCGCACGTTTGCACGCTGTACGAGCACGTTTGTTCGGACCGCCTGAAGCGGATCGCCGGCACGGTCTACTTCTCGCACGTCCCGAAGGCCGCCGGCACCGCGGTGTGGACCGTGCTGAGCCAGCGGGTCCGGTCCAGCATCTACTACGACTCGTTCGAGACCTTCCGCAGCAACCCGCCGAGGCCGGGCGAGTACGACCTGGTCGGCGGCCACGTGCCGGTGCCGCTGCTGCTCGCCCACGCCGCCGGCGGGGACCGGGTGGTGGGGCTGGTCAGGGAGCCGACCGCGCGGTTCCGCTCCGCCTTCCTGCACAGCCGACGCGCGGAGGAGGATCCCACCACCTTCACGCCGATCATGCAGGCGATGCGCCGCGACCCGCTGCGGGCGTTCCTGCAGACCCATGACGGGCAGATGGAGCTGCGCCAGCAGCTGCTCATGCTGGGCTTCGACTATGGCTCAGAGTATGCCGTGCACCGGGACGCGGAGCTGCTCGGCGTCGCCAAGCGGCTGCTCGAGGACGAGCGGTGCCTGTTCCGGCCGACTGGGCAGATCGACGGCTTCGTGTCGGAGGTGGCGGACATGCTCCGGATCGACCTTTCCGGCGCTTGTCTCGGCCGCCTGAACGCCGCCAGCCTGGAGCAGGCCGACCAGACGACGGCGGAGTTCGGGGAGGCGCTGCCGCTGATCGTCGCCGGCAACGGCTGCGAGCGCGAGTTGTACGAGTTCGTCGTGTCCCGCTCCCGAAGCTGCCTGGAGGGCATGCACGACCGGCTGTCCGGGGCTCTGCTGGCGGAAGGAGGCCAGACGCAGGTATCGGCGAACGGCTAGACCGTCACCCGGCGCGGTTCGGGTGCTTCGGCAGCACCGTCATCGTGGTGATGGCCCCGACCGAGGCGCCGAGCGAGAAGTGCACGAACAGCATCGCCTGCCGGAACGCCGACTCGCCCAGCGCCACGTGGACCGAATGCCGGTCCGCCCCGGCCAGCGTCAGCCCACCGTCCAGCAGCAGGTTGAGGACCACGACCGGCAGCATCGCCAGCACGAACGCGGCGAGGTAGCGCGCGGCGGTCCCCTTCATCGCCGTCGTGCTCTCCCGCCAGCCCGGCTGCGGCGGATCGAGCGTGAGAAGCGTGAAGAACGGCACCTGCCTGACCAGCGCCCATACCCCGGGGGCCGCCACCGCCGCCCCGAGCGCCGATGCCGCGACCATCGCGACAGGCCGCGCATGCTCGACCTCGGCCACGGCCACCGGCAGCAGGGAAAGAAGCGCTGCCGGCACGATCCAGGCGTAGGTCAGCAGGAGGAAGCCGAGGTAGCGCCAGAACGGCCTCTTGAAGAAGAACGGGTCGAACCTCTCGCCGAGCAGCAGATGGCGACGCCAGGAGATGCTGAACGACAGGAGGAACTTCAACCCGGCAAGCCACGCCAGCAGCGCGCCCGCCGGGATGTACCAGGGCGCCCTTCCCGCCGCCTGCCAGACGGCCGCGAGTCCGTGGGCGTTGCCGACGGTCCGGTGGTACAGGAACTCCGCCGTCACCAGGAACAGGACCGGCGGCCAAATCGCCTTGGCGTGCAGCCGGCGATGGTGCCACAGCAGCGCGTAGGCTCGCCCGGCCGAGGCGAGAACCGGCAGTGGCAGCGGCAGTGCCGCTCCGAGGCCGTCCGAGCCGGTGCCGGCCAGTTCGGACCTGACCGGCGCTGGCGAACGAGGTGGCAGATGTCCGGCGAGCGAATCCATGTCGGCTGCAGGTTATCCGGATCGCGTGCGCCTCTCCAAACCGCCGTGTCCGCGTCAGGACGCGAGGGTCTCGAACACGTCACCCGCCGGCAGCCGCGCCTCGACATGGGTCCGGTGCCAGAGCGCGTAGAACAGCAGCGTCCACGCGGCGTGCTGCTCGCGTCGCCCGGCGGCGTTGCGGAACAGCGCCGACACCCGGTCCGGCGCCGCCACCTCGGCCACGCCCGCCTGTGCCGCCACCAGCGGCGCCAGCCGGTCGCCCTGCGACGCGATCCAGGCGCCGACCGGCACGGTGAAGCCCTGCTTCGGCGCGAAGGGCTGCGCCTCGGGCATCTCCCGTTCCAGCCAGCGGCGGAGCAGCCACTTGCCGCGGCCTCCCCGCACCTTGAGCCCGTCCGGCAGCCGGAACGAGGCCGCCGCCACCGCCGGGTCGAGCAGCGGCGTGCGGCCCTCGATGCCGTGCGCCATCAGGCAGCGGTCGAGCTTCAGCAGCAGGTCGTGCGGCAGCCATTCGGCGATGTCGGCGGCCTGCGCCT
>CAXUDP010000071.1:14144-18548 GCA_964249735.1 uncultured Acetobacteraceae bacterium | reverse complement strand
CCGCAGACAGGTTGCGTAGGTCAGACGGGGAAGATACGCGGTCTAGAAGAGGGTACTTGCCAGTCATGGTGCCGCTCCCGCCTCAGTTCCGACGCTCGACCACGTAGCGGGCGAGCGCGCGCAGCCCGTCCGCTTCCGGGCCGAAATTGTCCAGCGCGGACGACGCCGCCCGGGCCAGGCGGTCCGCTTCCGCCTGCGCGCCCTCGATGCCGAGCAGCGCCACGAAGGTGGACTTGCCGGCCTCGGCGTCCTTGCCTGCGGTCTTGCCCAGCTGCTCGGCGGTCCCGGTGGCGTCCAGCACGTCGTCGGCGACCTGGAACGCCGCTCCCAGGTCGCGGCCATAGGCGGCGATCCGCTCCCGCACCGGCGGCGGCGCCTGGCCCAGGATCGCGCCCGCCTCGGCGCTGTAGCGGATCAGCCGGCCGGTCTTGAGCGCATGCAGGCGCTCGACCTCGGGGAGGCTGAGCGAGCGGCCCTCGCCTTCCATGTCGATCATCTGGCCGCCGACCATGCCGGGCGCCCCGGCGGCGTCGGCGAGGGCCGCCACCAGCGCGATCCGCGGCTGCGGGTCGGGATGGGTCAGGGGATCGGCCAGCAGCGCGAAGGCCAGGGTCTGCAGGGCGTCGCCGGCCAGGATCGCGGTCGCCTCGTCGAAGCGGATATGAGCGGAGGGCTGGCCGCGACGCAGGTCGTCGTCGTCCATCGCCGGCAGGTCGTCATGCACCAGGGAGTAGGCGTGCAGCATCTCCACCGAGGCGGCGACGCGCAGGCTGCGGGCGCGCTCGACGCCGAACAGGTCCGCCACCTCGGTGACCAGGAACCCGCGCAGGCGCTTGCCGCCGCCGAGCACGGCATAGCGCATCGCCTCGACCAGCCGGGCCTCGGCGCCGGGGACGGGCGGCATCAGCCGGTCCAGCGTCGCCTCGATGGCGGCGGCGCGGCGGGCGAGCGCGCCCGGGGCATCCGCGATGCCGTGTCCCGGCCGGGCCTGCGTCGGCGGCGCGGACAGGTGCGGCGCGTGGGCGGAGCCGGAAGGGATGCCGGACGCGGTCTCGTTGGCGGATAACGGGTCGATCGTGGCGGGCAGCACGGAGCCCGACGGGATGCCGGCGGCGGTGGTCTTGGTCATGGCGCGACCGGCCTCAGTCGAGCTTCTGCGTCGCCAGCGTGCCGTCCGCGCGCTCGACGATCGCCTGCACCCGGGCCTCCGCCTCGTTCAGCTTGGCCTCGCAATGGCGGCGGAGTGCGGCGCCACGCTCGTAGCAGGCGATCGCGTCCTCGAGCTTCTGCTGGCCGCCTTCGAGGCCGCGCACGATCCTTTCCAGCTCGCCCAGCGCATCCTCGAACGAGAGCGACGACAAGGATTCGGACATCGGGACTCCAGCGACAAGGGGGGCGACGGTGGGGAACGATCTTGGTCCGGGCACGGAGTAACGCCAACTCCCGGTCCCGGGAAGCCCCGGGAAGCGCCGGGCGTCCCGGCGGCCGGGCAGGTGCCTGATGTTTGTTCAGCCCGCCGGATCGGGCCGGCGGCGGATCACAAAGCTCAGCACCCCGGCCTCCTCGCCGAAGGCGACAAGGGCGTGTCCGGTTTCGCGGCAGAAGGCGTGGAAGTCCTGCACCGCCGCCCGGTCGGTGGCCAGCACCCGCAGCCGCGCGCCTTCGGGCATCGAGCGCAGCGCCCGGTTGGCACGCAGGACCGGAAGCGGGCAGCTCAGGCCCTTCACGTCCAGCAGGGTTTCCGCAGACGGCGGCCGCGCCGGCTCCGTGTGTGGGGAGGTCGATTGCGGGGGGTCGGCCATGGCGTCATCATACCGGCCGGGGCGGGAGCGTGCGAGGCGGTGTATGGCTGATTTCCGGGTCGGGATCGATTTCGGCGGGACCAAGATCGAGATCATCGCCATCGCCAACGATGGCAGCGAGACCCTGCGCCGTCGGGTGGCGAACCCGCAGGACTACGGGGCCGCGATCCGGTCGATCAGGGACCTGGTGGAAGGGGTGGAAACCGAGCTGAAGGGGTCCGCCAGCGTGGGCGTCGGCATCCCCGGCGCGGTCAGCCCCGATACCGGGCTGGTCAAGAACGCCAACTCGACCTGGCTGAACGGGCAGCCCTTCGCACGCGACCTCAGCATCTCGCTCGGCCGCGAGGTCAAGGTGGAGAACGACGCCAACTGCTTCGCCCTGTCGGAAGCGGTCGATGGCGCCGGCGCCGGACACTCCATCGTGTTCGGGGTGATCGTCGGCACCGGGGTCGGCGGCGGCATCGTGGTGAACGAGCGCGTGCTGGTCGGCCGGCACAGCATCGCCGGCGAGTGGGGGCACACGCCGCTGCCCTGGCCGAAGCCCGACGAGACGCCGGGCATCCCCTGCTTCTGCGGCAACACCGGCTGCGCCGAGCGCTACCTGGCAGGGCCGTCGCTGGCCGAGGATTGCGACGGGCCCGGCCACCGCGACGCGAGCGCGATCCCGGCGCGCGCCGAGGCCGGCGACCCGGTGGCGATCGCGGCGCTCGACCGTCACGTCGAGCGGCTGGCGCGCGGCCTGGCGCAGATCATCAACATCATCGATCCGCACGTCATCGTGCTGGGGGGGGGCCTGTCCAACATGAGGCACCTGTACTCGCAGGTGCCGCCGCTGCTGCAGCGGCACGTGATCAGCCCGCACTGCACCACGCCGATCCGGCAGAACCTGCATGGCGACAGCTCCGGCGTGCGTGGCGCCGCCTGGCTGTGGCCGCGAGAGCTGCCGACGACCTACCGCACCAGCGGCAGCTGACCGCCGGGATGCGATGGAGGAAACGATGACGCGTTCCCTGGTCGATCCGGAGCTGGTGGCCGGGCTGGACGACCTGCCGGCCGACGTCCTGACGGTCGACACCCTGCCGGAGGTCCGCCGTCGGCGTGCGGCCCTGGCCGCGGAGGCGCCGCGGCCGGATCCGGCGCTGGGCAGCCTGGCGGTGCATCCGGTGGCGCAAGCGTCGGTGCGCGTGTTCACCCCGGTCGGCGCCGCCGACACGCGGCTTCCGGCGCTGCTGCACCTGCATGGCGGCGGCTACGTGCACGGTGCCGCCGGCGACCGCGATGCCGAGCACCTGGCCCTGGCCGCAGAGCTCGGCTGCGTGATCGCCTCGGTGGACTACCGGCTGGCGCCGGAGTCGCCGCATCCCGGGCCGGTCGAGGATGCGTACGCGGCGCTGCGCTGGCTGCACGACGAGGCGGCCTCGCTGGGGATCGACCGGAGCCGGATCGCGGTGGGCGGGGAGAGTGCCGGCGGCGGGCTGGCCGCCGGCCTGGCGCTGCTGGCGCGCGACCGCGGCGAGGTGCGGCTGGTGTTCCAGCACCTGATCTACCCGATGCTGGACGACCGCACCGCGGTCGCCGCCGATCCCAGCCCGGTTGCCGGCGAGTTCGTCTGGACCCCGCAGCAGAACCGGTTCGGCTGGACCGCGCTGCTGGGCCGGGAGCCGGGCGGCCCGGGAGTGTCGCCCTATGCCGCACCGGCGAGGGCGGGGGACCTGTCGGGCCTGCCGCCCGCCTTCATCTCGGTAGGCGCGCTCGACCTGTTCCTCGAGGAGGACATGGAATACGCGCGCCGGCTGATCCGGGCCGGGGTGCCGTGCGAGCTGCACGTGTTTCCGGGCGCCTACCACGGGTTCGACCGGGTGCCGAACGCGCGTACCGCGATGGTGGCGCGCAACCGGTCCCGTGCCGCGCTGCGCCGCGCGCTGCATGCCGGGTCTCAGGGATGAGCGTCCGGCAGCGGGTCGTGAGCGTGTGGACCGGTGCCGGATCCTGTCATCCGAACCGCTGGCGGAAGCGGTCGCCCGCGTCCTGCGGGATCGGCTTGCCGTGTCCGAAGCAGACGATCCGGAAGTCGAGGGTCGCGAGCCTGGCCTGGGACCGCCTTCCTTCCGCCTGATCCTCGAAGCCGAGCGGATCGCCGATCCCCATCAGGTTGGCGACGGCGTCGCCCGCGAACAGCACGCCCCGGTCGGGCCAGAGAAGCGCCACCTGGCCGAGGCAGTGGCCGGGGACGTGGCAGACGCGCAGGCCGCCGGCGATCGGCAGCAGGTCGCCCTCCTGCATCGCGTGGTCGATGGTGGCCGGCTCGACGCCCTGGCCCGGCCGCACGAAAAGGCGGAACAGCGTCCCGCGCAGGAGCCCGGGTGCGGGCCGCATGGGCCGGAACCCGGTGCCGCGTTCGGCGATGGGGACATCCAGCGCGTGCATCCAGGTGGCGGCTCCGGTCGACCTTGCGAGGGCGGCCAGGCTGCCGATGTGGTCAGGGTGCGCGTGGGTCAGCACGATGTGGCGCAGGTCTTGCGGCGCCTTGCCCAGCTCCCGGAGCGCCTGCAGGACGAGGTCGGCCTTGTCCGGGAAGCCGGCGTCGATCAGGGCCAGGCCG
>CAXUDP010000071.1:0-14044 GCA_964249735.1 uncultured Acetobacteraceae bacterium | reverse complement strand
TCGTGCGCGGGGGTGTCGGTCATCGGGTCGGTCTCCGTCGGGCGAGCTGGTAGAAGGCGAGCGTGACCAGCACGGTCAGGGTTCCGAGCACGATCTGCGGCCGGGTGGCGGGCACCACGGCCATCGCCGCCAGCACCGCGACGATCACCGCGGCGGTCGCCCAGGACAGGCCCGGGAACAGCCACATCGCGAAGGAGGGCGTGGTGCCGGCGCGGCGCATGGCGCCGCGCAGCCGGATCTGCGCCAGCACGATCAGCAGGTAGACGAACAGGATCAGCGCGCCGGACGCGTTCAACAGGAAGGCGAACACCCGGTCGGGCGAGATCGTGGAGGCGATCGTGACCGCCAACGCCACCGCGGTGCCGGCCCCGATGGCGCGGCGGGGGACGCGGGACAGCCCGGTCCGCACCAGCCAGGCGGGCGCGTCGCGATGCGCCGCCATCTCGAACAGCACGCGCGAGGTCACGTAGAGCGACGAGTTCAGGCAGGACAGCACGGCTACCAGCACCACGATCGACATCGCGAGCGCTGCACCGGGAATGCCCAGCAGCCGCATCGCGGCCACGAACGGCGAATGGCCCGGCACGAGCTGCCGCCACGGCACCACGCACAGGATCAGCCCGATCGAACCGACGTAGAACAGCAGCACGCGCGCGGCGACGGTGTTTGTGGCGCGGGCGACGTTGCGTCCCGGGGCGTCGGATTCGGCGGCGGCGACGGTGGCGATCTCGGCGCCGGTGAACTGGAACATCACCGTGGGAATGATCGCCAGCACCGCGCCGATGCCGTGCGGCAGGAAGCCGGTTGTCCACAGCCGGTCGATCCGGGCGCCGTGGGAGCCGAAGGCGCCGGAAAAGGCGAGCAGGCACAGGGCGCAGAACGACACGATCGCCAGCACCTTGAGGCTCGAGAACCAGAACTCGAACTCGCCGTAGCTGCGCACCGAAACGAGGTTGGTGGCGGCCATGCCGAGCACCAGGACCACGCTCATCAGCGGGCGCGGCCAGGGCAGCCAGGCCGACAGGATCGCCGAGCCGCCGATCGCCTCGGCCGCCACCACCACCGCCCAGAACAGCCAATAGATCCAGCCGGCGACAAAGGCGGCGCGAGGTCCGAGGCCGCGGCGGACGTGGCCGATGAAGGAGCCGGCTTCCGGGACGGCGAGCGCCATCTCGCCCAGCATACGCATCACCAGCAGGGCGACGATGCCGGCGACGAGGTAGCTGAGGAGCACGCCCGGCCCGGCGCCGGCGATCGCGGCCGAGCTGCCGACGAACAGGCCGGCGCCGATCACGCCGCCGATGGAGATCATCGCCACGTGCCGGGAGCGCAGGCTGTGCGCCAGCGCGGGTGCCGCGAGGTCCGGGGCGTCGGCTCCGGCGGCGAGGTCGCTCATGCGCAGGTCGGCCGGCTAGACCCTGGTCCGCTCAGCATCGCCCCGGCTTGCCTGGCACGAAGCTGCGCAGCGTGCCGTGCATGGAGAAGTCGCCGAAATCCATGTCGAGCCGGTCCGACACCCCGTTGGCGAAGTAGCGCATGCCGGACTCGTAGTCGGGTGTGACCGTGCCGGACTTGCGGGCGAAGAAGGCGACGTGCACCCGGCCGGAAGCCTGGCCCTGCAGGCTCGGGTAGTCCGACTGCGAGGGTGCGGCGGTCCAGCCGAGGATGGTGACGTAGCTGTCGGTCGGGCCGTCGGCGCTGGTGCCGTCGAACAGCACCGGGTCGATGCTGGTGCGGCCGGCCTCGGCGGCGGCGATGATCGCAGCCGTGTGCGCCATCGGGAACAGGGTGCCGCGCGGCAGGGTCATGGTGGTGGTCGCGGGCAGGGTGAAGTGGATGGTGCCGGCGCCGGTGGCGTCCAGGCTGGCCTCGCCGCGTACCTGCTGCGTCACGCTGCCGTTGTCGCGCTCCTGCATGTCGAAGGTGAGGTGGCGCCCGTCCTTGGTTTCCAGGGTGGCGTAGCGCGACAGCAGGTCGCTGGACTGGCCTTCGCGGGTGACCAGCTGCAGGTGCAGCTGCTGCTGCGCCGCCCAGCCGGTGCAGGCGTCGGTCACCTGGAAGCTCATGCTGCCGGACGCGGCCACGGTGCCGCCGCCATGGGTGGAGGACAGGACGAGGTCGTACACCGCCTTGTGGGGGGCGAGCCTCACCGCACCGGCAGCCTGCGGTTCCAACCCTGCCGGAAGGGACGCCGACGCCGCGAACGCCGGGACGGCATGAAGCAGCGGCCAGAGCAGGCCGACGAACCATCGTGCCAGTCCGCCTCGTCCTGTCCGACCCCGTGAGCGCATGCCGGCCCGGCTCCAATGTTTTGTTCAGCACGCAGCCTAGCATCATTCCGACCGGGGCCGGACAGAGGCCCGCTCGGCGGGCCGGCGCGGGACCCGACGAAGCGCTCCGCCCGCTCCCGACAGGGCGCCTCCGCTCATCCACGATCCCGATGCGCTCGCCTCCTGGACAAGTGACAGTCCTGTCATGCAACCCGACCGTACCGTTGGCCGATGGTCACGGCAGCGCGGCGGGTGTCGCAACGCCGTGTCCGGAAGACGCCCATGCTGCAGAAGACACCGCTCGACATCGTCATCCACGATGGTCTCGTCTTCGACGGCACGGGTGCTGCGGGCAGGCACGCGGATGTCGGGTTGCGTGATGGCCGGGTGGCGACGGTCGCACCCGACCTGCCACGCGACGGTGCCCGGCTAATCGATGCCGCGGGCTGCTGGGTGACGCCCGGCTTCCTCGACATCCATACCCATTACGACGCCGAGGTCATGGCGGGGCCGGCACTCGGCGAGAGCATCCGGCACGGCGTGACCACCGTGTGTCTCGGTTCCTGCTCCATCTCCATGGTCAACGCTGATCCCGAGGATTGCGCCGACCTGTTCACCCGCGTCGAGGCGCTGCCACGCGACAGCGTGCTGCGGCTGCTGCGTCGGACCAAGACCTGGAGCACCGCAGCCGGATATCGCGCCTGGCTCGACCGACAGGCGCTCGGTCCCAATGTCTGTGCCCTGTTGGGCCACTCGGACATGCGCGCCGCCGTGATGGGACTGGAGCGCGCCGCCGACCAGGCGCCGCCCTCGCCGGCCGAGCTCGACCGCATGGAGCGGCTGCTGGGCGAGGCGCTCGATGCCGGCTTCCTCGGCCTGTCGGTCATGACGACGCGGCTCGAGAAGATGGATGGCGATCGCGTGTGGTCACGCCCCCTGCCGTCCAGCTACGCCGGCTGGGGCGAGTTCGCCCGGCTGTTCGGCGTGCTGCGTGACCGCGACGCCGTCATGCAGGGCGCTCCCAACGCGGTGACCAAGATCAACCTGTTCGCCTTCCTGTGGCAGGCGGCCGGGCTGGGACGGGCACGGCCGCTGCGCACCACGATGATCACGGCCATGGACCTCAAGGCCCATCCCACCATGCATGTGGGCACCCGCGTGGTGGGCTTCGTGGCCAACCGGCTGCTGCGCGGCGATTTCCGCTGGCAGCTGCTGTCGGTCCCCTTCGTGCTGTACTGCGACGGGCTCGAGATGGGCGTGTTCGAGGAGTTCTCCGCTGGAGAAACCCTGCGCGACATACGCGACGCCGACGCGCGCTACGCCCGTCCGGCCGACCCGGGCTTCCGCAAGCGGTTCCGGCGCGAGATGCGCGGCGTGCTCAGCCGCGGCCTGTGGCACCGCGACCTGTCGGACGCCTTCGTGGTGTCCTGCGCCGATGCCAGCCTGGTCGGCCAGAGTTTCGCCGCCATCGGCCGCGCCCGTGGGCAGGACGCGGTGGACGCGTTCTTCGACCTGGTGGGGGAGCACCGGGAGGCGCTGCGCTGGCGCACCTGTCTCGGCAACCACCGGCCCCGGGTGATGCACAAGCTGTTCCGGTCCCCGCACCTGCAGATCGGCTTCACCGACTCGGGTGCGCACGTGCGCTCGCTCGCCGCCTACAACTACGCTCTGCGCATGTTGCGCTACGTCAGCGACGCCGCGTCCGCCGGCCGGCCGTTCATGTCGGTGGAGCGGGCGGTGCGACGCCTGACGGGCGAGCTCGCGGACTGGTACAGGCTGGATGCCGGCTACCTGCGCCCCGGCGACCGCGCCGACATTGCCGTGGTCGACCCGGCCGGGCTCGACTGGCGGCTCGACACCGTCGCGGAGGCGCCGATGGAAGGGTTCGGGATGGACCGCCTGGTCAACCGCAACGACGGCGCCATGCGCGCCACGATCGTGAACGGCCGGGTCGCCTGGACCCGGGCGGACGGGTTCGCTCCCACCCTCGGGCGGGCCCGGGGGTTCGGCCGCTTCCTGTCCCCGGAACCGGCCGGTGCCGTGGCCACGCGGTCGCCATTACTGGAGGCGGTGGTGAAGCCTGCGTGATGCGTCCGAAACAACGGCAGGCCAGGCAAGGACCCGGCTAGTTCGGCTTCGTTTCGGGCACGACCGGCGAGGTGGCTCCCGGCACCGGCTTCGCCGGCGGCAGCTCGGTGCGCAGCGCAAGCTCCTTCATCCGGGCGGCCGGCACCGCGGCGGGAGCACCCATCATCGGGTCCTCGCCCTGCTGGTTCAGCGGGAACAGGATCACCTCGCGTATGTTGGGCTCGTCCGCCAGCAGCATGACGATGCGGTCCACGCCCGGCGCCGAGCCGCCATGCGGGGGGGCGCCATACCGGAACGCGCTCAGCATGCCGCCGAACCGGGCTTCGACTTCGGTCTCGGGATAGCCGGCGATGGCGAAGGCGCGGATCATCACCTCCGGACGGTGGTTTCGGATCGCGCCCGAGCTCAGCTCGATGCCGTTGCAGACGATGTCGTACTGGTAGGCCTTGATCGTCAGCGGGTCCTGCGTGTCCAGCGCCTCCAGCCCGCCCTGCGGCATCGAGAACGGGTTGTGGCTGAAGTCGACCTGGCCGGTCTCCTCGTTCAGCTCGTACATCGGAAAGTCGACCACCCAGCAGAAGCGGAACGTGTCGGCCTCGATCAGTGCCAGCTCGGTGGCGATCCGGGTGCGCACCAGGCCGGAGAACTTCACGGTCTCGCCGCCCTTCAGCCCGTCGCGCGGGCCGGCGACGAAGAACACGGCGTCGCCCGGGCCGAGCCCGCAGGCGGTGCGTATGGCGTCGCAACGCTCGGGCTCCAGGTTGCGGGCGATCGGGCCCCGGGCAACGGTGGATCCGCCCTCGTCGTCGAAGGTGATGTAGCCGAGGCCGCCCTGCTTCTCGTCGCGGGCCCAGGTGTTGAGCTTGTCGAAGAACGAGCGCGGCCGGTCGCCGGCGCCGGGGGCCGGGATCGCCCGTACCTGGCCGCCGGATGCGGCGATCTTGGCGAACAGCCCGAAGCCGGAGCCGGCGAACGCGTCGGTCACGTCGGCAATCCGGAGCGGGTTGCGCAGGTCCGGCTTATCGGAACCATACTCGGCGAGCGCGGTGTCGTAGGGGATGCGCACGAAGGGGGTCGCGTCCACTGCGCGACCGCCGCCGAACTCGTTGAACACGCCGGCGATGACGGGCTCGATGGTGGCGAACACGTCCTCCTGGGTGACGAAGCTCATCTCGAAGTCGAGCTGGTAGAACTCGCCCGGGGAGCGGTCGGCGCGGGCGGCCTCGTCGCGGAAGCAGGGGGCGATCTGGAAATAGCGGTCGAAGCCCGCGACCATGAGCAGCTGCTTGAACTGCTGCGGCGCCTGCGGCAGGGCGTAGAACTTGCCCGGATGCAGCCTGGCCGGCACCAGGAAGTCGCGGGCGCCTTCCGGGCTCGACGCGGTCAGGATCGGGGTCTGGAACTCGGTGAAGCCCTGATCGATCATGCGTCGGCGCAAGCTGGCGATCACGCCCGCGCGCAGCATCATGTTCCGGTGCACGCGCTCGCGCCGGAGGTCGAGGTAGCGGTAGCGCAGGCGCAGCTCGTCGCCATAGGTTTCGTGGCCGGCCACCTGCAGCGGCAGCACGGCGGCGGCCGACTGCACCTCCATCGTGGTGGCGCGTATCTCGACCTCGCCGGTCGGCAGCCGGGGGTTCACCGTGGCGGCTTCGCGCAGCACGACCGCGCCGGTGATCGTCAGCACGCTCTCGACCCGGACCTTCTCGGCCGCGTCCAGCAGCGGCGAGCCGGCGGGGATCACGATCTGGGTGATGCCATGATGATCGCGCAGGTCGAGGAACAGCAGCCCGCCATGGTCGCGCCTGGCCTGCACCCAGCCGGACAGGCGGACCGTCTGGCCGGCGTCGGCGGCGCGCAGGGCAGCGCAGGTGTGGGTACGGTAGGCGTGCATGGGCTACGGTCCGATGGCGAAGGAACGGGGCGGGGCGGCAGGAAGCCGACGCCGTTCCCGGCTGTCAAGGAACGTGACGTTCCGTTCCTTGGCGACGGCGCCGGCTGCGTGTAAGGGACGGCCATGGTACGTCCCGCCCGGCCCCGGTTTCCGGAGCCCATGCTGATCACCACGAGCGATGCCCTGGCCGCGGTGGTCGAACGGCTGCGTCGGGAGCCGTTCGTCACGATAGACACCGAGTTCGTGCGCGAGCGCACCTACTGGCCCGAGCTCTGCGTGGTGCAGCTCGCCGGCGAGGCAGAGGTGGCGATCGTCGACGCGGAGGCGGAGGGGCTGGACCTGCAGCTCCTGGCGCCGCTGCTGGACGACCCGGCGGTCACCAAGGTGTTCCACGCCGCACGACAGGACCTGGAGATCTTCCTGCACCGGTTCGGCCGCCTGCCGACCCCGCTGTTCGATACCCAGGTGGCGGCGATGGTGGCGGGCTTCGGCGACCAGGTCGGCTATGACAGCCTAGTCTCGTCGCTGAGCGGCGGGCAGATCGACAAGGCGCACCGGTTCAGCGACTGGTCGCGCCGCCCGCTGTCGGCGGCGCAGATCACCTACGCGGCCGCCGACGTGACCTACCTGCGCGAGGTGTATGCGCGGTTGCGCGAGCGGCTGGAGCGCGACGGGCGGTTCGATTGGGTGGGCGAGGAGATGGCCTTCCTGTCCGACCCGGCGACCTTCCGGCCCGATCCCGACACGCTGTGGGAACGGCTGCGGCCGCGCACCGCCAACCGGCGCATGCTCGGCGTGCTGCGCGCCATCGCCGCCTGGCGCGAGCGGGAAGCGCAGCGGGTCAACGTGCCCCGGCAGCGCCTGCTCAAGGACGAAAGCCTGCTGGAGATCGCCGCCACCATGCCGGCCGACGCCGAGGCGCTCACCGCCATGCGCGGGGTGAGCCGTGGCTTCGCAGAGGGGCGCAGCGGCACGGGCCTGATCGAGGCGATCGCCGGCGCCCAGGCCCTGCCGGAGGAGGCGCTGCCGCCGGCGCCGCGAAAGGACGGCCCGCGCCCGTCGCCGGCGCTGGTGTCGCTGCTCAAGGTGCTGCTGGCGGCCAAGTGCGAGCAGCACGACGTGGCGCCGAAGCTGCTGGCCTCGTCGGAGGACATCGACCGCCTCGCCACCGAGGCGGAGCCGGCCGTTCCCGCCCTGTCGGGCTGGCGGCGCGAGGTGTTCGGCGCCGATGCGCTTTCCTTGAAGGAGGGACGGATCTCGCTCGGCGTGGATGGACGCAGGATCCGGCTGTTGCGCACCTAATTCAAGATTCTACCGACATTGCTCCACCGAGTTGTCCACAACATTGTGTGGTCGATCGGTTGGAGGACCCCAGCATTTGGATTAGCCTTCTCCTATCGAGACGATCGGAGGGGTCTTGCGATGGATTGGACCGAGGAGTCGATCACCCGCCTGCGCAGCCTGTGGCAGGACGGCCTGTCCACCGCCGAGATCGGGCGGCGCATGCAGATCACCAAGAACGCGGTGGTCGGCAAGGCGCATCGGCTGACCCTGCCGCCGCGGCCGTCGCCGATACGCAAGGGGCTCGAGCTGGCCAGCACCGGCCTGCAGACGCAGCGCACCGCGCTGGACGACGAGGCAGGCCCGATGCTGGCGGCCCCGGAGCCGGTGCCGCAGCGCCCGATTGCGGTCGTGACCCGGGCGCCGCCGGCGGCGATGCAGCCCACGCCGGCACCGGTGGTCGCGGTGCCGGGGCAGCCGGTCGCAACGCCGGTGGCCGGCAACGTCCAGGTCCTGCGACCCTCGGCGGGTCTGGCCACACCTGCGCCGCAGCAGGCCCCGCCGCCGCGGGCGACCATCCGGGCCGAGGAGATCGCGCCGCCGCCGCTGCGCGCGGTGTCCGCGGCACCGCGTCGCGGCGGGCTGACCTGCTGCTGGCCGCTGGGCGAGCCGGGCACGAAGGAGTTCCATTTCTGCGGCGGCGAGCCGACACCGGGCAAGCCGTACTGCGCCGAGCATGCGGCGGTCGCCTACGTGAAGCTCCGGGACCGACGCGACAGCGTCGCTTGAGGCGGCCGCTCAGACTTCCGGCGACGTGGACAGCACCGCCGGCGCCTCGTGGCCCGGCGCCGTGTCCGCTGGCAGCAGCCGCAGCGCCTGGAACAGCCGCAATGCGAACCGGCCGCTGAAGCTGAACAGCGCCATCGCGAAGGCGCCGAGGAGGCCCGCCACCTGTCGGATGCCGATCGCCTGCGCCAGGGTGAAGTGCAGGCTCACCCACAGGAACGCGCAGGCCATGCACAGGTAGTACACCGACCAGGATCGGGTGATCAGCTGGAAGAAGCGGCGGTGGTGCGGCACGCGGAGCTCGGGCTGCTGCTGGGCCACCAGCTCCTCGATGATGGAGCGGCCGCGCGAGCCGATCGCGAACGCGATGCCGACGATGGTCTCGGTCACAGCACCTTCGTATTTCAGCATGAACGGCTGCTTCGAGAACACGTCGATCGTCCCGAACACCAGCACCAGGGTGGTGGACAGGACGTAGATGCGCGGAAAGCCGATCCGCAGCGTGTGCCGTCGCAGGGCATCGAGCGGCACGAAGACGAGGGTGCCGATGATGGCGGCGCGCAGTCCCAGCGTTTTCATCAGCGCGTAGAACACGATCACGCCGCCGAAGTCGAAGGCTGCGGTGCCGAGCAGCTTCTTCAGCCAGGCCACGACGGTTCGTCCGGTCAGTGCGGGGTCGAGGCGGTTCCGCCAGGCAGGGTTTGTGACGGCGACGGCGCCTGGCCTGGCAGGTTCGGGCGGCTCTTCTCCTGGTTCAGCAGCTTGCTGCTGATCTGGCCGACCGTGCTGTTCGTCTTGCCCTGGTTGGCGAGATTGGTGCCGGCGGTGATGCTGCCGGGGGTGCGTGGCGCTGTGGTCGCCTCCCCGGTGGAGGTCGGGCCGGCCTCGACGCCGGGCGCGGTCACGTCGGGGTTGCGGGCGGCGGTGCCGGGCGCGGTCTGGGCAAGGGCCGGCAGCGGGGAGGCCAGCGCCAGCAGCAGGACGATCGGCGGCAGGCGGCTCATGAGCGGGCTCCCGTGGCAGCGGTGTGGGCGTCGATCAGGGCGATGTTGCGCATGTTGGCCTTGAAGGTGGCGTCGAACAGGTCGCCCAGCACCGGCACCGAGCCGGCCACCGCTTCGATCGCGACGTTGCCCAGCATCTTCGCCAGCTGCGCCGGCGGCAGGCCGATCTGGTAGGCCTCGTAGACGATGTAGAGCGACACCGCCGTCATCGCTGCGTCGCCGGCGGCGGGTGCTAGGCCGATCACGCTGTTGAGGCCGAAGCGGAACTTCGTCCCGGGCGCCTTGACGGCGGCGTCCAGCAGCCAGGCGAGGCGGCGGATGCGCGCCAGGCGTCGCGCCCGGTCGGCCGCGTCGATCGGCTTTCCCTGGAGCTTCCTGTCGAAGAGCCGGCTGGTGTCGAAGGCGATCATGAACGTGCTCCACGCGAGATGTGGGCCGGCGGCCGGGCCGGATCAACCAGGCCCGATCCGGCGGCAGGTTCAGCGGCAGACATGGCGATACCCGTCGGCACCGATATAGGTGGCGGTGGACTGGTCGTAGCAGGCGAAGCCGCTGCAGACGCCGGCTTGGGCATATTGCTGCGACAGCAGAGACTGGCCGACCGCAGCGGCCTCGCGTGCCTGCAGGCCGCAGAGCGGAGTGTCGACTGGGGCGGACGGGTCGTTGACAAGTGCCGGCGCACCTCCTGGCTGTGGAGCCAGGACGATGCCGCCGGACGGTGGCGGCGCTGCCGGGGCGGCGGCAACCGTTGTCGCGGCGGGCGGCGGGGGCGGCGTGTCGGCGCACCCCGCCAGCGCCAGGGTCGCCCCCAGCGAGAGGCCGCCGATCCGGTACACGCTCCAACGCATCTGCTGCCCCGCTTCCACCTGGTCCTGAACGTTCCGGCCTCGTCCGGCGTTGCCTGCCCGCCAACCCGGGAGCCTTCCGCCGTGACCGAACTGCTGCCCCAATCCAGCGCCCTGATCCTGCGCAACGCCAATGGCACTGGCCGCGGCACCAAGGTGCACGTGTCGGCGACCGTCGCGAAGCTGTTCGGCGAGCGGCTCCGGGCAGAGGACGCCGAGCACCAGCAGCTCTGGATCGACCGGCTGACCAGCCTGGACGGCGACGGCTTCAGCTATGCGGGGAACGTGTTCGTGGCCATCCGCATCACCGAGGGCGGCATCGGCGAGGAGATCCCGTTCGTGGTGGACACGCCGGTCGAGCTGCAGGGCATGTTCATCGCCGCCGACCAGGCCACGCCCGGCACAAACGATCCCGGCCTGCCGGTGCTGCACTTCACCCACAGCCCGGTCGGCTTCGTGGTTTATGACGGCAGGACGTACCAGTAGATACTGTCCCGGGGTGCAGGTGGCGCGACGGCGCGATAACCCGGACGCTTTCCTTCCCAGGTCGCTACCGGGCGCCCGGAGCGGCGAGGTAACGGTCGAACCACGCGATCGTGCGGCGCATGGCGTCGTTCCAGTCGTGGGGGTCCTGTATTCCATGGCCCTGCCCGGGATAAACGACGAACCGGGTCGGGCGGTTCAGGGCCTGCAGGTCGTGCCAGAACTCGAGGCTCTGCCCGATCGGGCATTCCTCGTCGTGGTCGCCGCCGAACAGGAACACCGGCGTGTGCACGGACCGGACGTGCGCGATCGGCGACTGCGACAGGTAGAGCGGCAGGGCCTGGAACGAGGGGGCGCCGAACAGGGCCAGGTTGGCCTTCTCGACCCCGGTGGTGCCGTCGAGGGAGATCCAGTCCGAGATGCCGGCGCCGGCGACGATCGCGTGGAAGCGGTCGGTCCGGGTGGCTGCCCACATCGCCATGTAGCCGCCGTAGCTGTAGCCGAACAGACCGAGGCGATGGTCGTCGATCGGGGCCAGCTTCTCCACCGCATCGATGCCGGCCAGGATATCGCGCAGCGGTCCGGGCCCAAGATCGCGCACGTCGGCGGCGGCGAACGCCTCGCCCTGCCCGAACGAGCCGCGCGGGTTGGGAAGGAACAGGTCGTAGCCGGCGGCCAGGAGGTCGACCTTGAGGCCCCGCCACGGGAAGGTCGGCTGGGCGGCGGCGGAGGGACCGCCATGAACGTCGACCACCATCGGGCGGTGACCGGCCGGGTGCAGCGGCTGCAGGAGCCAGCCGTTCCCGGTGGCGCCGTCGTCGTTCCAGGACACGCTGCGGGCGGTCCAGCGGGGCTGCACCTGGTCGTTGTCGTGGCTGACCGGACGCCAGTGGCCGATCGGGCCCGCCACCAGCGCGCCCGACCGGGTCGGGGTTTCCAGGATGCCGGCGGTGACGTCGCCGGCGCAGGCGATTGAGGGGTTCTCGCCGTCGATGCTCAGGCGGGCCTCGTCCGACCAGACGCCCGTCTCGTGGCCGTCCCGGTCGAGGCGGACGAGGCCGGTGCGCGATCCCTCGATGTCGCTGGCCAGCAGGAACGGGCCGCAGGACCAGTTCAGGCCGGTGAAGCTGCGCCGGCTGCCAGCGGTCAGGTTGCGTGCCGTGGCCCCGCCCTCGACCGGTGCGCTCCACACGTCGCCGCCGGTCGAGCCGAAGTCGCTCATCACGCCGACGATGAAGGCGACGCTGCGCCCGTCCGGCGAGACCACCGGGTCCGCGATCTGCTGCTGGTAGGAGCGGGGGGCAAACAGGACGCGCGGCGTGCCACCGGCGGCGGGAAGAGCGAGCAGCTTCGCCACGTACCAGTTCTGGTCGCCGTTGCCGGGTGAAGCGGTGCCGACGAAGCCGGTTCCGTCACGGGTCCAGTCGTACTCGTAGACGAACAGGCCGGGTGGCGAGACGAGATCGAGCGACGCGCCGTGGAGGATGCCGATCCGCTGCTCGTCCTCATGGGCGCCGATCTCGCCGCTGAGGGACGCGGCAGCCGCGGTCGCGCCGACCTCCTTGTGCGCATCGGCGATGGCGAGCACGGCGAGGCGGCCGTCCGCGGAGAAGCGCGGGCTGTTGAGCGTGCCCGCGAAGGCCAGCAGCAGGCGCGTATGCGAGCCGTCTGCATCGGCCGCCTCGACGCGCCACGCGGGAAGCGGGACCGGCCTGGCTGCGGCTTCCTGCTGCGCGGGCTTCGTCTTGTCGTGCAGCAGGAAGACCAGGCCCTGGCCGTCCGGACGCCAGACCGGCTGGCTCGGCTCGCAGTCCGGGACGTCGCCGCACGGCAGGGGAACGATCGTTCTCGCACCGTCGGCGACGTCGCGAATGACCAGGCGCGCGGTTTCCTTCGCACCGGGATCCGGAAGGTCGTCCGTTTCGATGTCGGCCAGCCTGCTCCCATCCGGCGACAGCGAGAGGGCGCTGAAACCGTGCTGGAGCAGCGGGAGGGCTTCTGCCTGGCCGGTGGCCGCCCTCGCGGTCGAGGCGGAGATTCCGGAAGCCGCCAAGGCAAGAAGACCGAACAGGCCCGCGCCGCGTAATCCAGCCACTGCCGGCTCCTCCGATCCGAAACGAGGTCCGCTTCCGGCGCGGAGCCGGTCCGGCTTTACCCGGGCATCACGCGTTCGCAAAGCAGCGAAGGGTGCCGGTTCGTGCCGCGCGTCGGCCGCCAGGGCCAGGCCCCTTTACGCGGTCAAGCCCCCAGCTTCTCGCGCCGAGGGGCTTTGGCGCGTCGATGACCGCCGAATGGTCAGCTGCATCATGCGTTCGGCTGCGGACGGATGTGCCAGTGGCCCATCGATCCATCGTCAGCCCTTGTCGACCGGAACCGGCAGCGGGGAAGGAGGTCGACTCCGCCGGAGGATGAAGTCCCGGTCCTGCCAGCGACCTACCGGAAAGTCGTATTCGCCGACCTTCTCGAACCCGTAGCTGGCGTAGAAGCGTTGCGCCGGCAGGTTGCCGGACCACACGCCGACCCATTGCGGGCCGGACGAGCGTGAGCTCATCCATTCGAGCGCGGCGTTCATGAGTAGCCTGCCATGCCCTCGACCCTGCCTGGATCGCAGCACGTAGAGACGGTTGAGCTCCAGTTGGGACACGTCCGCCTCAGGATGCGGCAGGCCGCATGGTCCAGCGTCGGCAAAACCGATCAGCTCGCCGGCTTCCTCGACAACCCAAGTCGCCTGTTGCGGATCGGCGAGTCTCGCCTCCACCACCGAAGGAATGCTCTTCATCGCTTCGAAGGCCGCGACATCCTCTGGCGGATAGGGAATGGCAAAATCGTCCAGGGACATCTCGCGCCAGGTACGGCGTGCCAAAGCCGCCAGTGCTCCTGCTTCTCGTATTTTCGCACGGCGCAAAACCGGCATGACGGTACTCCACGATCGTCTACCGACTACCACCCAAAGCGCAGGACCAGGAGCCAGGGTCGGCGTCGCATCACGAGGCGCAAAAGGTCCTGAGCCTAGACGTCGAGCGCGCCCTGGCTGGTGGCGGGACGCTCGACACGGACCTGGCGCTCGCCGTCGGCAAAGGCGAGGCTGAGCCGGTCGCCGGGGCGCAGCGCGGCGCCAACTGTCACCGGATGCCCGGCCTGGTCCCGCACCAGCACGTAGCCGCGTGCCAGCACCGCCTGCGGCGACACCGAATCCAGCCGCGCTGTCAGCCCCGACAGGAAAGCGGCCCGCTCGCGAAGCGTCGCGGCGGCGTCGCGCAGCGCTTGGCGCAGCCCGGCCTGCAGGCCGGCGCCGGTCACCGCGAGGCGTCCGCGCCGGATCTCGATCGCCTGCCGCGGGTCGGGCATCGGCCGCTCGGCCGTGGCCAGCGCCGCCCGTCGCGCGGCCAGCAGCGC
>CAXUDP010000070.1:0-18723 GCA_964249735.1 uncultured Acetobacteraceae bacterium | reverse complement strand
CACCGGTACCGCGCCTTGCGGCGGTCCGCCATCGCCGCCGGGCGCGGCAGGCGGCGGCGGTGCAGCGATCTCCGGCGCGGAGGGGGCCGCGGCGGGCCCAGCCGGCGCCGACGCAGACGGAGCCGCCGGCGCGGGCACGGACGGCGCAGGTACGGACGCGGATGGCGCCGACGTGGCAGGCGCCGTTGTGGCCGGCGCGGTCGTGGCCGGTGCAGTCGTGGCCGGTGCAGTCCCGGGCGGAGTCGACGAGGCCGGCGCCGACGTTGGCGGCGGCGCTTCCGCCGGAGCAGGAACCCTCGATCGAACCGGTCCGCCCTGAGGCACTCCGCCTCCCACCACCGGTGGTGCCACTCCCGCCGACGGTGCCGCCTGTCCCGTAGCCGCCGGAGCCGTTGCAGGCCGTGCCTGGGCCACCTGACCCGTCGGCACGAACAGCATCAGCTCCCGCCCGTGCACCGGCAGGCGGCGCAGCAGCGTCAGCCGTCCCTGCCGCGCCACCAGTTCCAGGCGCGTCGACGGCGTCAGCATCGTGCAGCGCCCATAGACCCGCTCGAGCTCCGCCCACCCTTCCGGGTGCAGCGGCCCGGCGTCGCCGCTGAGGGCCAGCATCACCCGCGGGTTGGCGCAGGCATAGACCGGATGCCGGACCTTATAAACCTGTCCCGGCGCCGCCGCGGCAGGGCTTCCCGCCACCAGCGCCGACACCAGCAGGCCGGACACCGACGCAACCGACCCGGGCCGGCGGGACGTCCGGGATGCCATCGCCGATCCGGAGGACGCTATCCTGGGCGATGGCTTTGCCATCCTGCACCGCTTCATCTTGAAGCTCCCTTTCTGGCGAGGACGCGCGAGTCGGTCAATCGTTCCGGACGGCGCCTGAACTCCGCGTCAGGCGCGCAGCACCGCCCCCGTCGCCTTGGCGACCGCCTCCACCACACGGGCCGACGCCGCGTCCAGCTCGGCATCGGTCAGGCTGCGCTCGCGCGGCTGGAACACCACCTCGATCGCCATCGACCGCATCCCGTCCGGCACGGTGTCGCCCTCATACACGTCGAACAGGCTCACCCCCGCCACCAGCGTGCGCTCCGCCCCTCGTGCCGCACGGAGCAGCGCCTCCGCCGTCACCCGTTGCTCCACCAGGAAGGCGAAATCCCGACGCACCGGCTGCAGCGCCGGCAGGTCCGGCGCCGCCCGGCGGCGGCGCTTCGGGTCCGCCACCGCGTCCAGGAACAGCTCGAACCCTGCCGCCGGCCCGTCCAGCCCGATCGCCGCCAGCAACCCCGGATGCAGCTCGCCGAACCACCCCAGCACGATCCGCGGCCCCTGCCGGAACACCCCCGACCGCCCGGGATGGTAGTGCGCCGGCGCGTCCGCCGTGACCGACATTGCGTCCGCCGGCACGCCGAGCGCTGCCAGCAGCGCCGCGGCGTCCGCCTTCGCGTCCCACAGCGACATCGCCCGCACCGGCCGCCCGGGATGCCGCGCCGTCCGCCCGGCGCGAAGGCCTGCCGCCATCAACCGCTGCCCGGTCACGTCGAACCCGGCACCGACCTCGAACAGCGCCAGGTCGGCGATGCCGCGCGCCGCGTTGCGCCCCGCTGCCTGCACCAGCATCGCCAGCGGCGTCGGCCGCATCTGGTCGAGATCGGCCGCGATCGGGTTGAGGAGGCGCAGCGAGTCCGGCACCGCCCCGAACCGTGCCGCGTGATCGCGCGCGGTGAAGCTGTATCCCACGCACTCCGCCATGCCCCGCGACGCCAGCACACGGCGCGCCAGGGCGTTGCGCCCCTGCCGCGGCGTCAGCGACGCCGCCGGCACCGGCCGCAGCGGCGGCAGCGTCGCCGGCGGCACGCTGTCCAGCCCGCGCAGCCGCAGCACCTCCTCGATCAGGTCCGCTTCCGCCTCGACGGTCGCGACCGACTGCCAGGCCGCGGCACGCAGCAGCGGATCGCCATGCAACGAGGTCTCGAACGCACCGACCTGCGCAACGTCGTTGCGCCAGGACGGCACCGCGAAGGTGGCAGCCGCCTCGTCGCGCTCCTGTACCGTAAAACCTAGCGTTTCCAGCGCGCGCACCGCCTCGTCCGGCGCCACCGCGAGCCCGCCCAGCTCGGCGATCCGCCCGAACCGGAGCGACGCGGTCCGCCGCCACTCCGGCGCCTGCCCTGCCGACACCACCCCGCTCGCCTCGCCGCCGCACAGCTCCAGGATCATCCGGGTCGCCGCCTCGAGCGCCGCCGCCGGCAGCGCCGGGTCGACCCCACGCTCGAAGCGCTGCCGCGCCTCCGACACGATCCCGTGCCGCCGCCCAGACAGCGCGATCCGCACCGGATCGAACAGCGCGCACTCCACGAACACGCTCGTGGTGGCCTCCGTGCAGCCGGTCGCCTCGCCGCCCATCAGCCCGCCGAACGATTGAACCCCCGCCGCGTCGGCGATCACGCAGTCCTCCGCGTCCGCGACGTAGTCCCGCCCGTCCAGCGCCCGAAGCGTCTCGCCCCCGCCGCGGCGCACCGTCAGCGTGCCCCCCGACACCGTCCCCGCGTCGAACACGTGGAGCGGCCGCCCCAGGTCGAACGAGAAGAAGTTGGTCACGTCCACCAGCGCGCTGATCGGGCGCAGCCCCACCGCCCGCAGCCGCTCCTGCAGCCAGGGCGGCGACTGGCCGTTGCGCACCCCCCGGATCGTCCGCCCCAGCACCAGCGGGCAGGCCTCCGGGAACGCGATCGCCCAGTCGATCGGGCTGTCGAACACCCCTTCCACCGTGTCCGCCAGCCACGGCCGCAGGTGTCCCATCCCCGCCGCCGCCAGGTCGCGCGCGATCCCGCGCACCGCCAGCGCGTCACCGCGGTTCGGCGTCACCGCGATCTCGAACACCGGGTCGTCCAGCCCGGCATAGTTGGCGTAGCTCTGCCCCGGCGTGGTGTTCGGCGGCAGCTCGGCGATGCCGTCGTGCTCCGTGCCCAGCCCCAGCTCGCGGAGCGAGCACAGCATGCCGTCGCTGCGCTGTCCGCGTATCTCGCCCGCCTTGATGGTGACGCCGCTGCCCGGGATGAGGGTGCCGGGCGGAGCGAAGATCACCGACACCCCGGCCCGCGCGTTCGGCGCGCCGCACACCACCTGCACCGGCTCCGCCCCTTCCAGCCCGGTATCCACCGTGCACACACGCAGCCGGTCCGCGTTCGGATGCTGGTCCGCCGACAGGATCCGCGCGGTCCGGAAGGCGCTGAGCGCCGCTCCCCGGTTCTCGACCCCCTCGACCTCCAGCCCGATCCGGTTCAGCGCCGCGCACAGCGCCCCCACGGTCGCCTCGGTGTCGAGATGGTCGCGCAGCCACGACAGGGTGAACTTCATGGCCGTCAGATCCCCTCGTGCAGCACGACCGGCGCGAGCGGGCTCGACCCGTGATGCCGCAGCCAGCGCAGGTCGCTCTCGTACAGCGAGCGCAGGTCAGGGATCCCGTGCTTGAGCATGCACAGCCGCTCCACTCCCATCCCGAACGCGAACCCCTGCCACGCCCGCGGATCCAGCCCGCAATTGGCCAGCACGCGCGGATGCACCATCCCCGAGCCCAGCACCTCCAGCCAGTCCCCGCCACTCCCGATCTCCCCGGTGCGCCGGTCCCAGCCGATGTCGATCTCCATCGACGGCTCGGTGAACGGGAAGTACGACGCCCGGAACCGCACCGGCAGCGACGGCTGGGCGAAGAACGCCCGCAGGAACTCGATCACCGTGCCCTTGAGGTGCCCCAGCGTGATCGCCTCCGCCCCCGAGGCCGGCCCGATCACCAGCCCCTCGCACTGGTGGAACATCGGCGAATGCGTCGCGTCGTGGTCCGCCCGGTAGGTCCGCCCCGGCACGATGATGCGGATCGGCGGCGGCACGCCCAGCATGGTGCGTATCTGCACCCCCGAGGTCTGCGTCCTGAGCACACGCGACGACGGCCCCTCTCCCTCCAGCGGCGGCAGGTAGAAGGTGTCGTGATCGGTCCGCGCCGGATGGTGCGCCGGCGTGTTGAGGGCGGAGAAGTTGTGCCAGTCGGTCTCGATGTCCGGCCCTTCCGCGACGCTGAACCCCATCGCCCCGAAGATCGCCACCATCTCCTCGACCGTCCGGCTCAGCGGATGGATCAGGCCCGGCGGCTCCGGCGCCACCGGCAGGGTCACGTCCACCCGCTCCGCCAGGAGCCGCGCCTCCAGCGCTCCGGCCTCGATCGCCCGCCCACGCGCCTCGATCGCCGCACCCAGCTCGTCGCGCAGCGCGTTCAACGCCGCCCCGCGCACGCGCCGCTCCTCCGGCGACGCCCGCCCCAGCTCCTTGAGCAGCGCCGTCAGCCGCCCCGACCGGCCCAGGATGCCCACGCGCACCGCGTCCCAGGCGCGCCCGTCCGCAGCCGCCTCCAGGGCGGCGAGAACCTCCTGCTTCAGCGCGTCCAGGTCGTCGGGCATCGTCACAACCTCAAGAACAGGCAGGGCCAGGGCGCCGCCCCGGACCCGCCAAAGGGCCTCGATCCGCGTCACGGCTCGATCCCGTTCGCAACCCCGACTCGAGCGGAAAACGGGCGAGTGCCTTAGCCGATCGGCAACCGGACGGCCAGGGAGCCGCTGGCAGCCAACCGTTTCACGTCCTCACCGAACTGCGAACGATGCCGCGTCAGGCCGGGCTGGCGACGCCGCCGCCATCTTCCCGGACTTCGAACACCATTCCATGCGCTCCAGCCCGCTCCTCAGATTGCGGCAGGCGGCGGCCTCCCTGCCCGTCCGGCACCCCCGCGCGTCATCGTGCTCCGCCAGGTGCCGCACGTCTTCGTGGCGGTGACCGGCAAGCACACGCAGTTCGCCTCGTTCCTGTCGTTGAACGCCGACTGCTCGCACGCCGCCTGCAACAGCGCGCCCGGAGAAACGGCATGAGGCTCTCCTGACCGGTCTGTCCCCGGCCATCTCGGACCCGACTTCCTGGAGGTCCAGGCCATCCCCCCGGGCGGCCACGCCCGGCGCCTCGATGACCACCCCGACGTCCGGTAGCCGCTCCTTCCAACGCTCGTTTCTTCGTGAACCCGAACCAGAAGAAAGGTGGCGAGGAACCAAGCGAACTCCATTGCGAACGTGCACGGCCAGGTCTACGCCTTTTCCCGATCAAAACGGACATCCTGCCGGCGCGCGTGCTGGCGGCCGTTGATCGAACGGATCGCTCCAACAAAGGAGCGGCAAGGGAGGAAACCATGACCGACCGCAGATCCATGCTGCGCCGCGCTCGCTTCGTCGTCACCGCCGCGGTGGCACTGGCCGGACCCGCCGCCATCGCCCATGCCCAGGGCGCCCGCGAGGTCCCCGCCGTCACCGGCCCGATCCCGGGCGACACCGCCGCCAACCACCCGTTCGACGCCACCGCCTTCCAGGCGGTGCCGATCGACCTTTCCGCCCGCGGCTATCGCGAGGACGAGTACTTCGTCAGCGGCACCGCCAACGTCTACCAGTACGACGACGTGTCCGACCCGCTCGACACGAGCGTGAACGTGCTGCGCAGAGGTCCCTATACCAACCGCATCCTGGTGCGCCGTCCCACCGACCCGAAGCGGTTCAGCGGCAACGTCGTGGTGGAGCTGCTGAACGCCACCAACAACTACGACCTGCCGGTGTTCTGGTCCTACGACCACGACTACTTCCTGAGCCGCGGCGACATCTGGATCGGCATCACCAGCAAGCCGGTCACCATCGCCGGCCTCAAGACCTTCAACCCCGCCCGCTATGCCCCGCTGTCCTGGGCCAACCCGAACCCGGACGAGACCGACGCCTCCTGCCCGACGCTCTACACCATCGTCGGCGGCGCCAACCACGCCACCGAGGACGGGCTGCTCTACGACGTGCTGAGCCAGACCGCCTCGCTGGTGCGAAGTGCCGGCACGCAGAACCCGCTGCACGGCTACGCGGTCAAGGCGGTCTACGCCGCCGGCTACTCGCAAAGCGCCATCGACCTGATCGGCTACATCAACGCCGTCACGCCGCGCACCAGGGGCGCCGCGATCTTCGACGGCTACCTGGTCGGCTCCGGCTTCGGCATCCAGGCGCCGCTCAACCAGTGCAGCCCGGCGCCTGCCGCCGGCGACCCGCGCAACGTTCCTCGCTCGCGCAACGCGGCCATCGTCGCCACGCAGTCGCAGACCGACTACCGCGACGCCCGTCAGGCCTACCGCGCCGACAGCGACGCCGCCGACGACCGCTACCGCTCCTACGAGGCGGCCGGCCCCGCCCACGTCGTGGTCGAGCAGACCACCTCCGACGCCGACGCCGCCGACACCCACGCCGCCGGCGGCACCACCCTGGTCGAGGACTATGCCACCTGCCTCGCCGGCGCCCAGCTTAGCACCTTCCCCGGCCGCTACCTGCTCGACGCCGGCTTCGCCCAGCTCGAGAACTGGGTGCGCAACAACGCCACGCCCCTGCACGCGCCGCTGATCCAGGCCACCGGCACCGCGCCGAAGCTGGTGACCGTGCTGGACAGCAACGGCAACGGCGTCGGCGGCGTGCGGGCGCCGGAGCTCGACGTTCCGGTCGCCACCTTCACCGAAAGCACCGGCGCCGCCAGCCTGAACTGCTCCCTGTCCGGCCAGGTGATCCCCTTCGACCGGGCGAAGCAGCAGAGCCTGTATCCCGACACCCTGGACTACCTGTCCCGCTTCGTCGGCGACACCATCACGGTGGCGCAGCGGGGCTTCCTCACCCCGGACGACGCGGTGCAAGCGGTGGAGCAGGCCGTCGGACGACAGGTTCCCTGACCAGCCTCATCAACCCCCGGCACGGCGCCTGGACGCCGTGCCGGACCGCACGTCGCGAGGCGGCGGACGGATGCACCGACCTGGTATCGTAATAAAAATTAGGATCACATTTGGGCGAGATGTGTTAATAAAGCGCTTATCGACGGCTCGTGCCCCATTCCAACCAGGCGCTGTCGACTGGAAGGCCCTGCCCGTCTTCCGCCTGCACCGACGGAGCCGACGATGACGCGCTACCGCGTTTATCTGATGGATGAGGCCGAATTCGTTCAAGGCACCACGGTTGTCGAGTGCGCCTGCGACGCCGACGCGATGGACCACGCCCGGACGCTGATCCGGCCGGGCGGCCAGGTGGACCTTTGGACCGACGACGTGCCGCCCAACGGGCTGATCGGCTGGTTCCGGTCCGCCTCCGACCCGTTCAGCTTCGCCCTGGTCCGCCGCATCCGGGTCCGGCCGACACGGGGCAACCCGCCCGCGACCAGGCCGGTGGTCGAGTGGCACCGGATGTGCCTGGCCTAGCGGGCGCCAGCGGGAACGGGCCACCCCCGGAGGAGCGGCCCGACGGGAACATCGTCGCTCAGGCGGCGATCGCCGCCTGCACCTTGGCAACGATCACGGCGAACGACGCCGGATCGTCATAGGCGATCGCCGCCAGCACCTTGCGGTCGATGGTGATCTCCGCCTTGTTCAGCCCGGCGATGAAGCGCGAGTAGGTCAGCCCGTGCTCGCGCACCGCGGCGTTGATGCGCTGGATCCACAGGCCACGGAAGTCGCGCTTCTTGTTGCGCCGGTCGCGGTAGGCGTACTGGAGCGACTTCTCCAGCCGCTCGAGCGCGATGCGGTAGTTGGTCGAGGACCGGCCGACGAAGCCCTTGCTCTGGGCCAGGACCTTCTTGTGACGGGCGTGCGTGGTGACGCCCCGCTTGACGCGTGCCATGGGTCAGATGCTCCTCAGGCCAGCCCGTAGGGGGCCCACTGCTTCACCGTCTTGCCGTCCATCTCGGTCAGCGTCTGGGAGCCGCGGTTGGTCCGCTTCATCTTCTGCGAGCGGTTGATCAGGCCATGGCGCTTGTTGCCGGGACCTGCGAGCACCTTGCCGGTCGCGGTGATCTTGAACCGCTTCTTGACCGACGACTTGGTCTTCATCTTGGGCATTTGGTTTCTCCTCGTGCTGGAGCTGCCCCCCGCCCGAAGGCCCTGGGCGACCCACCGTTGGGTCACGAGCGCAGCCGTCACGGCCGGGCATGCCCTTCCAGGCCCGGACGCGTGAAGGCGCCAGCCTCTAAAGCACCCACGGTTGCGAAGCAAGCAATCCAGCGTTTCCTTGAGAAGAGCCGCCTCAAGGTAAGGACAATCGGCTCCAGACCGCCGACCATTTCCCGACTGGTCTGCCGCCGCAGGGGAAAAGAAGCGTCATGTTCGCTGTTCTCCGGCTTTGCTCACGCCGGTCTTGTTGGCACGGCGTCCGTGATTCATCAGGAACGGCCCCTAACTCCTTGTCACTCGTGATCGGCTGACATGAGCCAGTCCACGTCGACAAGCCAGTTCGCGCCGCCACAGCCACCCGATCACGTTGCCCTCGGCTCTCAATCAAGTGCCAGATACCACTGGCCCGAATGCCGTCCTCACCGACTGCGGCGTCGTGGTGCACCCGCCGATGGATCGGACATCATCCTCGAAGGCCGGCGGCGCACGGTTGCCGGCGTCCCGGCGCCTCGTAGGAAACCAGTTCGGTCCCCAGCGAATGGTTGAGCTTTCGGCTTCAACTGCGGCGGCGCGGCGCTCGCACGGGTTGGTGTCGTCGGCACGATGTTCCTGGCTCCTGTCAAAGGTGGGTTGGGCCTGGTCGGCACAGGCGTCCTTCATACAAGGGCGTCCGGCTTCGGCGTGCGGGCGGCACTCCGTCAAGGCGCGGCAGACGAGGCCAAGAAACCCGCCCTGAACCGATCTTTCGACATGACGGGCAAGCCAGCTGTTCCAAGGTTCCGGATACGCCATCGAGGTCGATGACCAGACAGCCGAGATCACGATGAGGCGTCGTCGAGAACGGCGATGAAACAAGCAGGAGCGCGCACAGGCCGGCACGTGCCGTGAACGGTCCGGCTGCAGACGTCAGCCAGCGTCCAGACCAGTCGATCCTGGCGATCCTCCGCAGCCTCGCCGTCAGCCACCCAGCCCTTGCCCCTCCAGCACCGCCTCCACCTGCTCCACCGTCATCGGCCGCCCCAGCAGGTATCCCTGCACGAACCCGCATCCCGCCGTGCGGAGCGCCTGGAGCTGCATCTCCGTCTCCACCCCCTCGGCGATGATGTCCAGCTCCAGCGCCTGCCCCAGCGCGATGATCGTGTCCACGATCGCCCGCGTGCTCGGCCGTGTCAGCATCCGCGCCACGAACGACCGGTCGATCTTGATCGCATCCAGCGTGTAGCGGTCGAGGTAGCTCAGCGACGAGTAGCCGGTGCCGAAATCGTCCAGCGCGATCCGCACCCCCAGCGCCCGGATCTGCCCCAGGATCGCATCCACCCGCTCCGGCTGCTGCAGCAGCACGCTTTCCGTCACCTCGATCTGCAGCAGCTGCGGATCGAGTGCCGTCTCCGCCAGCACCGCCTGCACCCCGTCCAGGAACCGCCTGTCCTGGAACTCGGCCGCGGAGCTGTTCACGCTCAGCCGCAGCAGGGTTCCCGGGAACCGGTCGCGCCAGCGCCGCATCTGCGCGCACGCCTCCCCCAGCACCCAGCGGCCGATGCCGCGGATCAGCCCAGTCTCCTCCGCCACCGCGATGAAGCCGCCCGGCGCCACCAGCCCGCGCTCCGGATGCTGCCAGCGCACCAGTGCCTCGACCCCGGCGATGGCGCCGGTCAGCACGTTGCAGATCGGCTGGTAGTGCAGGATGAACTCGCCCCGCCCGACCGCATTCTGCAGGTCGGTCTGCAACGCCAGCGCCGCCACCGCGTCGGCCCGCATGGTGGGGGCGAACACGCTGTAGCTGCCGGCCTCGGTGCGCTTGGCCTGGTACATCGCGATGTCGGCGTCGCGCATCAGCTCCTCGGGCTGGCCGTAGCGCCCGGTGTCCAGCACCACGCCGATGCTGCAGGAGGAGAAGATCTCCTGCTTGCCGAGCCAGACCGGCTGACGCATCGCCGAGATGATCCGCTCCGCCGTCCCGACCGCCGCCGACGCCTCGTCCACGTCCTCCATCAGCAGCACGAACTCGTCGCCGCCGATCCGCGCCAGCGTGTCCTGCGGACGCGCGCAGGCACGCAGCCGGTGCGCCACCTCCATCAGCAGCAGATCGCCGGCGCGGTGGCCCAGGCTGTCGTTGACCAGCTTGAACCGGTCCAGGTCCATGAACAGCACCGCGCACCGGCTGCCCGACCCGATCCCGGCCCGCACCAGGGCGGCGTTCAGCCGGTTCATGAAGTAGGTGCGGTTGCTGAGCTTGGTCAGGTCGTCGTGGAACGCGGCGTAGCTGAGCTGCGCCTCCACCCGCTTGCGTTCCCGTATCTCCTGTTCCAGCAGCACGTTCTCGGCCGCCGCGAACCGCGCCCGCATCACCGTCTCCTCGGCCTGCTTGCGGTCGCTCACGTCGCGCTGCACCGACACCCAGTGCGTGTACCAGCCCACCTCGTTCGCCACCGGCACGATGCTGAGCTCGACCCAGAACCCCTGCCCATCCTTGCGCCGGTTGAACAGCTCGACCTCGATCGGCTCCCAGCGCGACAGCGCCTGGCGCAGCCGGTCCAGCACCGCCCGGTCGGTGTGGGGACCCTGCAGGATGCGCGGCGTCAGCCCGAGCACCTCCGCCTCCTCGTAGCCGGTGGTCCGGGTGAAGGCGGCGTTGCAGTACACGATCCGCGGCCCGGGCAGGTCGATCGGCTCCGCCTCGGTGATCAGCACCGCGTCGTTCGCGTTCACCACCACCGACTCCAGCAGCCGCAGCCGCTCGGTGTCGACGCGCGGCTGCGACGACGGCTGCCCATCGTCGATCTGCCTGCGCAGGACGAACAGCTCGAACAGCACCGAGACCTGCGCGCCGTGCGTGCGCAGCACGTAGGTCTGCGCCGCACTCAGCCCGGCGCGACGCGCCAGGTCGGCCACCACCAGCACGCCGGACAGCGACGCGTCGGCCCCGTTGGTCACCCGGATCGAGGCAATGAACCGGATCGCGCTCTGCCCGCCCTTCGTCGCATCCAGGTCCGGCTCGACCGAAAGGTCGTTGATGATGCGCAGGTCGTCGTCACCGGCCTCGACCGCGGCCGCCAGCACCCGGCGGTCGATCGCCTCGCTGCCCAACCCGTCGAGCCCGAAGGAGGCGCCCACGCTGAAGCCTTCTGCCTCATGGAAGAAGAATGCGGCCACCGGGCATCCGGCGGCGTGCGCCGCGCTTCGCACCACCTGGCTCAGGGCCGGCCCGATCCGCATGCGCGACGCGGACCGCATGACCGCCGCGACCACATCCGCGTTCATCATGCCGGACCGAGCCCTGCCTTCGACGTGTGCGGCAACCCAGGCAGGCCACCGCCCCGCTGGAGGCGTCCCGCCTCCCCGACCACCGCTCGCAGACCGTCCATCCCGACCCCGGCAACCATGACCGTTCCCACGCCACATCGCGCGCCAAGGCCATCGGCAGCAGATAGCATGAATTTTTCGATAACAAGGGTGAAATATCCGGCGGGACATCGACCGCCACCACCGCCCACCCGGTGCGACGCATCGCACGAACCCAGGCCTTGCCGCGATCCGCGCCGCGTCGTTGTCAACCAGCCACCATGCAGCGCGTCCGGCGACAGTTCGAGTACATGGTCCGATCCGGTGCTCCCGATGCCCGAGCAGCGGGAGCGCCCGGACGGCACGCGGACGACATGCCGCGAACAGCCCGATCCAGCCTCCGCTTCCCGTCCCGCTCCCGGGCGCGACCACCGCTCCGGGGCCTCGTTGCCGGCCGACGCACCCGGACCCGATCCGGCGCTGAACCACACGTGACTCCCGCCGGCCTTTCGCGGTCATGCCTGCGGCAGCACCTATGCCTCGCCGCCGCAGCCCGGCGCCGGCCGAGGAGTTCCCGTTGCCCGATCCCGCCCCGACACCGACGCGCCTGCTGATCGTGTACTATTCCCGCACCGGATCGGTGGAAGCGCTCGCCAACGCCGCCGCGGAAGCGGCCCGGGAAGGCGGCGCCGAGGTGCGCGTCCGTCGCGCGCGCGAGGTTGCCGACGCCGCGTCGATGGCCAAGGTGAAAGGCTGGACCGAGAGCGCCGCCCGCCAGAACGCGCTGCACGACGCCCCCACGCACGACGACGCCGAATGGGCCGACGCGATCCTGTTCGGCACGCCCTGCTATTTCGGCGCCATGGCGACCGAGCTGAAGAACTTCCTCGACCAGCTCGGGCCGCAATGGAAGCAGGGAACGCTCGCCGGCAAGGTCGGCGGCGCGTTCGCCACCGCCTCCTGGCCACATGGCGGCAGCGAGGTCGTCACCCTGTCCCTCTACGCGCCGATGGCGCATCTCGGCATGGTGATCGTGCCGACCGGCTACACCGACCAGACGATGCTCGAGGCCGGCTCCCCCTACGGCGCCTCTGCCATCGTCGGCAGCGAGAACCGGCCGCCGCGCCCGGAGGATCTCGACGCCATCCGCCACCAGGCCCGGCGCACCGTCGCCATCGCCTGCGCCCTGGTCGCCGCCAACGAGATGCCGAGCCGGCAGCTGCAGGAGTGATCCGGCAGCTTGCCTCCGCCCCGCCGCCGCCTGCGCGCCTCGCCGGTCGCGCAGTCCACCGGAAGCGCCGCAACGCACGCCGTCGCCCCGGTTACCGACCGGGACGCTGACCGCAGACCTCCACCAGCAGGCAGTCGACGTTTCCGGACACGATGCGGAACTCGACCACCGTCCGGAACCGCTGCCACGGCGCAGCAGGACCGGGCGGCCCGGCACGCGCCTTGCCGGCTGGTTCGTGGCTGGACGGAAACGCCCGCGCCGGCATCAACCGTCTTCGGGCGCAGCAGCGCGACGCGGCGGCGGATCACCGTGTCCTAGACCAGACGCCGGATGCGCCGCCAGCACGGCGGGACCGACCAACCCGCCTCGCCCGGCGATGCCCCAGCAGGGTGCAGTCGCATCCTCCGGCAGGCAGCAGGATCCGGCGATCCACCGCGTCCACCGGAGTCCACCGTCCGTTCCGACCGCTTCACCGGATGCCGGCGCGCATCCTGTTCGACCATGACGGCACCTGCGACGACCCGACCATCGGCATCGACAACGTCCCGACAGTGACCCGGGGTCGGGACGACGGACCGGCCACGTCACCCCGGACGCGGCCGGCGCCGCCGGGTCGTTCCCCGCCACCGCCGCCCGGCAGCGTCCCGGCCGCGGCCAGACCGCCCGGACCGTCCCTTCCACCATCCCCGCGTCCGCCACCGCCATCCTCCCGGACCATTGCCGGATAGCCTCCCGCCACGGCATACCTGCCATGCGCCTCAGTGTCCCGGCAGTGGACGCGCCGCGCCGGTCGCGTCGGCTTCCAACGGCCGGCCGCCGTCCGACAGTGTCCAGGGAGTTTTCGCGTCCATGTCGCTTCCACCCCAAACCGGGCCGCTCAAGCGCGAGATCGGCGCCTGGGCGCTCCTGTTCACCGGCATCGGCTCCATCATCGGGTCCGGCTGGCTGTTCGGCGCCGCGCGTGCCGCCTCCATCGCCGGTCCCGGCGCCATCCTGGCCTGGCTGATCGGCGCCGCGGTGGTGCTGGTGATCGGCTGGCTCGCCTCGGAGCTTGGCGGCATGTTCCCGGTCCCCGGCGGCATGGTTCGCTTCTCCCACGCCACCCACGGTCCCCTGGTCGGCTTCCTCGCCGCCTGGGCCAACTGGATCGCCATCGCCAGCTCGATCTCGGTCGAGGCCGAAGCCTCCATCCAGTACATGAGCTCCTGGCCCTACGCCTGGGCGCACGGCCTCTACGTGAACGAGCAGCTGACCCCGTTCGCGCTGGTGCTCGCCGGCCTTCTGGTGGTGGTCTACTTCCTGCTCAACTTCTGGAGCGTGACCCTGTTCACCCGCTTCAACACGCTGATCACCGTGTTCAAGCTGATCGTCCCGGCGCTGACCGGCATCGCCCTGATCGCCAGTTCCTGGCACCCCGGCAACATCACCGGCGCCACCGCCGCCGGCGTCCCGGGAGTCGGCGGCTTCCTGCCCTATGGCGGCGCCGGCGTGCTCACCGCCGTCGCCACGTCGGGCATCATTTTCGCCTTCAACGGCTTCCAGACCGCGCTCAACCTGGCCGGCGAGACACGCAACCCAGACCGCAACATCCCCTTCGCCGTGCTGGGCTCGGTCGCGATCGCCGCCGTGGTCTACCTGCTGCTCCAGGTCGCCTATCTCGGCGCCGTCGACCCCGCCCGCGTCCAGTCCGCCGGCGGCTGGTCGCACATCACCTTCTCGTCGCCGTTCGCGCAGCTGGCGCTCGCCTTCAACCTGAACTGGCTGGCGATCCTGCTCTACTTCGACGCCTTCCTGTCCCCGAGCGGCACCGGCACCGCCTACATGGCCAGCACCGCCCGCATGGTGGTCGGCGCCCAGCGCAACGGCACAGCACCCGCGGTGCTCGGCCGTGTCGACCCCATCCACGGCGCCCCGCGCCCGGCGCTGTGGTTCAACCTCGCCGTCGCCTTCGTGTTCCTGTACTTCTTCCGCGGCTGGGGCTCGCTTGCCGCCGCGATCTCTGTCGCCACCGTGATCTCCTACCTGATGCTGCCGATCTCGGCCCTGACGCTGCGACGCACCGCGCCCGACCTGCGCCGCCCGGTCCGCGTGCCCGCCATCGGCGTGCTCGGCCCGGCGGCCTTCGTCGTCGCCTCCGAGCTGCTGTTCTGGGCCCGCTGGCCGCTCACCGCCGAGATCATCCTGCTCCTGGTGGTCTCCCTGCCGATCTATGTCTGGTATCGCCGCGGCGCCTCCGCCACCGCCCTGGTCGCCGAGCTCCGCGCCGCGATCTGGCTGGTCTGCTATCTCGTGACGATGGCGCTGCTGTCCCTGGTCGGCAGCCACGAGTTCGGCGGCCTGGGCTGGCTCCCGTTCGGCTGGGACATGGGCGTGGTCGCCCTGGCGTCGCTCGGGTTCTGCATCTGGGGCGTCCGCAGCGGCCTCCCCCGCCCCGACCTCGACAGCATCGCCGAGCCCGACGACATGCCCGCCGCCGCCCCTGCCCACTAGCCCGCTCGGGCAGAACTCGTATGTGCACCCGGTCCTCAACCGGGTGCACAGCGATGCCTGCTCTCCCGCCGGTCGCCCAAGGTGGCGAAGCCACGACGCCCGCCACCGCGACACTGGCACCCGTCCATTGGACTGGTCCCTCAGGCCGCAGCCCCGACATCCGGCGTCCCGGCACCGGGTTCTGCTCCGACCGGTCGCGCACTTCGGACGATGCGTCACCATCCTGAGGGCTGCCGTCAGACAGGGTTCAGCAAAGCCACTCCTGTTGGAACGGCTGCATGCCCCGCGTCCGACTTCCGCCGCCATCCATCAGTAGCCGACCGGCTCGGCTGCTTTGCGCCCCGGAGCGGTCGTTGGTGCAGACTGGCGCCTTCTCCGAAGCGGACGGCGACCGAGCCGTCTTCCCGTTTTCTTCCGCCTGCAGGCGATGTTTGGGTATCCTCCGTGGAGCCGCGGATGACGCTCATTCTCAACTCCGAGCTTTGGCTCCCAGCCGCCGACTTCTCCATGCCTGCGTGATTGTGCGAACGTTACTCCGTCGGCACATTCTCGCCGACGACGTCACCATCCGTTGACGTCGATTCCTGCCGGCTGGCACCTTTTGCAGCGGCAACCGCTTGTCACGTCAGGCGGCGCTTGCCCCCGTCCGCAACGGTCGTAGATACAGGGCAAGACCCGGATGCAACTGGCTTGCACCGTGGAGAGTAGGAATACCACCATCGGTGTCAGTTTCTCTGGAAGTGAATTCCACCCCAAGGCGTCCAAAGCGATCGAGCAAGCAGATGTTGCCGTCACGGGTGCACCAACTCGTCTCGTTTGCGTCGGCTTGCGGTTCTACTCGCCCATTGCGGCGCAGACGGAGCTCACGGTAGTCGCCATGCTCCTCCGAGCCGAACATCCAAGGAATGTCGACGACCGAGCGGAAATCGTCAAAGCCATTGAGGTGATTGTATTCCCGCAGGATGTCGCCGCGCACGTTGAAGTTGAGGCGCTCGACGAACCGGTTCTGGAAATCCGTGAACCTTCCCTGTTCCGCGATAAACGTCTGCTCGGTGCCTGGATGATAGTCAAAAAATCGCCGGTAGCCATCGAGCATTGCATGGTAGAGCGCCATTCCGGTCAGGATGCGGCCGTTGCGGGTCTTGCCAAACCAGCTGCTGCCGTAGGATCCGAAGTCGGAGTTGTGCAAGCGGTAGGCGTCCTCCAGGTCGAGGTGAGGCTCGCGCACCGCAAGTCTATAGAGAGAGCCGCCGCCCACCGGCCGAGTATGCACGATCGGGAACTCGTCGAACTGTATGCTGATCTCGCCGCGGCGATGCATCGCTTGCTTCCAGGCCACGCACGAGCCCCAGATTGGGAACCGGGTAAAGCTCGGCAGCACTTCCCGGAGCAGGTCGGACGAGAAGATGGGTGCCATTGTCTCGATGAAATCGACACCGCGTAGGAGCAGGTTGTCGTTGCTGATGGTGCAAAGCCATGAGAAGTGGCTGTAGTAGGTCAATGAAGGCGCACAAAGCGACAACGGTGTGTTGGATAACGTGTTGAGGATCCCGTAGGCCGACTCGTAGGGGATGTGCAGGTCGTCCTCCACGCACCAGACGTAGTCGTAGCGCGTCAGCAGGTCCGGGCGACTGGTGAAGAGGTCGTGCAGTGCCTCCTGCTTGGTCCCCTCGTGCTTGTGGTGAAGCACGGCACCCGGCTCCTCATCCGTGTCGACGAAGGTGCTGATGCCGATATCGGTCAGGTTGCGGACCTGATTGATCCACGATCCATGAATGCTTGTCCGGCCCCGCCTGATGATCGTGAGAACCCTCATCCACTTCAACCTCTCGATACAACCGACGCGTCCCCCTGCCGACCCACAGGCTTGCGCCACTTAGCCTTCAGGACCTTACAAAACCCCGCGTTTCAAGGCTAATCCGGCGCGGTGAGACTGACCAGTGAATGGGACGTGGCTATTCAGCGCCGAGCGTTGAGGCCGGTAGCAGGGCTCTCCCGCGTTGGCTGGATACAGCGGACAGTCGACCATCGGGCCGAGTCAGCACCCCTCCATGGCTCACCGCAAGCTTTGCGAGAAGTCGTAGCGGATGCCACCGCCCTGCTGCATGGTCGGCGCGGCGTCGCGCAGATGAGCGAGGATCGCGCCGAGATCGTCGGCGATGTCGCCCATGACGAAGCAGGTCAGAGGGTGACGCGGCGGTTGCGCCATCACCAGAAATGAATGCGTCTCGCCGGAAGGAGTTCATCGATAGCGAGCAAATAACCCGGAAATACGCGCAGACGAGAGGACGCACGATCGTCATCCGGGTGTTCGGTAGGTTCCCGCTCAGCGAGCAGGCTGAGAGGTTCTTCGAACTTGCTGGACATGTCATTGGAGAAGCCGGGTTTCGATTGGACTTTAGTTTCAGGCAGCCTCATCGAACCCTGCAAGATCTACGTCTGGTTTCTGCCCACGTTCACTCGGAAGCGGACCAGTCGCTTCCGGCCACGCGCGCCAGGGCATGCGTGTAGGTGGAGGGAAACGATCCTTGCTTCCCCTTCGTCCAGTGGGCGCGGCGGGCATGTTACATGAAAGACATGATGAATACCCATCTCGCATCAGAAGGCCGACGTGCCCGTCCGGCGGGAACCGTGGCCGAAGTACTGCTGGCCTTCCTGAAGCTCGGCCTGATCGCCTTCGGCGGTCCGGTTGCCCATCTCGGCTACTTCCGTGCCGAGATGGTCGAGCGGCGCCGTTGGCTGAGCGAGCAGGCCTACGCCGAGCTGGTGGGGGTATGCCAGTTCCTGCCCGGACCGGCATCGAGCCAGACCGGCTTCGCGCTGGGGCTGCTCCGCGCCGGGCCGTGGGGCGGCCTCGCGGCCTGGGCCGGCTTCACCCTGCCCTCCGCCGCCTTGATGGTGGCGTTCGCCGCCTGCGCCAACAGGCTGTCCGCCTCGCCGGTCGGGACAGGGCTGCTGCACGGGCTGAAGCTGATGGCCGTTGCCGTCGTGGCACAGGCCGTGTGGGGCCTGGCACGCTCGCTTTGCCCGGACCGGGCGCGCGCAGGCATCGCGCTCCTGGCAACCGCGGTCGCGACCTTCGCGCCGGTCTCGGTCGGGCAGCTCGGCGCCATCGTTTCCGGTGCGTTCGTCGGCCTTGTGCTCTGCCAAGACGGCGCGGCACCAGGCGCTCCGGGGACGTTGGCGCTGCAGGTGCCGCCGCGGGTCGGCATTGCCTGCCTGGCGGCCTTCGCGGCGCTGCTGGCCTTGTCGTTGCTGCCGTACGGCCACGGCTTGGCGGTGTTCGGCGCCTTCTACCGTTCGGGCGCGCTGGTGTTCGGAGGCGGCCATGTCGTGCTGCCGCTCCTGCACGATGCCATCGTCGGTCCCGGCTGGGTATCGGGTGATGTGTTCCTGGCCGGCTATGGCGCGGCGCAGGCCGTGCCGGGCCCGCTGTTCACCTTCGCCGCCTTTCTCGGCGCGGTGCTGCGTCCCGGTGCTGGCGGTGTGGTGGGAGCGATCATACCCCTGCTGGCGATCTTCCTGCCTGGCCTGCTGCTGCTGGTCGGCGTGCTGCCCTTTTGGGAGCGCTGGCGCCTCTACCCGGGGGCAGGGGCCGCGGTGCGTGGCACCAATGCGGCCGTCGTCGGGCTGCTCGGCGCGGCGTTCTATGATCCGGTGTGGACCAGCGCCGTCCAGCGCCCATCCGACTTCGTCCTGGCTCTCGCCGGGTTCATGCTGCTGACAATCTGGCGCGTGC
>CAXUDP010000069.1:0-18800 GCA_964249735.1 uncultured Acetobacteraceae bacterium | reverse complement strand
TAGGCGCTGGCCGGATAGGAGCCGCTGCTTGCCATTATCTTGTTTCTCCCTCGTGTTTGTTGGCTGGAACAAGGTGCCGCGGTGTTGCGCCCGACTTAAGGGTAGGCGGCCTGCAGCGTGCCCACCCTTTCGTAGCCGTTTGCCGGAACACGCTTGTAGGCCTGTCCGGCACGCAGAACCTCGTGCCGAACGGATCGCGCGCTTTCGAAACGTTCCACCAGCGCCTCGGCCTCGTCCCACCGGATGGCGCGCTGCAACGCCAGCAGGTCCTCGATGTAGCGGCCGATGATCTCGAACAGCGCCTCCTTGTTGTGCAGGAACACGTCCCGCCACATGATCGGGTTGGAGGCGGCGATGCGGGTGAAGTCGGTGAAGCCGCCAGCCGCGTACTTCAGCACCTCGGCCTTCATGACGCCCTCGAGGTCGTCGGCCGTGTTGACGATGTTGAACGCCAGCAGGTGCGGCAAGTGCGAGGTGATGGCGAGCACCTTGTCATGATGCTCCGCACTCATCAGCTCGACCCGCGACCCGACCCCCTCCCACAGGGCCTTGACGCGCTCCATCGCCCTGCTTCCGGTGCGATCGGACGGTGTCAGGATGCACCAGCGCCCGTGGAATAGCCGGTCGATCGCCGCGGCCGGTCCCGACCGCTCGGTTCCGGCCACCGGATGCCCTGGAACGAACCGCTGCATGTCGAGATGAGGTGCGACCATGTCGATCACCTGGCTCTTGACCGAGCCGACATCGGTCACGATCGCATCCGGACGCAGCCCTGGGGCGATGGCACGCGCCGCGTCGCCGCTGGCACCCACCGGCACGCCCATGACGACCAGATCGGCGTCCCGCACGGCCGCCACCGCATCCATCGTTGCGTCGTCCACCAGATCAAGGGACAGCGCCTCGTCGAGGCACGCTGCGTTCGGCGCCGTCGCGACCAGGCGCGCGGCGAGACCGAGGCGGCGCACGTCGCGGGCGAGCGAGCCGTTGATGAGGCCGATCCCGACAAAGGTGATCTGGCGGAACAACGGAGCCGTCCGGAGCGGCGGATCGGGCTGCCCCGGCGGAACGACGGAAGACGGGTTCGGCATCATCGGCGCTATGACCGCATCGCGCCGGTGCTGCGCCTGTCCTTGAGCCGCTCGGCGAGAAGAAAGGCGACCTCCAGGCTCTGCTCCGCGTTGAGGCGCGGGTCGCAGTGGGTGTGGTAGCGGTCCGCCAGGGCCGCCTCCAGCACGGGGTTAGCGCCGCCGGTGCACTCGGTGACGTTCTGGCCGGTCATCTCGATGTGGATGCCGCCGGGATGCGTCCCCTCCGCCCAATGGACGTCGAAGAACCGCTCGATCTCCTGCATGACGTGCTGGAACGGCCGGGTCTTGAAGCCCGAGGTCACCTTCACCGTGTTGCCGTGCATCGGGTCGCACGACCACACCACCTTGCGGCCTTCCCGTTGCACCGCCCGGATCAGCCGCGGCAGGTGGGTCTCGACCTGATCGTGACCCATCCGCGTGATGATGGTCATCCGCCCGGGCACGTTGCCCGGGTTGAGGATGTCGATCAGACGCAGCATGTCGTCCGGATCCGTGGTCGGGCCAGCCTTCAATCCCAACGGGTTCGCAAGCCCGCGGACGTACTCCACGTGGGCACCGTCGAGGTTGCGGGTGCGGTCGCCGAGCCAGACCAGATGCGCTGCGGTGTTGTACCACGACCCGGTCAGGGAGTCGGTTCGGGTCAGCGCCTGCTCGAAGCCGAGCAGCAACGCTTCGTGCGAGGTGTAGAGGCTCGTGGTGGCCATGCTGGGCGTGTTCGCCTCGGTCAGACCGCACGCCTTCATGAAGCTGAGCGTCTTGGTGATGCGGTCCGCGACCTCGCCGTAGCGTTCGCCGAGCGGCGAGTTCGCCACGAAGCTCAGGTTCCAGTTGTGGACCTGGTTCAGCCCGGCGTAGCCGCCGTTGGTGAAGGCCCGCAGCAGGTTGAGCGTGGCCGCAGCCTGCGAATAGGCTCGCACCTGGCGGTCGGGATCCGGACGGCGCGACGCCTCGTCGAACTCGATCGCGTTGACGATGTCGCCGCGATAGCTTGGGAGATCCACTCCGTTCCGTTGTTCCAGCGCCGAGGAGCGCGGCTTGGCGAACTGTCCCGCCAGCCGCCCCACCTTGACGACGGGGAGACCGGAGCTGAAGGCCAGCACCACGGCCATCTGCAACAGCACCCGCAGGGTGTCGCGGATGTTGTCGGCCCGGAACTCGGCGAAGCTTTCCGTGCAGTCCCCGCCCTGCAGCAGGAAGCCGCGACCCTCCGCCACCTCGGCCAGCTGCGCCTGCAAGGCCCGCGCTTCCCCGGCGAACACCAGCGGCGGAAACGTGGCAAGGCGCGTCTCGACCTTGGACAGGTGCGTCGCATCGGGGAAGTCCGGGATCTGCTGCACCGGCCAGTTCCGCCACGAGCCCGGAGACCACGCCTTGGGATGATCCGGCAGCCACGCGCCCGACAGGCCCGCCGTCCCGGCATTGGTTACGTCGTCAGAATAGTTATCCATTTTTCACCGGTAGTGGAACGTCGTGGATTGGTCTTGCCCGTTTGGTGTCTATGCCTGGTCGGCGTAGGCGGTCTGCTCGATCGCGAGTTCGTAGGCGTCCCTCGCCGCACGCAACAGCGCCTGCGCCTTGTTGCAGGACTCCTGGTACTCGGCTTCCGGATCGGAGTCCGCGACCACCCCACCCCCCGCCTGCACGTAGAGCCGCCCGTTCTTGAGCAGCCCGGTGCGAAGGCTGATGCAGGTATCGAGGTTGCCGTTCGCACCGATGTAGCCGATGCCGCCCGCGTAGAAGCTGCGGCGCACCGGCTCGAGCTCCTCGATGATCTCCATCGCGCGGATCTTCGGCGCCCCGGACACGGTGCCGGCAGGAAAGCCGGCGCACAGCACGTCGAGCAGGTCGGCGCGCTCCCGGTCGAGCTCGCCCTCCACGTTGGATACGATGTGCATGACGTGAGAGTAGCGCTCGACGATCATCTTGGACGTCACGCGCACGCTGCCGATCTTGGCCACCCGTCCGACATCGTTCCGTCCCAGGTCCAGAAGCATCAGGTGTTCGGCACGCTCCTTCGGATCCGCCAGCAATCCCTGCTCCAGCGCCAGGTCCGAGGCGCGGTCCTCGCCCCGCGGCCGCGTGCCTGCGATCGGGCGGATGGTCACGGTCTCGTTGCGGAGACGTACCAGGATTTCCGGCGAGGAGCCGACGAGGCAGAAGTCTCCCAGGTCGAGATAGAAGGAGAACGGCGACGGATTGAGCCGGCGCAGCGACCGGTAGAGCGCCAGTGCAGGCAGCTCGAAGGGCTGGGAGAAGCGTTGCGACGGCACCACCTGGAACGCGTCGCCAGCGCGGATGTAGGTCTTCGCCCGCTCGACCATCTGGTGATATTGTTCACGTGTCCGGTTCGGCACCGGCAGCGGCATCGCGCCATCCACATGCACCACCGCTTGCGGCGGCAGGCCCTGCTTGAGGTCGTTCGTGACGCCCGCCAGACGCTCGTATGCCTGATCCAGCGCGACCGAGGCGGGAACGTCCGCAGCCGGATAGATCGTGGTGACCACCGTCATCAGCTGCATGACGTTGTCGAAGATCAGGATGATCGTCGGGCGCATCAGCATCGCGTCCGGCAGGTCAAGCTCGTCAGAATTGCTCGACGGCAGCGACTCGATCAGCCGCACGAAGTCGTAGGCGAAGAACCCGATCAGGCTGGCGCTCCCCGGGGGAAGTTCCGGCGGGAGCTCGATCCGCGACTCCTCGATCAGGGCACGCAGGCTGTCCAGGGTCGACAGCGCTTCCGGCTCGAACGCCTCGCCGCCGCCGAGAACCATGCGGTTCATCTCGGCCTGCTGGCCGCGGCAGCGCCAGATCAGGTCGGGCCTGAAGCCGATGTAGGAATAGCGGCCATGGCTGGTTCCGCCTTCGATCGACTCCAGAAGAAAGCTGTGGCGCTCGGCGTGGGTGACCTTCATCATCGCCCCGAGAGCCGTTTCGAGATCGGCGACGAGGGTCGTCCAGGCGACCTGGGACCGCCCCGCGTCGTAGGCCTCGGTCAGAACGTTTCGCGAGGGCCAGGTCTGCATCATGACGCCACCTCGGCCAGCAAGGCCGCGGTCGCGGATGCGACATCCGCCTGGCGCATCAGGCTTTCCCCGACAAGGAAGCATCCGGCTCCGGCCGTCTTCATGCGCGCGATGTCGGCAGGCGTCTCGATCCCGCTTTCGCACACGAGCATTCGGTCTTTCGGAACCAGGCCGGACAAGCGTTCCGTCGTCGACAGGTCGACCCGGAGCGTCTTCAGGTTGCGGTTGTTCACGCCGATCAAGGGGGAACGAAGGCCGAGCGCGCGGTCAAGCTCCCGCTCGTCATGCACTTCCACCAGCACGTCCATCTTCAGGTCCTGCGCGCAGCGCTCGAATTCCACTGCCTCGTTGTCGTTCAGGGCTGCCATGATGAGCAGGATCGCGTCCGCGCCCGCGGCCCGTGCCTCGAAGATCTGGTACCGGTCGACGATGAAGTCCTTCCGGAGCACGGGAAGCCCTACCGCCGAACGCGCTGCGGAAAGATAGCCGAGCGCACCCTGGAAGTAGGGCTCGTCGGTCAACACCGACAGGCATGTCGCGCCGCCGAGCTCGTAGGACATCGCCAGGGCCACCGGGTCGAAATCGGTGCGGATCAACCCTCGGCTCGGGCTCGCCTTCTTGATCTCGGCAACCAATCCAACGCGGTTGTTCTCGACAGCCGACCGCAGGGCGCGCACGAAGCCGCGTGGCGGGCTGGCGGCAAGTGCCTGCCGTTCCACGAGCGGAAACGATGCGACATTCCGGCAGCGCCCGACGTGCAGGCGCGTCGTGGCGCAGATCTCGGCTAGCTTGTCGCTCATGCGGCGAGTTCGTTGGTCGCGCGGACAAGGGCCGCGAGCGTTCCGGCCGCAGCGCCACTGTCCAGCGATCGTCTGGCAAGTTCGGCTGCGGAAGGCAACGAGTCGGCGACGCCGGCGACCACGAGGGCGGCGGCCGCATTGAGCACGACGACGTCGCGATACGCACCCTTGGCGCCGGCAAGCAGTGCCGACAAGGCCCGGGCGTTATGCGGCGCATCCCCGCCGGTCAGCGCGTCCGGCTCGGCACGCGCGACGCCGGCCTGCTCGGGGTGCACCTCGAAGCAGACGATGCTACCATCCTCGCGGAGTTCCGCCACGTGCGAGCGCGTGGTGGTGGTCAGCTCGTCCAGGCCGTCCTCCCCATGCACGACCCACGCACGGGTCGAGCCCAGACTGCGCAGCACGCTGGCCACCGGCACCAGCCAGTCCCTGGAGAAGACGCCGAGCAGCTGACGCCGCGTCCCCGCCGGGTTGGACAACGGGCCCAGCAGGTTGACGATCGTGCGCAGCCCGAGCTCGCGCCGGATGGGTCCGACATGGCTCATCGCCTGGTGGTGGCTGGTGGCGAACAGGAAGCCGAGGCCGGACCTGCGAATGGTCTCGCCTGCCGCGTGCGGGTTCCCGACGTTGACGCCCAGCGCTTCCAGCACGTCGGCCGCGCCGCAGCGGGACGACACCGCCCGGTTGCCGTGCTTGGCCACGGGCACCCCGCAGCCGGCGACCACGAACGCCACGGCGGTCGAGATGTTCAGGGTGTGCTTGCCGTCCCCACCCGTGCCGCAGGTGTCGATCGTGCCGTCCGGCGCGTGCACCCTGACCATGCGAGCCCTGAGCGAGCGCACGGCGCCAGTGATCTCCGACACCGTCTCCCCGCGAACCCGCAGCGCCATCAACAGCGCGCCGATCTGCCCAGGCGTCGCGTCGCCGTCGAAGATGGTGTCGAAGGTGGCCTCGGCCTGCTCGGCCGAGAGCTGCTCGCCGCGCGCCAGCCGTTCGAGCACCGGTTTCAGCGCCTGGCTCATGCGTGCGCGCCGCGCGATACGATGGCCAGGAAGTTCTTCAGCAGGTCGTGCCCGGCCACAGTCTCGATGCTTTCGGGATGGAACTGTACGCCGTGGACCGGCAGACGCTCGTGGCGCAGGCCCATGATCAGGCCGTCCTTGGTCCAGGCGTTGACCTTGAGCTCCGGCGGCAGGCTATCCCGCTCGACGATCAGGCTGTGGTAGCGCGTGGCCGGGAACGGGTTCGGCAGCGACCTGAACAACCCGGTGCCGTCGTGGTGGATGAGGTCGACCTTGCCGTGCATGGGCGTCGGCGCCCGCACCACGCGGCCGCCGAAAACCTGCCCGATCGCCTGGTGACCGAGGCACACCCCGAGCACCGGGCACACCTCCGCCGCCTTCTGGATCAGGCCGAGCGAGATCCCGGCCCGGTCCGGGTCACAGGGCCCGGGCGAGATCACCACCGCGTCCAGTCCGAGGCGCAGCGCCTCCTCGGGCGTCGAGAAATCGTTGCGGCGGACCTCGATCCGCGCCCCGAGCTCGCCCAGCCTGTGGAACAGGTTGAAGGTGAAGCTGTCGTAGTTGTCGAGCAGCAGGATGCCGGGCGCGGGGCCGGGCTCGGCTTCGTCCCAGGCAGGAGCCGCGGGCTCCAGCCCCATGCTGCCGGGCTCGTGGCTTGTTCTCACCTCGAAATCGAGCGAGGTCAGGCCCTCCGACTCGGTCACAGCGCTGCCTCCGGCACGTAGCTCATGCCGCGGCCGAAGGATTGCAGGTTTCCAGCCTTGTTCTCGAGCACGCGCTTGAGGCTCATGCTTTCGGCGCCGTAGTCCTCGATCTGCAGCTTGCCGCGCTGCGCCGGAACGTCGCGCTCGAAGAACGCGATGCGGTGCTGCACGCAGCCCTTGGCGTTGGGGTTGCCGAACGCGTGCGAGCATGGGACCAGCACCAGGCACGTGCGCTGCACGCTGTCCGCATAGTGATGCTCGAACTCGATGATGGAGTAGTTCCCGCAATCGAAGGTCTGGCTCCGGATCTCGACCTTCTGGCCATATTCGTCGAGAAAGCTGCCCTGCGTTGCGTCGGCGGCACCGTTCGGCTTCAGGAAGTAGGCCCAGTTCTGCATGTTGCGCACGTCGCCCAGATAGGGCGACGCCAACTCGAACGGCGCGTCGACGAAGATGGAGTCGGTCTGGATGTCGAACCGCCCACGGGCCGCCGCCTGCAGCCCGGCTTTCCGTTCGAGCGCCGCCTTGAGCGAACGGATCTCGGCCGTGTGCACCAGGTGAATGCCCTGCATGATCATCGGCGTGCGGCGTTCCGGTCCGACAAAGCTCAGCCAGTGGAAGTAGACGCCGTCCTCGTTCGATCCGAGATAGCTGGCCGGGAACAGCATCGCCGGATAGCACTGGAAGTACTTTCCGTATTCGTAGCCGCAATGCCACTCCACACCGCGGAACTTCGGGGTCTCGATCAGGCGGACATGATAGTACAGGTCGTGCTGGTAGCCGGACGCGGTGCCGCGCCACGTGTTCTCGTCGATCTGCTCCAGCATCCGGCTGTACAGTGTCCACTCGTCGAGGTTCCTGAGATCGCGCAGGTAGGCGAACGCGTCCGCTTCCGGAACGGCGATAAAGGTCGACGTGGCGAAGGTGTTGCTTTCCATCGAGGGAAACGCTCCGTTCTAGTTCGCGGCGATAACGGGAAAGCTGAGACCATCCCGCTGCAGCACGGCCTGGGCCGCGCGAAGACCTTCATTGCGTCCACGGGTGGGAGCGATCTGGTCGGGATCGATCAGCACGTCGAGAACATAGGGGCCCGGAGCGGCGAGCGCCGCTTCCAGTGCCGCTTCCAGCATGTCCTCGCGCTCGACGCGGGCGCCGTCGGCACCCAGGGCCTGCGCCTGCCTGGCGAAGTCGACAGGCGGAAACAGCGCATCGGCCACGCCGCTCATTCCCAGTGCGGCCATGCCCTGGTGGCACATGTTGTAGCGGCCGTCGTTGAGCACGATCCACACGGCGCGCGCCTGCCTCTTCACTGCGGTGTTGACCTCGCTGTTCATGAGCATCGCGCCGTCGCCGACGATCGCGACCGCCGCGCCACGCACGATCGCGGCGCCAATCACGCCGGTCGCGGCATGGCCCATCGAGCCGACATTGGTGCTGACCCGGTAGCGGTCGGGCTGCGAGAAGCGAAGGTAGTTGGTCGCCCAGGTGAACGCGTTGCCTGACTCCGCCAGGACCACCGCGTTTCCCCGATCGACCACCAGGCGCTGGACCGCGGCCATCAGAGCCGCCGGCCGGACGCGTGCCGCACCGTGCCCGTCGCTGCCGGGAGCAGGCGGGATCGGATGTGGCCGGGCCAGATCGGACATGGGTCTGCACGGGACGTCCGCCGGCCAGGCCGACAGGAGGGCCTCGAGGAAGTCGCGCGCGTCCGCCTGCACGGCGAACGTTTCCGCCTGTGGGAACGCCACCCCCGGCACCCTGGGATCGACATCCACGTGGATGAAGCCATCCGGTGGCACCAGGGCGTTGTTCCAGAACGAGGTCGGCTCCCCGAGACGGGTGCCCAGCACAAGGATCCGGCGTGGCGCATGCGTGCGCATGAACGTCGCGGTCGCGTCGGCATGGCCGCCCATGCCGGTCACCCCCACGAAGCCGGGATGGTCCTCCGGCAGCAACCCCTTGGCGCGGGGCGAGCACATCACCGGAGCACCGGTCCTGTCGACGAACGCTCGAAGGGCGGCCGACGCGTTGCGGGCGCCGAAGCCCACCCAGATCGCGAACGGCTCCGCAGCCAGCAGCGTGGCACAGCGCGCCACTGCCGCGTGGTTGACCCCTGGCCTGGCCAGGCGGCCACGCTCACCGGAGGTCGCATGTGCCCTCGAGGAGAAGGGCTGCGCCAAGGGTGCGCCCTGTATCGCGTTGGGAATGCTGACGTGGGCGACATACCCGCCCGGGCGGTCGAAGCCCGCCTCGATCCGGCGCAGCACCTGCGGCAGCTGGTCCGGGCTTTCCAGGATCACCGCATCGTCGAACCACGCCCCCGCCTCGAACAGGCCGCCGGTCGGCATGGTGTAGCCGCTGGTTTCCTGGATGCCGCCGCGCCCGCGCTGGGGTGCCGAGGCATAGGCCGACACCAGCACCACCTTGGCGCCTTCGGTTCGCGCCGCCACAAGGCCGGTGAGGGCGTTGGTGATGCCGGGTCCGGTGGTGGTGAACACCACGACCGGGGTCCCGTTGGCGAGACAGGCTTCCGCTGCCGCGAACGCGGCGCCGGCCTCGTGCCGGAAGTGGAGCACGTCGAGGCGACGCGACAGCGCTGCCCACAGCAGCGCCTGGGCACCGCCGCAAACGCCGAAGGCGTGCCTGACCCCCATCTCCCTGAGGGATTGTATCAGGCCTTCTGCGACCGTTTCCGGAACCGGAAGGGCGACCTGCGTCGCTCCCCCGGCATCCAGAACGTCGAGACGGGTGTCGGATCCGTCCGCCATCACGTCAGGGTGCTCCGCGCCGTCTGCGCGATGACCGCCTGGCCGAGCGCGGTGGGATCGAAGTACGGATCGAGGAACAGGCTGGAATGCTGTACTGCCGGATCCTGCCCGACGATCGCGGGGTTGTAGGTCACGGCCGAGCTTGTCGCACTGGGCGTGGAGGACAGGATCGGCTGGGTGACGTTGGAGAAGCCGTAGGACGCCGGATCCGCCACGATGCCCTTGAACAGGGCGTTGAGGTCGAGCTCCTTCACGTCCGTCCCGGTCTGGCTGGCGAAAGTGGTCAAGGCGGTCTTGAGTGCGCTGTTGTACTGGTCGGTCTCGGCGGTCAGGGTCGCCGGCGTGAGGCCGGTCTGCGCCTGGAAGGCCGGGTTGCTGAACAGCGGCGTGATGCCGAGGTCCGGCTGGTTGCTGACCAGGAAGTGCTTCGCGCCGAGGTCGACCGCCTGCTGCAATCCACCGATGATGGACTTCACGGTCAGGGCGATCGTCTGGTCCGGCGTGTTCGTGGTCGGCAGGGTCAGGTCGTTGCCGCCGAACGTGACGGTAACCAGGTCGTTCGAGCTGAAGCTGTGGTTGGCGAGCTGGAACAGGTTGAGCTGGTTGCTGAAGTTCAGCTCGCCGTTCAGCGGATCGAGCGAGTCGGGCGTGGACTGGGCGGTGGCGAACTCGTAGGCGAAGTTGGTGTACTGCGCCGACTGATGGGCCCCCAGGATCTGGGCGAGGTCGGTGGTCCACTTCGGCCCATCCGAGAAGTCTCCCGTGGGCGAGTACGGCGCGGTGGTTGCCGGCGCGTTGTAGCCCAGCGCCTTCAGCAGCGGGTCATAGGTGCCGGTGTCCGCGAGCCGGTCGCCGAAGCTGAAAACGTTGTTGACGGTGTAGGTGCCGGTCGAGCCGGCCGACAGGGCGAGCGGGTCGCCAGCGGCCGGAGCGAAGTTGCCGAAGAACGGGTTGAACGAGTTCGCATAGATGTTGCTGGGATCCACCGACGGGCTGGTCGGGTCCGACGGAAGAACCGAGGTCGACGGATCGAGGTTGGCGATCGCGGTCTCGCTGTCCTCGCCGTGTGGCGCAGGCACCGAGCTCGGTGCACCCGTAGACGCAGCGCTCGTCGGCGAGGTGAACGCGTCCACCGTCGCCTTGATGATGTTGGACACCTCCAGCGTTCCCGAGGAGGCGATCGAGGCCAGCGTGGCGGGATCGATCGTCGAGGCCACGTCGGTGACGAGGCTCGAGATGGTGGCGGAGCCAAGCGAGGCGATCGTGGCAGCCGTGGACGGATCGAGGTTGGACGCCACGGCAGTGATGAAGCTTGCCGCCTGCGTCGGGTCTATGGAGGACAGGACGGCGTTCGTCGCCGCATCAAGGTCCGGTGCCACCACGTGGATGAGGCTTTCCGCGAGCGTCGGCGTGATCGTCGGCAGCGCCGCCGCCATTGCCGGATCGGCGGTGATCGCCTGGGCCGCCAGGCTGATCAGAGTTCCCGCGTCCGTGGCGCTCAGCGACGTGAACGACGCCTCGGTTGCGGGATCGAGAACCCCGGCGACCGCGGTGATGATCCCGGCCGCCTGGGTCGCGCCGATCGACAGCAGCTTGTTGATCGAGGACGTGTCCAGCGTCCCGATCACCGCCATGCCGAGGTTCGCCAGCTCCTGGTCGGTGGCTGCGGACAGGACCGGAACGTTGCCTGGAACGTCGGGCAGGCCGAGCGCGTTCTTATAGGTGACGTTGCTGATCTCGGCCGCATACTGCTCAGCCGGGTTGCCGCCGGCGGCGATCACCGCGGCATACTGCGGCGGCGTCAGGACCGGTGGCTCCTTCTGGATCACGGTAGCGCTCAGCACCGTCTTTCCGTCCGGCGTCAGTCCATAGACCACGTTGCGGGCGGCATCCACGGCATAAAGATTGCCGTCCGAGCCGACGGTGATGTCGTTCAGGTTGCTTTCGGTGTTGTAGAGGGTCGTCGAACCGTCGGGTCCGTTCGCCGCCGCATAGGCAAGCGAATTGAACTCCGGGGTCACGGTGGCCGCGGACGGATCGGATCCGAACAAGCCGGAAACCTTCAGCACGCCTTGCAGCTCGTTGGAGATCGGCCCGACCGCGGCCGCGGTTTGCGGGTCGAGACCGCCACCTGCGGCGATATAGACGGTGCCGTCCGGGGTGATCGTGAGGCCGTTCTGGCCTTCGGAGATGACGCGATCCTGTCCCGTGGTCGGGTTGAACTCGCGGAACGATGCCAGACCGGTCAGGACCTGTGTCTGCCCGCCCCCGGGAGTGGTGATGTTGACCTTGACGATGCCACCCGTGTAGCCGCCGCGCTCGCTCACCAGACCGGGAATGAACGGGATGACCGGAGCGCTCGATGCGCCGGGCGCGTTGGCCGGCTCGCCTGCGCCCGTCTCCAGAACGTAAAGATTGCCGTCAGGCCCGAACGCCATGCCGCGCGGGTTCAGCAACCCGCTGGCAACCACCGCCTCCGACACGGCGCCGGTGGTGGGATCGGTGTGGTAGCGCAGGACCTCGCCGTTGGTGGTGTCGGCGTTGTTGGTCGCCACGTAGACGTCGCCGGTCGCCTTGTCGACCAGGAGGTAGTTGCCGAGCTTGAGCTCGGGACCGGAGATCACGGTCCGCACGCCGTCCGGCGACACCTTGATGAGCTGGCTGGGAGGCAGATCGGCGGGATTCTGGGTCGGATCATAGACCGACGCCGCGTTCACGTACTGCAGGACGTACATGTCGCCCTGGTTGTCGAAGCCGAGGCTCTGGATCTGGCTGAACCCGCTCGCGTATACCTGCGGTACGCCGCTCGCGACGGTGCCGTTGAAGCCCGTGGTCGCGGTCGGGTTCGCGATGCGGATCACGGATGCATAGCCGTCCGGGTACGGCTCGCCCGACAGCGTCCCGACATAAAGTGCGCCGTCCGGCCCGACCGTGATCGAGGTCGGCACGGACTCCGTCTGCCGGACAAAGAAGCCGAGGTCGCCGGTGGAATACTGGGGTGGCAGGGTCGGAAGGCTGATCCCCGTCGTGTTTCCGCCGACTGAAGTTCCGCCGCTGCCGCCGCCACCGGGCGCGGCGCCCGTCGCTTCGGCTGCGGTGGGCGTGGACGTGTCCTGTGTATCGCTCACTCAATCTTTCCTTTTTGTCGGCATTCGAAGAAACGCGGCGTCAGGAGGTGATCTTCGGTAGACACGTCAAAGGCCGACCAAACCGCCGGATGCGTTCGCAGCGGGACAATGACCGAACGCATCATGACGTTCCAGAACAAACCCTTGGCGCTGAGATCACAAGATATTCCACCATCGGTGGGAAACACTCATAACTTTGGCTAATTCTTCCAATAGCGCGCGTTCACTCGACACGTTGGTGGATCGAGCCCTGCCGTGCTCGCGTTCAATTGTCAGTCGATGTATTAACTTCTGAATGCGTAAAAGAGTCCTGTTGCCGCTCTATTGGACAAAATATGTTCCAACTCTTGTCCATCTCCGCCTATGTTTCCGTATCAAGCATTTCCCGGTTCAAAGCTTTCCGCAGCTTCGCAACCGTAATACGTCGCCGAGCCGGTTCGGAGTATCCTGATGTTTCTGTCCCTGACCCCGCAATCCAAGGATCCGTTGCTGGCCCTCATCGACAGCTTTTCCAGGGATGATCGTTCGAACAAGATCGACCTCGGGGTCGGGACGTATCGGGATGAGACCGGCCACACCCCGGTCATGAAGGTCGTCAAGCAGGCGGAACAGATTCTTGTTCGAGACCAGAGATCGAAGACCTATCTCGGGTCACAAGGTGACGAACGCTTCACCGAGCTCCTGCTGCCGATCATCGTCGGCCCCGGCATGGTCCGGAAGGGCCGCCTTTTTGGCGTGCAGACACCGGGCGGCTGCGGTGCGTTGCGTTTGGGCGCGGAGCTGATCGCACGGGCAAGTCCGTCCCCGAGGGTGTGGCTCGGCGTGCCGAGCTGGCCGAACTATGCAGCCATCTTCAAAGCGAGCGGCTTCGCCATCTCGACCTACGATTATTATGACGCGCAAGACCAGGCGGTGTGCTTCGACCAACTGCTCGCGACGCTGTCGGCCGCGTGTGCGGGCGACGTCGTCGTGCTGCAGGGATCCTGCCACAACCCGACGGGCTGCGACTTCACCGGCCAGCAGTGGGACGAGATCGCCGATCTTCTGGCCGAGAAGCAGCTCCTGCCGTTCATCGATCTCGCCTACCAGGGCCTCGGAGACGGCATGGAGCCGGACCGGCAGGGCCTTGAGCGGATCATGTCGCGCCTCGACACCGTGCTCGTGGCCTACTCCTGCGACAAGAACTTCGGACTCTACCGCGAGCGTACCGGCGTTCTCGCTGTTCTTGCAGCCGATGCCAGCTTGGCGGACATCATGTATGGCAACCTCCTGTCCCTGGTCCGTGCCAACTGGTCGATGCCGCCCGACCACGGGGCGGCGATCGTCCGCACCATCCTCGAATCTCGCGAACTCGAACGGCTTTGGCGGATCGAGCTGGAGGAGATGCGACAGCGCGTGATGAACGTGAGGCAGGCGATCGCCGCGGCCGACCCGCGCCTCGGCTTCCTGGCGGAACAACGGGGAATGTTCTCCCAGCTGCCTGTGGACAGCGGCTTCGCCGTCAGGCTCAGGAACAGGCACGCCATCTACATCGCCGATAGCGGCCGCATCAACCTGGCCGGGCTGCGCATGCAGGATGTCCGCCTCTTCGTGTCGGCCATGGAGGACGTGACGCTTCGGAACAGGGAGCAGGAGTTCGCCGGCCAGGCACCGATCCGGCGGCAAGGACGACCATGATGATCTGCGGAAGCCTTTCGGATATGGACCCTTCCGCCGTCGGCCAGCATCTTGAACGCGCGGGCGAAACTGACTTTCCCGGTGACCGGTTAACCATCCATGATGGCGCCACCGGATCCGATCAACGGCTCGTGTCGTTCCTGGTTGGCGAGATCCGTTCGCTTCATGCGGCCCTGCGTCGCCTTGAACGGGAGCTCGAGCTCAGCCGCCAGAAGGAGGCCCGGGCCAGCTACGACGCCCAGCACGACGCGCTGACCGGCCTGCCCAACCGTATTCTGCTCGACCGCTGGCTTGATCGCGTTCTCGACCCCTCGCTGGCGGACATCCGGTGCGTCGCCATGTTCATCGACATGGACCGCTTCAAGACGGTCAACGACGCGCACGGTCACCAGGCCGGCGACCAGCTGCTGAAGGCGGTGGGGCGCCGGATCGTGGAAGCCGTGCAGGACGTCGCGCTGGTCGCCCGCTACGCCGGTGACGAATTCGTGGTCCTGCTGCCCGATCAAGCCTGTCCGGCTGCCGCGCGTCGCCTGGCAGAGCGGCTCATCCGGTCCCTGTGCCGCCCGTTCGACCTCGACGGCGTCGTCGTCGAGGTCGGTGCGAGCGTAGGTGTCGCCGTCGCGCCCCCGCACGGCATCCAGAAGCGGGTTTTGCTGGAGCAGGCGGACGCGGCCTTGTACGCGGCGAAAGCCTGTGGAGGCGGCAACGTCCAGGTGTTCCAGACCGGGGCCACCTATGGCGCCAAGCGGGAAGGCTAGGCCGTGTGCTGGCGGTGCCAGGCCGGATCCGGTGCATGATCGGCAACCGTCACCAGCCAAGCCTCGACCCCCGGGACGGCGTCATGGCGACTTCCGGCCCTTGTTCGGAGTCATCTGTCCCTCGACAGCCTGATGCCGGACCGCGGCGGCGATCTGTCGTGCTGGTCGGCCTCATGGGCGCAGGCAAAACCACGGTGGGCCGGATCCTGGCATCCCGGCTCGAACAACCGTTCCACGATGCGGATGCGGAGATCGAGCGGGCCACGGGGATGAGCGTCGCCGCGCTCTTCGCGCAGCACGGCGAGGCAGAGTTCCGCCGGCTCGAACGGGACCTGATCTGCGGGCTTCTGTGCGGTCCACCGATCGTGCTGGCGACCGGAGGCGGCGCTTTTCTGGATCGCGACACGCGAGACAGCATACGCCGCAACGCGGTTTCGGTATGGCTGCGGGCATCGCTCGACCAGATGACGCGGCGCGTTGGCGACGGGTCAGACCGTCCGATGCTGAACGGCCGGCCACGAGAACGCCTGGCGGCGCTGATGCAGCTCCGTTATCCAGTGTATGCGGAGGCGGATCTGGTCGAAGACAGCAGCGAAGGAAGCGCGGATGAGGTCGCCGCCGTGATCGCGGGGAAGCTCGCGGCCTTCCAGCCGCCGCGCAGCCTGGAGGTCGCGCTGCGGAATAACCGCTATCAGGTGCTGGTCGGCAGCGGGCTGGTGGATCGCGCCGGCATGCTTCTCGCTCCCCTGCTGCCGCAGAAGCGGATCGTCGTGGTCACGGATGAGACGGTGGCGGTTCTGCACCTGCCGCGTCTGCTCACCGCCCTGGCCGCAGCCGGTATCGCGGCCGAGGCGGTGGTGGTGCCGGCCGGTGAAGCCTCGAAGAGCCTGTCTGGTTTTGGCCGGGTAGCGGACGCCCTCCTGTCGCAGGCGGTGGAGCGCCGCACCACCGTGCTGGCGCTCGGCGGCGGCGTGATCGGCGACCTGGCAGGTTATGCGGCCGCGTCCGTGCTGCGCGGGCTGCCGTTCGTGCAGATCCCCACCACCCTGCTGGCACAGGTGGATTCCAGCGTCGGCGGAAAGGTCGGGATCAACACCGCCTGGGGAAAGAACACGCTTGGCGCCTTTCACCAGCCGATTGCGGTTCTCGCCGACACGGGAACGCTGTCTACCCTGCCGCTGCGCGAGCTGCGCGCCGGCTACGCCGAGATCGTGAAGACCGGGCTGATTGGCGACCCGTCCTTGTTCGATTGGTGCGAGAACAATGGTGCCCGCCTGCTGGGGGGCGACGCGGCGGTGCAGGCCGACGCGGTGCACCGTGCGTGCGCGTTCAAGGCGGCCGTGGTCGCAGACGACGAACGCGAGGAGAAGCCGGATGGCCGGGCCCTGCTCAACCTCGGCCACACCTTTGCCCACGCGCTCGAGGCGGAGATGGGTTATGACGGCAGCCTTCTGCACGGCGAGGCGGTTTCGATCGGGCTCGTTCTCGCGTTCCGCTTGTCGGTCCGGCTGGGCCTGTGCCCTCCGGAGGACGCGGAACGGCTTGAAGCCCACCTGCAGGGCCTGGGGCTCATGACCAGCATTCTCGACTGCCACCGGCCGCTTTCGACGGACAGGCTTCTTGGCCACATGCGACAGGACAAGAAGACGAGGGACAAGCGGCTGACCTTCATTCTCGTCCGGGGCATCGGCAAGGCCTTCGCGTGCCGCGACGTCGATCCGGACGCGGTCCGTGCGGAGCTGGAGGCCTCCACCGTGATCAGTCCTGCCGGCCTTCTGCGCGTGCCATGAGCGTTCCCGTCGCGGTCAAGATCTGCGGCATCGCCGACGCGGTGGCGCTTGACGCGGCGGTGCAGGCGGGGGCCGATTGGATCGGCTTCGTCTTCTTCAACCGTTCGCCCCGCGCCTTGGGAGCGGAGCTGGCATCGGAGCTTCAGCGTCGGCTGGAACGACGGGCCTTGAGCGTCGGCCTGTTCGTATCCCCCAGCGACGACGAGGTGGCGCGCGTGCTCGACGAGGTGCCGCTGGACGTGCTGCAGGTTTATGCCGATCCCGACCGCGCGTGCGCGCTGCGTCGTCGGTTCACCTTGCCGGTGTGGCAGGCCTGCGGCATCGCGACCGCAACCGACCTGCCCACAACCACGACGCTCGACGGGCTGGTGATCGAGGCCAGGCCGCCAGCCGGGGCAAACCGCCCGGGCGGCAACGGCGCCCGCCTCGACTGGCGCCTCACCTCGGGTTGGACCGCACCGGCGCCGTGGCTCCTGGCAGGAGGATTGTCGGCGGACAACGTTGCCGACGCCATCGAGCAGAGCGGCGCCACCGCGGTGGACGTGTCGTCCGGGGTCGAGAGCGCACCCGGGATCAAGCAGCCCGCGCTGATTCGCCGCTTCGTGGCCGCCGCGAAGGCTGCAGGAACACGAACGCCCGTGGTCGCCGTCAGCGGCGGGTAGGGAGGCACCTCGGCAGCCTCGGGGCCGCCGGCAACTCAGACTACTGGCTGCAGCGTCGCCCCGACGTTCGCGAAATCGTTCCAGAAGCCGGGGTAGGTCTTGGCGACGCAGCCTGGATCGAGGATCACCACGCCGTCGGTCATCAGACCGGCCAGTGCGAAGCTCATCGCGATCCTGTGGTCGGAAAAGGTGTCGATCCGGCAGGAACGTCGCTGTCCGGCCAGCGTCGGATCGGACGCCACGACCAGATCGTCGCCGTGCTCCCGTCCGAGACCGGGACTGATGCGGCACAAGCCCGTCGCTAGGGCGCGGATGCGGTCGCACTCCTTCACCCGCAGGTTGGCGATTCCGGTGAACCGGACCGGCACGCGGTTGAACGCCGCCATGACCGCGAGCGTCGGCACCGCATCCTGCATCTGCGACCCGTCGATCACCGAAGGCATGTCGGGAAAGCGCCGGATCAGGGCATGCGCCTTGGCATCGGGCTGGGAAAGGTCGTCCGCATCCCGTCCGATGTCGATGACGCCGCCGGTCAGCGCCGCCGCGGCCCAGAAATAGGTGGCGGCCGACGCGTCCGGCTCGATCGCGACGTCTGCCGCGTGGTAGCCGCCCGGCGCCACGGACCATTCTCCCGGCCCCGACTGGATCACCGAAGCGCCGAAGCGACGCATGGCCGCCACCGTCAGGTCGACGTAGCCGCGCGCGCCGATCTCGTTGCCCTGCAGCACGATCTCGCTTGGAGCCTGCCCGCAGGCGGCCAGCATCAGCAGCGCCGACACGTACTGGCTGGACAGGTTGGCATCCACCGCCATGCGGCCGCCCTTGAAGCCGCCCGATCGCGCCTGCCCCGCTACCGTCACGGGCGGACACCCGGTCGGCGCGTCCGCGGCCACGCCCATCGCTCGCAGCGCCGAGACCAGCGGGCCGATCGGTCGCCGGCGCATGTGCGCATCGCCATCCAGCACGACCACGCCGTCTGCCAGCGCCACGGCAGCGGTGAGGAAGCGCATGGCCGTGCCGGCGTTGCCAAGGAACACGGGCCCGGAGGGCGATCGCAGGCCGCCGGTCCCGGTTACCAGAAAGGTGGTTGGGTCCGGTTCCTCGACCCCCACGCCCATCTCCCGCAGCGCCCGTGCCATGTGCGCGGTGTCGTCGCTCTTGCCTGCACCGGTGAGGCGCGACCGGCCGCGCGCCAGGGCCCCCAGCAGCAGCACGCGGTTGGTCACCGACTTCGAGCCCGGGAGGCGGACATGGCCGTGCAACGGCACCCCGGACGGCATCACGGCGATCGCTGCCCCGAGCGGATCGGCCATCCCCGTCACCATCCCTGCAGCACGGTGCGCATTGGCGCCTGTGGGTTTTGCGCGCGGTGTCGCAGCA
>CAXUDP010000068.1:11722-19057 GCA_964249735.1 uncultured Acetobacteraceae bacterium | reverse complement strand
GGCACGCGCAGCACGAAGTTCTGGTCGACCACGATCACCTTGGTGTAGCCGCCGAAGGTGTGCAGGCCGGGGGTCTTCTTGTCGGGAGCGTTGTAGGTCCCGGTGAAGCCGTTCTCGCAATACTGCTCGAGCCCCTCGCGGCAGTTCGAGCAGGTCTGGCAGGAGTCGACCATGCAGCCGACCGCCGCCAGGTCACCCTCCTTGAAGCCGCTCACTCCCGCGCCGACCGCGGCCACGCGTCCGACGATCTCGTGGCCTGGCGCCACCGGATACAGCGACGGGCCCCACTCGCTGCGCGCGGTGTGGATGTCGGAATGGCAGACACCGCAGTAGAGGATGTCGATCTGGATGTCGTTCGGTCCGGGGTCGCGGCGCTCGAACGAGAACGGGGCCAGCTTCGCGTCGGCGGCCTGCGCCGCATAGCCTGTGCATGCGAACATGGGATCTCCGGGGTCGTGGGAAGGTGAGGCGGCCACGTCGATGCGCGGCGTCGGCCTGTCCGACAGCTGCCACGGCGACACGAAGCGGGCAAGGGCGGACGGCGCCCGGTTGCCACGCCTGACGGCTATTTGCGCAGCGGTCCGGTGGTCATGCTATCCTAACTCATGTCCATGAGCGGGATGGAGCGCACATTGCCGGAAACCGATCGCCCGGTCCCGCCTGTCGTCATCAAGAAATACGCCAACCGCAGGCTCTACGATACCGAAGGCTCGATCTACATCACCCTGGACAGCCTGGCGGTGATGGTCCGGCAGGGCCGCGACTTCGTGGTGTTCGACGCCAAGACTGGCGACGACATCACCCGCACCGTCCTCACCCAGATCATCGTCGAGGAGGAGACCAAGGGCCGCAACATGCTGCCCGCCGCCTTCCTGCGCCAGCTGATCGGGCTCTACGGCGACAGCATGCAGGGGCAGGTGCCGGAATACCTGGAGCACATGATGGAGCAGTTCGCGGCACGCCGCGCCGCCGTGCAGGCGCAGAAGGGAGCCCCGGCGAAACCGGGGTCGGCTCCATCGCCCGCCGGTCGGCCTGCACCCCCCGCGCCCAGGTCGCTGCCGACCTGGTCCGTCCGCTCCCCCGGCAATGGCGAGGCGCCTGCCGTAGACGAGGCGCAGGCCGAGATCCGTCGCCTGCAGGGCGAGGTCGACCGGCTGAACCGCGAGCTGGCCGCGCGGATGACGCCCGGAGCGTGATCAGGAGATCCTGCTCCGCTTCGTCCTGATCCCGCGCCGTCCGCAGGCGACACCCCGACGAGCTGACGACCCGGACCGGATCGCGACGATCCGGAGGATGCGGCTCGCAAGCCGGCCGGTTGCCGGCGGATGGCGTCGGTCGATGACATTGCGTTCCCCCGCCGGTCTTGCCGCGGCAAGACCAATGCGGGCACGCCAGGCGGCGGAGCACGATCGGCGTCCGGGCGCCAACGCGGGGAGAGACTGGCTGCTCGGCGGCGGGGCCTGCCACAGCTCGATGCCGGGCGGCGCGATCCAGGCTACAGGCTGATGCCGCGCCCGATGAAGCACGGGAGAAGCCAGCCCGGCGCACACGGCACGGCAAGGGTGGCTAGGATCGGTAGCGGCGCCATGTCGAGGATACGCGGCCAGACGTGCCGGTGGCGCACGCGGCGAAGCTGCAGCGTCGGCATCCACGGACCGCCCACGACGGTGGGTCGCGAACCGACGCGGCCAGCGCCCGGACATGACCGCGCATGGGCCCGCACCTCGCCGTCCCACGCACCACACCAGCGGCAGGCACCGGGCAGAGCCCGGCCGACGATCAACGCGAGGCCATAGTACGCGCCTAGCCCGGCCATCCGGTCGAACCAGCCGGCGTTATTGTCGCAGGGTGGGCAGGCGAAGCAGCGGGATGTCGCCGAGGCCGAGCAGCCCATCTTGCAGACGCAGCGGCAGGTGCAGGCGTGATCCGGGCGTCGCGCCGGCGACCAGCCCTGCCACCGCCTGCGCCGCGACCGCAGCACCCGGGGACAGCAGCCCGGCATCACGCAGCTTGGACAGGAGGCGGCCGGCATCATCGACCGACAACGAGAACGTTCCGGAGGCCGTCCCGTCCGGCGACAGCACCGCTTCCCCGGACAGCGCGGCGCGATCGCCATCCCATTCCAGGCTCGCCTCGCCGAGCCGGATCGCGGCAACGGGTTGCAGCCAGCGCGTGGCCGGCACGGCACGGCCCTCGTCGAGATCCGCCTCCAGCCGGGCACGCTGCACGACACGTCTTTCCCGGCCGAGCGCGATCGGTAGCGCCACCTCCCGCAGTGCCAGCGACAGCGTCGCCGAGGCCGGATCCGCCGTCCAGTGCAGTTGCCCGGACATGCCTGCCACCTCCGCCACGTCGTCCGGGCCGGCCCCCGGCAGCGCCACGTGCAGCGCCTCGGCCTCCAGCGCCACTTGGTGATCCTTCCCCGGCAGCAGCAGCGCGACCCGCGCGCCCCAGAACCGCAACGGCATCGGCAGGGCACCGTTCGGCGCCACCGACAGGCTCTGGGTGCCGAGCGCCAGCACCGTCGCCCGCGCCGGACGCCAGGGGGACAGGCTGAGGACTACCGCCTCGCCGGACCAGGCGAACGCGTCCGGACCGCCCGGGTCCGGCGCAGGATGGCGCAGGCTCGGCTGTCGCAGGACCAGGGTGGCCGCCAGCGGCCAGCCGCTGCGGCTGCCGGCGCGCGCGGAGAAGCGCCACCCGTCGGCCCGCGCGGTTTGTATGAATCGATCCAGCCGGTGGTCCAGCTCGCGCTCGAGCCTGAACCACAGCAGGGTGTCGCACCCGACCAGCACGGTCGCCAGCAGCATCGCCACAACCACGACGGCGCGCAGGCGGAGGGACTGCCGGACCGAGCGACGGCGCGAAGGCGGCTGCATCGGCGCCTTCATAGATCACCTCGCCTGTGCTGGCGAAGTTGTTGACCATGAAGGCTTCGGCACGTGGGATTCACGCACTCCCACGACCACCGGCCGCGACTTGTCCACAGGCGCGGGTCGTCACGGCGGCGTTCCGGATCGGCACCGCCGGACCGGTCGGAACCCGGTCGCCGGAGCGGTCGTCGGCGCACCGTGCTCATCGGAAAACCCGTTTGCTGCACTGCGCAGTTCGGCGATCAGCCGCCGCGCCACCCTTTCGGGCCGATCCGGCGTGGCGTCCGGCGCCCCGCCTGCCCGCTGCCGGGCCGGCAGACTCAGGCGCGATCGTCCCCGATGCGGGAGACGCTTCCCACAACCTTATCCACAGCTTCATCCCCGTTCCGGCGGCGTTCCGCGACGCTCCATCCGGCCCGTATCGCGGCCAGCAGCGGTCCACGCCGCAGCCCGGTCGGGATCGGCGGGGCGATGTCGATGTGGATGGTGCCAGGCCGCTTGAGGAAGGCCCTGCGCGACCAGCACAGGCCGGAATCGGTCGCCACCGGCAGCACCGGAAGCCCGGACTGCGCCGCCAGCGCCGCGATGCCGGGCTGCAGCGGCACCACCTGCCCGTTGCCGACCCGGGTTCCCTCGGGGAAGATGACGATCTGCCGCCGGTCCGCTATGGCCCGCGCGGTCTCGCCCATCAGCAGGCGCAGCGCGCGGGCGCCGCCTTCGCGCTCCAGCGGGATCATGCCGGCGAGCAGCAGCATCGGCCCGACCAGCGGGATGCGCGTCAGCTCGCGCTTCATCACGTAGGCGGGCCGCGGCACGAGGTTCATCCACACCAGGGTGTCGAACGCCGACTGGTGCTGCGAGGCGATCAGCACAGGTTCGGCGGCGTGGAGATGGTGCAGACCGCTGACCTCCACGCGGACACCGCACAGGACGCGCAACCCCGACAGCGTCCATCGCGCCCAGGCCCTGGCGTAGCCGAGCGCATGATGGGGTGCCACGAGCCGCACCCAGAACGCCGCCAGACCCATCAGCACGGTCAGGAGGAGGAAGTACAGGTTGAACAGCGCAGCGCGCAGCAGGGCGGGGACGGTCATGCGGTCAGGCAACCTCGCGCAGGTGGGCGGAGCCGGTCAGGCCGAGCTCGACCGCCAGCCACTTGACGTATTCGGCCGCCAGCAGCCGAAGCGTGCCGAGCCGGGGCTGCGACAGCGCCGGCGGCTGCACCGGATGGGGATGCAGCGACGCCTCCGGCAACGCGGTGCCGATCTCGGCCAGCGCCCGGCGCATGTGATAGCCGGCGGTGACCACGATCAGCGAGTGCAACCCGTTGGCCCGTGCCCAGGCGGCGGTCTCCAGGGCGTTCCCGACCGTGGAAGTGGCCCTGTGGCCAAGCAGGATCCGCCCTGCCAGCGCCGGCGGCAGGGTGCGGCCGGCGGCGTGCACCACCTCGTCCAGCTCCAGGTGCTCCGGCACGCCGGAGATCAGCATCAGCCGCGCCCGCCCCTGCGCCAGCAGGTCCAGCGCCGCCTCGATGCGTCCGGCGCCGCCGGTGAGCACGACGATGCCGTCGGACGGCGGGACCGGAGGCGCCGCCCTGGTTGCGCCATAGGCGAACCAGGCGAAGCCGACGCACCAGGCCAGCGACAACAGCGACAGCGACGCGGCGAGTGCCACCAGGACGGCACGGCGCGGCGGCCGGTCTGCTGCCCGGACAGTCACGGCAGCCGACGCAGCCAGGCGCGGACGGTGACCTGGGCAGTGCCCCAGCCGATCGCCGCGGCGGTAACCGGCAGCAGCGGCAGCGCCAGCCAGAGCGGCAGCGGCACCCGTGCCAGCGCCGTGGGTGACCAGGTCGGCCCCGGTGCTTCCGGCAGTGGATCGCCGGCGCCGGCTGCCGCGAACGGCGCCGCCAGCTGGCACAGCGTCAGCAGCAGCGGCACCGACAGCGCCGTGCCGACCACGCCGCCGAGGCTCGCGAGCACGGTGGCGCGGCCGGCGAACCGGCCGGCGATGTAGCCGTCGGTGGCGCCCAACCCGTGCACGATCTCGATCGCCTGCCGCCGGGCGGCCAGCCCGGCCCTGGTCGCCGCCGCGACCACCGCCACCGCCACTGCGCCGACCACCAGCAGCGCCAGGGCGGCGCAGGCCTTCAGGCTGCCGGTCAGCGCCACCAGCCGGTCGCTCCAGCTGCCGTTGCGTTCCAGCAGGGTGTCCGGCGCCACCTCGCGCAGCCGGGCGTCGAGGCCAGCCGGCACGGGCCGTCCCGGCCGCAGCCGCAGTTGCACCACCGCGGGCAAAGGCACGGCGATCAGGTCGGGATCCCCGCCGAGCCAGGGCGACAGTAGATGCGCCAGCGTCGCCCGGTCGAGCCGCCTCGCCTGGACCAAGGACGGCTCCGCCGCCAGCAGCGCCATCACCGCGTCGATCCGGCTGGACGCGGTGCCGGACGGTGCCGCGGCCGGCTCGTCGCCGCGCGGCACCTGCACCGTCAGCACCGAGGCGGCGCCGGCGCTCCAGCGCTGGGCCAGCACGGAAGCGCCGACCGCACCGGCCAGCGCCAGCGCCGCCAGGAACGCCATCGCCGCGACCAGGCCGGGCAGCAGCCGGTCCGGGATCGCCCGGCGCAGCCCGAGCCCGTCGGCCCGCCGCCGGCCCGGACGCCTAGCCATGCTCCACCAGCCGGCCGCGCTCGAGCCGCAGCGCAGGATGGGGATGGCGGCGCACCAGCGCCTCGTTGTGGGTGGCGACCAGCACGGTGGAGCCCATCTGGTTGAGCTCCCCGAACAGCTGCATCAGTCGCTCGCCCTGCGCCTCGTCCAGCGCCCCGGTCGGCTCGTCCGCCAGCAGCAGCGGCGGCCGGTGCACCACCGCGCGTGCCACCGCCACCCGTTGCTGCTCGCCGCCGGACAGGGCGGTCGGCCGCACGTGCAGCTTCCGGCCCAGCCCGACCCAGCCGAGCATGGCAGTCACCTCGGTCTCGATCCGGTCCTCGGCCAGCCCGTCCAGGCGCAGGCGCAGCGCCACGTTGTCGAACGCGCTGAGCTCGGGCAGCAGGCGCAGCTCCTGGTAGACGGTGCCGGTGCGCCTGCGCAGCCGGGCCAGCGCCGCCCGACGCGCCCGCGCCACCGGCACCCCGAACAGCTCCATCCGGCCGGCACTCGGCCTGACGCCGAGGGCCAGCAGGCGAAGCAGGCTGGACTTGCCGGCGCCGGACGCACCCAGCACCCAGCGGAACGCGCCGGCCGGGATGGTGGCGTCGATGCCACGCAGCACCTCGACCTGTCCGTGTCCGGCGCCATAGCGCAGGCCCACCTGCTGCAGCTGGATCATGCCGGGACCGCCGCACGGGAGGTAAGCATTTAGCGATTCGACAGGATTCGGTGGCAGGCTGGCGGCTTCGCGATGGAGTAGGTTCCGGCGCCCATGCACGTCCTCTGCCCGTCCTGTGCCACCGCGTACGAGATCGCCACCCTCCATCGTCCACGGCGGCTTCGCTGCGCCAAGTGCGGCGCCGAGTGGCGCGAGGTGCCGCCGGCGGATGCTGTCCCGGACCGCGATCGGGACGAAGCGGCGCTGCCGGAGCTCGTGCCCGCCTCGGCCCCGGAACCGGAAGAACACGACGCGTTGTCGATGCGCCCGGCGCGCGTCCCGGCAGCGTGGCTCGCGGTGCTGCGCGCCCCGCGACGCGAGGATGCGCTGCTGGGCGGGCTCTGGATCCTGAGCCTGGCGGTCATGGCGCTTGCCCTGTTCGCCTTCTGGCACTGGCGCGTGACGATCGCCCACCGCTGGCCGCCGAGCCTTCGGCTCTATCGGCTGCTGCCGCGACCGCCGCGGGTGTGAAGACCGTCGTCACATGCCGCGAGCGGCGAGCGCCGACAGGGTGGCGCCGACCGCCGCGACCGCCATCAGCAGCAGGCCGTCGACGATAAGGCCGGCCGGCGTGATCCAGTGGCCGGCCAGGTGCAAGCCGGACGGGATGGTGCCGGAGATGCTGTTGAGGATGTCGTGCGCCTGGCTGTCGGTGCTGGCGGTCCCGGCGGTGACGGCGCCGACCACGCGGGGCAGGGCCCACCAGCCGAGGCCCGCGACCAGCAGGAGCGGCGCCAGCAGCTCGGCCAGCTGCTGCAGGAAGTAGAACAGGGCATGCAGCACGCTCCACACGCCGAGCCGCACCACCAGCAGGGGGGTCCGCCACCTGTCGACCCGCGGCCGGGTCCAGGCATCGGGCCGGCTCCGGGTCTCGATGGTGCCGGTCATGCGGTTCCTCCTCGTGCCGGCGATGCGTGCGGCGATCCGCCGGGCCGCCAGCGGACGCAGCTAACCCCGTTGCCGTCGGCGCGGCAACCTGCAGCTTGATCCGCCATCGTGGCTGGGGCTCCCGCCGGACGGCGATCGTGTCCTGGGTGGTAGCGACAGCATTGCCGCCATCCCCGCCAGGCAGACCAGGACGGCCAGCGCGAAC
>CAXUDP010000068.1:0-11622 GCA_964249735.1 uncultured Acetobacteraceae bacterium | reverse complement strand
ACGACATGGGACATCGGCCGCCACCGTCCGGGCGCCATTGAGAGGCACCAGCGCGTCGAGAAACACCTGCGCGCAGGCCCGCCAGCCGAAACGTTCGGCATGGGCGCGGCAGGCGGCGCGGTCGGCGCCCAGGGCCGCAAGGGCGGCAGCGCGGAGGTCGTCCGACACCGCGCCGACTTGGCCCTCCGCGCCGGACAGCACGTCGCGCGGACCGGTGACGTCGAACGCCGCGACCGGCACGCCGGCGGCCAGCGCTTCGAGCAGCACCAGGCCGAAGGTGTCGGTGCGGCTCGGGAACACGAACACGTCGCCGCCGGCATACGCCGCCGACAGCTCGGCGTCCGCGAGCGGTCCGGTAAACACCACGTCCGGATGGCGCGCCCTGAGCTGCGGGAGAAGCGGGCCGCCGCCCACCACCACCCTGAATCCGGGCAGGTCGAGGTCGAGGAACGCCTCGATGGTCTTTTCCACAGCGATCCGTCCGACATACAGGAACACCGGCCGGGACAACCCGTGCTCCGCTGCCCAATCGCGGCGCGGCTCCGGGGTGAAGCGCTGGAGGTCGACGCCGCGCGACCACGGCACGAGGTGGCGGAAGCCGCGCCCGGCCAGCTCGCACCGCAGGCTGTCCGTCGCCACCAGTGTTCCCGCCGACGCGTCGTGGAACCTGCGCATCACCCGGTAGGACAGCCAGAGCGGCAGACCGGTGCGGGCGTGGAGGTATTCGGGAAAGCGGGTGTGGAACGAGGTGGTGAAGCGGAGGCCGCTGCGCAGGGCCCAGCGCCTTGCTGCGGTGCCGAGCGGCCCTTCGGTGGCGACATGCAGCCGGTCCGGCCTGAACCGGGCGATGATCCGCGCCAGCCGTCGTCCCGGCAGCAGGGACAGCCTGATCTCCGGATAGGTCGGGCAGGGCAGGGTGCGGAACCGGTCTGGTCCCACCACCTCGACCGCGTGCCCCATCGCCCGCAGCTCGGCCGCGACGGTGGACAGGGTGCGGACCACGCCGTTCACCTGCGGCGTCCAGGCATCCGACACGATCAGGATCCGTCGTGCGCCGGCTTCCGCCGACGTCATGCCGTGACCGGTCGCGGTGCCGCGCGCGCGGCGGCGCTGGGGGCACGCGCGCCCAGGAACGACAGGCCGCGCCGCTGCACCCAGTCGACCAGCTCCAGCCTGCCGTCGGCGTGCTCGACCAGGGCGGTGCAGCTTTCCACCCAGTCGCCGTCGTTGAGGTAGAGCACGCCGTCGATCTCGCGCATCTCGGGATGGTGGATGTGGCCGCACACCACCCCGTCCAGGCCGCGGCCACGCGCTTCCGCCGCCAGCGCCAGCTCGAACCGGTCGATCGCCTTGACCGCGCCCTTCACCTGCCGCTTCGCCCAAGCGGACAGCGAACGGTACGGCAGGCCGAGGCGGCGGCGCACGAGGTTGAACCAGCGGTTGACCACCAGCGAGGCGGCGTAGGCGCGGTCGCCGAGCAGGGCGAGCACGCGGGCATAGCGCACCACGCTGTCGAACTCGTCGCCGTGCATCACAAGCAGTCGCCTGCCGTCCAGGGTCTGGTGCACCGCGTCGCGACACAGCCTGATGCCGGCGATCTCCAGACCGGTCGGCAGCCAGGCGCGCATCATCTCGTCGTGGTTGCCGGGGATGTAGAGCACCGCGGTGCCGGCGTTCGCAGCGTCGAGGATCAGGCGGAGCACGCGGTCGTGGTGGCCGTCCCAGTACCAGGAGCGTCGCAGCCGCCAGCCGTCGATGATGTCGCCGACCAGATAAAGGGTGTCGCAGCGCGTATGCGACAGGAAGTCGGCCAGGAACTCTGCGCGGCTGCCGCGCGTGCCGAGATGCACGTCGGACAGGAACACCGCGCGGTAGTGCGTGGTCCCTGTTCCCTCGCTCGCGATGGCGTCCATGACACCGTTCTCCGCAGCGCCCGGTAGAGTCGTATCGGGCGGTGGTGCAGCAACCGGGGCGCTATACGCCGGCTCGCGGGCCGGAATCGTGACGTTTCGGTGATGAAGCCGGCGTCGGCAGGCGGTCGCGGACGACGCAGGATCGTCATCCGCAGGGGGTGCCGGATCCCGCTATGGTGCGACATGCTCGTCATCTACAACCCGACCGCCGGACGCAGGCGGGTCAGCCGGCTTTGGCGGGTGCTGGACGTGCTGGTGGCGCACGGCGTGCGGCTGGAGGTGGTGGAAACCCGCCACGCCGGCCACGCCGGCAGCCTGGCGCGTGACGCGGCGCGGCAGGGTGCCGACTTGGTGGTCGCAGCCGGCGGCGACGGCACGATTGCCGAGGTGGCCTCGGGACTCGACGGCCTCGACGCGCCGCTCGGCATCATCCCGCTCGGCACCGCCAACGTGCTGGCGCACGAGCTGTCGCTGCCGGCCGACGCGGCCGGGCTGGCGGGCGTGCTCGCCAACGGCCGGCTCGTGCCGCTGTGGCCCGGGATCGCGCGCGGCCGCTCGGGCAGCCGCCTGTTCGTGCAGATGCTCGGCATCGGCTTCGACGCCCACGTGGTGCACCGCGTTTCGCGGCCGGCGAAGCGCGCGCTGGGCAGAGGCGCCTACGTGCTGCAGACCCTGCGCGAGCTGCCGCGCTACGACTTCGCGCCGGTGCGCCTGCGGATCGACGGCAAGGCGGCGGTCGCCGGCAGCGTGATCATCGCCAAGGGCAGCCTGTACGGCGGGCCCTACCTGCTGGCACCCGAGGCGCGGACCGACGAGCCCGGCTTCTCGGTGATGCTGTTCGAGCAGGCCGGGATCGCCGCCGCCCTGCTGGCCGGTGCCGCGTTGCCGCTCAACCTGCTCGGTCGCGTGCCCGGCCTTGTGCATCGCCGGGCCAGCGAGATCGTCCTGCCCGACGAGGCGGGCCCTGCCCAGGCGGATGGCGACCCCGCCGGCACCACACCGCTATACGTGTCGGACGCCCGGGCGCCGCTGCGGCTGATGGTCGCTCGTGATGCCCGCCCCGCTTGCGACGCCATCCCCCGTATGCGCTAGAACGATGCCCGGCCCCGACGGGCCGGCGCCGCCCGGGAGCACGATCCGCCATGACCCTCTACTACCGCTGGACGGAGAAGACGTCGCCGGACATGGCAAGCTACAAGAACGGCGAGTTCTCCTGGACCTTCAACGGCGTTCGGTCGCGCAAGGCATTCTGGGTGTTCGGGCTGGGCTCGAGCTACCGGCCGTCGAAGGGCATCCAGGCTGCCCGCATCCTGCTCGTGTTCGACTTCGGCGACCGCGGCTCCCGGGTCATCGAGAGCGACGACAACCGGATCTATTCCGAGGCCGACACCTTCCAGGGCGAGGCCCAGCACGCCATGAAGGTGATCCAGAAGCGGAACGAACCGGGCGCCTACGGCATCGGCGCCAGCCTGCTGGAGTTCCTGCAGCCGGCCCGGATCAGGCTGGCAACGAAGAACGAGATCGCGCAGGCCCTGGGCGTCAAGCCGATCGAGGTGACGCAGGTTCCGGGCTGGCCCGCGACCATGGCGCCGGCTCCGGGCCGGAACCTGCCGGGACAGCTCCTGCACCGCTAGCCCAGGAGGACCGGGTCGCCGTCCAGGCGGTTCCGGAAACGTGTCCAGCATGTCCGAGCCGCCGATCCAGACCGGTGTCGATCACGTCCACGCGCATCCGCGCCCGACCGGGCACCGCTCGATCGACCTGATCCTGGCGCTGTCGGCGGTGTTCATCTCCGCCGTGTCGCTCTACGTCGCGGTCGAGCACGGGCGGATCGAGCGGCAGCTGGTGCAGGCGAACTCCTGGCCGTTCCTGCAGATCGACGGCCAATACTCGACGCACCACGACACCCGGATCGCGCTGGTCAACGCCGGGATCGGCCCCGCTAAGCTGGAAACCCTCCAGGTGCTCTACCAAGGGAAGCCGGTTCCCGACCTGTATACCCTGCTGCACCTGTGCTGCGGGCTCGCCTCGACGCCGGACGGAAGGCGTGCGCAGTTCCCTGCCGGGCTGTCGATCTCCGACCCGGCGAACCAGGTGCTCCGGCCGGGCCAGGATAGCGCGGTGATCCAGATACCGGCGTCACCGGAGCGGCACGACGTGTCCGAGCTCTTCCTCGCCGCGTCGGATTCGATCACCTTCCGGGCCTGCTACTGCTCGGTGTTCGACCAGTGCTGGATCTCGAACCTGGCCAGCCTGCGACCACGCGAGGTGCGGCGCTGTCCATCCGATATCCAGAACTTCAACCACGCGGTCCACTAGGCCGATCACTCCAGCCGGCCGACCCCGGCTCAGGCGTCGACGGATGCGTCCGCCTGCATCGCCGCCACCTCGTTGTTGTTGGGGTCGAGGAAGTGGAACCGCCGGCCACCGGGAAAGGCGAAGATGGCGCGCACGATGCGGCCGCCGGCTTCCTCCACCCGTGTCTGCGTCGCCTCCAGGTCGGCGACCAGGATCACCGGCAATGGTGCCTGCGTCACCTCCTCGGGATCGGCCTGCAGCCCGACATCGACCTCGCCGGTCAGGGTGCAGGCGTAGCTCGGGCCGTAGCCGACCAGCGCCCAGCCGAACGAGGCGGCATAGAACGAGCGCGCGGCGTCGATGTCGCGCGACGGCAGCTCGACGAAGTTCGGACGCGGGATCATGGCGGCTCCTTTCTGTTCTTGAAATGTTCTCATCTCGTGATTGCCGCGTCAAGCGTCACGTTGACGCCGCGACGCAGGCCCTGTCTGCTCCGGCCATGACCGATCGGGTCCTGGTGTTCACGCTGGCGGGCGACCGCTTCGCACTGCCGGCCGCTTCGGTGGACGAGTGCCTGCCGCTGCCCCGGCTGCGTCGCCGTCCCGGCCTGCCGCCTGCCGTCGCGGGCTTCTTCTCGTTCGGCACGACCACGCTGCCGGTGCTGGACCTGGCCTGGCTGCTCGGCCTGCGCTCCGGTCCGGCGCCGGTCGATGAGGACGGGCTGTATCGCCACCTGTTGCGGCTCGACCGCGTGACGCTGCTGGTGGACCGCGCGGTCGGCTTCGCGGAGGTGGCCGAGGCGCCGGCCGACGCGGCGCCCGATCCATGGCAGCACGGCTGCGTCAGCCGGCGGGTGCTGGTGGAGGCGGAGCCGGTCATGCTGCTGGACCCCGGGCGAATCCTGCAACGGGACGAGCAGGCGCGGCTGGACGCGCTGGCAGCGGCGGCACGGGTTCGCGCGGACGGCTGGAGTGAGGTCCGGGACGAGCTCACGGCGGGGCGCGATGCGGCCGGCTGACCCGTTCGCCGCGATCAAGGCGCTGGTGATCCGGCGCACGCTGCACCACTACTACGAGGACAAGGAGCCCCTGCTTCGCGAGCGCGTGCTGCGACGCATGGAAGCCCTCCGCCTCGATGCGGACGCCTACCTCGTGCTGCTCGGGGGGGCTTCGGGCTCGGAGGCGGAATGGTCGGCGCTCGAGGACGAGATCACCGTCGGCGAAACCTTCTTCTTCCGGTTCGCCGAGCAGTTCGCGGCCCTGGGCCAGACCATCCTGCCGACCCTGATCCGCGACCGCGCCGAGCGTCGCACCCTGCGCATCTGGAGCGCCGGCTGTTCCACCGGCGCCGAGCCGTACTCCGTCGCCATCCTGCTGCACCGACTGCTGGGCGATCGGCTTCCCGACTGGTCGGTCTCCATTCTCGGCACCGACATCAGCGAGGCGGCCCTGTCCGCCGCCCGCGCCGCCGAGTACGGCGACTGGGCGCTACGCTCGCTGCCGGAGGCGGAACGACGGCGCGACTTCGTCGCGGTGCCGGGACCGCACGCGACCCGCTGGCAACTGCGCCCCGTGTTCCAGCGCATGGTGCGCTTCGAGCGGCGCAACCTGCTCGGGCTGGTCGAGGCGGACCCCTCGACCCTGCCGCAATACGACCTCCTGCTGTGCCGCAACGTGCTGATCTATTTCGGTCCGGACCATGTGCAGGCTCTGCTGTGCCGGTTCGGAGCGTCGCTGGCGCCCGACGGCTGGCTGCTGCTCGGGCACGCCGAGACGGGCGGGTTCGAGCCGGCCGGGCTGCGTGCGGTGGCGGTCGACGGCACGTCCGCCTGGATGCGCAAGGAGGCGCCGGCGTCCACGCCCCCGGTCACACGCCTGCCCGATCTTCCGCCTGCGGCGCAACGTCGCCGGGATCCGGTGTTCCCGCCCGCCCGGTCACAGGAACCGGATGCCGGCAGCGAGGCGCAGGCCGTCGAGCGGGTGCGCGCGCTCGCGGATTTGGGGGCGTCGGACGCCGCGTGGCGCCTGTGCCGCGACGAGATCGAACGCCATCCGCTCTGCGCGGACCTGTTCTTCTACGCGGCCCTGCTCGAACAGGCGCGCGGACGCGGGGCCGACGCGGAAGCGGACTTCCGGCGCGCGATCTACCTTTGTAAGCAGTTCGCCATGGCGCACTACCATCTCGGCCTGCTGCTGACCGACCGGGGGGACCCGGCATCCGGCCGCCGGTCGATCGCCGAGGCCGGACGGCTGGCGGCCGCCCTGCCGGCCGACGCCGAGCTTCCTTGCGGCGACGGCATGACCGCCGGCCGCCTGCATCGCCTGGCCCGCCTGGACTGGCTGGGCAACGTGTCGCACGCGCCATGACCGCACGGGACCACGCAGGGACGTTCGCAGAGCGGATCCTGGATGCGCGCACCCTGGCGCTGGCCGGGCGCGGCCTCGAAGCGGACCCGGGGAACGGGCAGCTCCCGCCACGGCTGGTGTGCGGAACCGGCGACCGGTTGTTTGCCCTGGAGCCGGAAGCGGTCGCCGGGGTGCAGCCGTATCGCTGCCACAAGCTGCCACTGCTGGTGCCGGCGGCATCGGGCACGATGCTGGGCGCGTTCAGCCATAACGGCCGGATCCACAGCCTGCTGGAACTGGCACAACTGTTCGGCGGTGCGGACGGGGAGGCGCCGGCCGGTGGCGTCATGCTGCTGCTTCGCGGCGAGGCGCCGGACGTGGCGCTGCGTGTCGACCGCGTGCTCGGCCTGCTCCCCTTGCGACCGGCCGGTGACGCCCGCCACGGCTACCCCGTCGGCGCGGGGAGCGGTGCCGCGAGCGGGAAGGACGAGGGCAGGCGCCTGGCCCTGCTGATCGACACGCCGGTCCTGCGCGACGCGATCCTGTCGCTGGACCGGGCTTTCTCTTCGGATCCGACCGGAGCCTAACGCCCTTGTCCATTTCGCTGCGCATCCTCCTCGGCTTCGGCCTGACCATCCTGCTGATGGTCTGCCTCGGCGGCTACGCGCTGCTGCAGATCGGCGCCGTGCGTGACACCACGAACAACATCGTCACCCGCGACATCGCTGCCTATCGCCTGACCGACGCGGTGAAGGACGCGCAGGACGGCATGTCCTCGCTCCGGCTGGTCGCCACCAACAGCTTCCTCCGCCACCCGGACCGGGCGGCCAGTCCGGCCGCCGATACCGACGCGCGGATCTCCGACTGGGAGCGCCAGGCGGCGCTGACCGAAACCAGGCTGGCCGGAGCGCGTGAAGCGATCACCGGCTTCGCCAACCTCGCCCACGATCCCGCCCGCCTGCAGGCCTGGAACGCGGTTTCGAGCACCATGGAGGGCGCCGACGTGCAACTGCGGCAGATGCGCGCCGACACCCAGGCCATGTTCGCGTCCATGCGCGCCGGAAACGTGGATGCGGTGATGGCAGCCGATCCCCGGCTGTCGGCGGAGCGGGACGGGTTCGACCGGCTGATCCAGCAGGCCGTCGCCACGCTGGATGTCGGCGTGCAGGCAGGGCAGCGGCGGGCGGAGGAGGTGTATCGGCAGGGCTGGATGTCGATCCTGCTGGCGCTGCTGATCACCGTCACTGCGGCCGCGATCCTGACCGTGCTGATCCGGCGCACCGTGTCCGGGCCGCTCGACGCGTTCTCGGGCGTGATCGACCGCGTGGGCGCCGGCGACCTGTCGGTGCGGGCCCCCGACGACGCCCGCCACGAGATCGGCCGGCTGGGCGCCACTCTCAACCGGATGGTCGAGAACCTGCGCGAGATCGCCGGCCAGAGCCGGAACGCGACCGAGAACCTGAACGTGTCGGTGGCGGAGATACGCGCCCAGGCGCAGCAGCAGGCGGCAGGCGTCGAGCAGCAGCTCGCCGCGGTGCAGGAAACCGCCGCCACCGTGGACCAGATCGCCCATTCCGGCGCCCAGATCTCCAGGCGGGCGCAGGAGGTGATCGCGTCGGCACAGGCGACCACCCTGGCCAGCGCCAGCGGCCTGCATGCGGTGCAGGAGACCGGCCGGGCGATGGAGCAGATCCAGGCGCAGGGCGAGGCGGTGGCGGCCAACATCGTCTCGCTCAGCGAGAAGACCGAGGCGATCGGCGAGATCGTCACCAGCGTGAACGACATCTCCGAGCGCTCGCACCTGCTGGCGCTGAACGCCGCGATCGAGGCCGCGTCGGCCGGCGAGCACGGCCGCTCCTTCGCCGTGGTCGCGACCGAGATGAAGGTGCTGGCCGACCAGGCCAAGGACGCCACCGCCCAGGTGCGCTCGATCCTGGGCGACATACAGCGCGGCATCAACACCTCGGTGATGCTGACCGAGGAGGCGGTGAAGCGCGGTGCCGCCGGCGCCAAGCGCACCGAGGCCGCGGAAGCGACCATCGAGGAGATGGCGGGCGGGATCCAGGACGCGGTGCAGACCTTCCAGCAGATCGTGGCGTCGACCAACCAGCAGCAGCTGGGGATCGAGCAGGTGATGGCGGCGCTGCAGAACATACGCCAGGCCAGCCAGCAGACCGCGTCCGGCACCAGGCAGCTCGACGGCGCGGCGCTGGCCCTGGGCGAGCTGTCGCACCGGCTGCTGGCGGTGGCGGAACGGTTCAGGATCTGAGCGGGCGGGCGCCGGGGAGTGGACGAGACCGAGCTGCGTCGGGAACTGCTGGCGGCGTTCGAGGCCGAGTATTGCGAGCATCTCGGGGCCATGCGCGCGGTGCTCGACGCCGGGCCAGTGTCCGGCGGGCCTTTGCGCGACGTGTTCCGGCGCGCCCACTCGCTGAAGGGTGCCGCGCGCGCGGTGGAGCTGCCGGAGGTTGAGGCGATCGCGCACGGGCTGGAAACGCTGCTCTACCGCGCGGTCGAAGGGGAAGAAGCGCTGCCGGCCGATGCGGTCGCCAGCGTGGCGCGCGGCCTCGACTCGATCGAGGCCCGCATGCGCACACCGGACGCCGCACCGCCAGCCGGGACCACCCCCGGGGACGCGACGGCCGGCGACGCGGCATCGGCAAACTCTGTCCCGCCACCATCGATCGACCAGGCGCTGCTTCGCGTGCAGGCCTCGGAGATCGACCGGCTGGGCGAGGCGGTGCATGCGCTGTCGGACCAGATGCAGGCGGGAGAACGCTCGCGCGCCCTCCTGGCCCGCACCGAGGCGGAGCTGCGTGCGCTGGTGCGCCTGGCCGGGACCGGCGCGCGGGACGGCGAGCTCGAAGGGCGGCTGCGCGAGCTGTCGCTGCAGGTAAGCGCCGAACAGCGCTCCGGCGCCGCCCGCGACTGGCAGCTCGACCAGGCGGTGCAGGCGGTGCGCGGCCAGCTGGAGCGCGTGACCCTCGTTTCCGCCGACAGCGTGTTCGAGCCGCTGGCGGCGATGGCGCGGGAGCTGGCGCGCGAAGGAGGTGCCGAGGTGACGGTGCAGCTGTCGGGCCTGGGGCTGCGTGCCGAGCGGCGCGTGCTGCAGGCGCTGCGCGATCCGGCGATCCAGATGCTCCGCAACGCGGTCGGCCATGGCCTGCGCCGGACGGCGGCACGGGGGGATGCTCCCGCAGCGGCCGAGATCGGGCTGTCGTTGCGGTCCCGTCGCGGCCGCCTGGAGCTCGCGGTGACCGACAACGGCGCTGGCCCGGACCTGGAAGCGATCGCCGCCACGGCCCGGGCGCGCGGCCTGCTCGGGCCGGACGCGCCGGTTCCGGACGAGGCGCGCCTGTTGTCGCTGGTGTTCGAGCCGGGCTTCTCGACCGCGACCAAGGTGGACCGGCTGTCCGGCCGCGGCATGGGGCTGTCGGTGGTGGCCGAGGCCGCGCACCGGCTGCGCGGCACCGCACGCATGCGCTGCCGTCGCGACCGGGCGGGGCGGATCTGCGGCACCGAGCTGCTGGTCTCGGTGCCGCTCGCGTCGCGCCGCCAGGCCGTGCTGCTGGTGGAGGCAGGCGGCCACGTGTTCGGGCTGCCGGCCGCTGCGGTGGTGCGGCTGCTGCGCGTGCCGCCCGCGATCGTGGAACGGCTGAACGACAGGCCGTTCGCCCGGCTGCCGGATCGGCTGCTGGAACTGGGCGCGCTCGCCCGGCTGCTGGGCGGCGGCGACCCGCTCCGGAACCCGGAACCGAGCTTCTTGCCGGTCGCCGTGCTGTCCGGCCGGGACGGCAGCTTAGGCCTTGTGGTCGAGCGGCTGTGCGAGGTGCGCAGCCTGGTGGTGCGCGCGCCGGAGCTGGTCGGGCTGGACCGGGAGCTGGTGGCGGGCGTGGCGCTGGTCGAGCACGATCGGCCGGTGCCGTTGCTGGAGCCGGACGCGCTGGTGGCGCGGCTGCGTGCCCTGTTGCCGTCGCCGCAGGCCCCGGCCCGGGTGCAGGCCCGACCGGACGCGGCGAGAACGCAGGCAACGATCCTGGTCGTCGACGATTCCATCACCACGCGCACGCTGGAGAAGACCATCCTGCAGGCGCAGGGCTACCGGGTGCTGGTCGCAGTGGACGGGATGGAAGCGCTGGACGTGCTGCGCACCGCGCTATGGGAGGTCGATGTCGTGATGGCCGACGTGGAGATGCCGCGGCTGGACGGGTTCGGGCTGCTGGCGGCGATGCGCGCCGACCCCCGGCTGCAGGCGATCCCGACCGTGCTCATGACCTCGCGTAACGCCGAGGCCGACATCCGGCGCGGCCTGGAGCTCGGTGCCAGGGCCTACATCGCCAAGCAGGAGTTCGACCAGGGCACGCTGCTCGCCACCATCGGGCAGCTGCTGCCGTGAGCGGACGGATCCCGGCGCGGGTGCTGGTGGTGGAGGATTCCGCCGTGATCCGCCGCCTGCTCGCCATGATCATCGACGCCGACCCGCGTCTGGTCCTGGTCGGCGCGGTCGAGTCGGCGGAGGAGGCGCTCCAGGCGATCCCGCGCCTGCGGCCGGACGTGATCTCGATGGACATCCGGCTGCCCGGCATGGACGGGCTGGAAGCGACGCGCCGGATCATGGCCGCGCACCCGACGCCGATCGTGGTGATCGCCGACGCGGTCGAGGACGCGTCGCTGGCGATCTCGATGAACGCCCTGCGTTCCGGTGCGCTCGCGGTGGTGGAGAAGCCGGGCAGCCTGCTGTCCGGCGGCTACGAGGCGGCGGCGCGCGGCATCGCCACCCAGCTCGCGATCATGAGCGAGGTGCCGGTGATCCGCAGGCGGACCGCCATCCCGGGTGCCGCCGCGCCGGCCGCACCGGCCAGCGCCGGACCCGCGGAAGCCGGCGCGGCGCGGGCCACGGTGATGGCGGTGGCGGCATCCACCGGCGGGCCGCCGGCGCTGGCGCGGCTTCTCGGCGCCCTGCCGGCCAGCTTCCCGCTGCCGGGGCTGCTGGTGCAGCATATCGGCGCGCCGTTCATCGACGGGTTCGCTTCCTGGCTCGACGGCCTCGTGCCGATGCGGGTGGC
>CAXUDP010000067.1:0-19290 GCA_964249735.1 uncultured Acetobacteraceae bacterium | reverse complement strand
AGCGCCATGTCCCAGCAACGTCTCAGATGGGGTTTTGTCCCGATCTCTTAGCAGCAGGGAGACCGCGAGGAAAGCAGCTTTCTCGCCGATGCCGCCAAGGCGCTCGAAGGAAGCCGCGGCCGAAGTCCTGTCGGGCAAGGACGGCGACAAGCCCTGACACGGGATTCGTAGAACCGCCTATCCGTCGGCGGTCTGCAGGGGTCTTCTCGGTAGGCGACGTGCCAGGGGGATGGCCAAGGCAAGAAAAACCAGCGCGAACGCCAGGGCGAGCAGAGTAAGTGCCGTTCGTAACCCCTGGCGGTCGATGACCAGTCCGATCAGCGGGCCGCACAGGGCGTAGCCGAACCGGGAGGCGCCGCTGCCCAGCGAGTTGAAGGTGGCGCGCAGGGCGTTCGGCACCTGCTGGTTGAACGCTTCCCGGAGGATCACGGCGTTCAGGCCGCGGCTGATGTAGAACAGGAAGCCGGCCAGCACGCCCGGCGTGCCCCCGAACAGCGCCATCCCGCCATAGGCGACGACCGGCAGGGCGGCGAGGAGGATCAGCGACGCCCGCTCCCCGACAGCATGGTTGAGAGCCGGCGCGAGGCGGCTGGTGATACCGACAGTGATCAGCGTTCCGGCCCAGAGCAACCCGAACCAGCGCAGGCCGATCCCCTGTTGCCGCCAGTAAGGCTGCAGCAGCCAGACGGCGACGAACGTCGATAAGCCCCACGCGATCAAGTTCGCGAACAGGAGGCGGGGCAGCTTGGTGCGGAACACGGTCCGGACGGCGTTCGGGATCGAGCGCACCATCACGGCGGCCGCCTCCGGATGCCGGGCGTCCCTCGGCAGGCCGAAGGCGAGAAGCAGCGGCAGGAGGGTCTCGACCGCGGTGGCCCAGCCGAGTGTACGCAGCGACCAGGCGGCCACGACGCCTCCCACCAGCGAGGCCGCTGCCTCGCCGCACACCTGGGCAAGCGTGTAGTCGCCGAGCGCACGTCGCCTGGCCTCGCGGTCGGCGCCCGCCCGGTCCAGCACGTCGTAGATCAGCGCCACGTCGGCGCCGGACACCAGGCTCCAGGCGGCGGCGAGCACAAGCTGCACCGCTGCGTAGGCCGCGAAGCCCTGCGCGGCCGCGAAGCCCCCGAAGCCGAGAACGTTGATCGAGGCGGCCAGGAGGATCGTGCGTCGCCGGCCGAGCAGGTCGCACAGCGTTCCGGTCGGGATCTCGAACAGCATGACGGCGACGCTGTAGATCGCCTGGAGGTCGAGCACCTCCCCGACCGGAAGGCCGCGCGCCACCAGGAAGGGGACGTAGACCGGCATCACCAGTATGCCCATCCAGGCAGCGCCGAAGGCGTTGATACGGGCGAGGTCGCCGGCACCCCTGGCGCGTGGTGCGGTGTGTCGTGCCTTCCCGACGTCCATCTGCCGGGTTCTCCCCTAGGGCGAAGCGGACGGTGTCGGATCGGGCGGCGTCGCACGCGGCTCCAGCTCGACCATTACGACGACCGAGGGACGGGATCTGCCGGGAGCCGATCGGCCTTCATTTCCATTTCGCCGTCCGGCCCCGCATCCGTCGGGTCGGGGCATGGAAGTCGTCCGGCTTGGTCCGCACCCAGGCCACGAACCGGGCGAGCTCCGGGTCGTTCCGCAACGCGTCCGGAACGGCCAAGTGACGGGCGATCTCCGCTTCGGTGTAGCGGGCGTGGATGGCGGAATGGCAGATCTGGTGCAGCCGCACCGTGCCGAGATGGGTGCCGCCCTTCAGCCTCGGGACCAGATGGTGCAGCGACGACTTGGCACCGGAGGGGATGGGACGGCCGCACAGGACGCAGACGACGAGCACGTCCGGTTCGGCTCTGGATGTCGCGTTCTTCCCTCGCACGCGCTGCCAGATGGGGATGGCCGGTCGGCGAGGGAAGCCATGGCGTCGGCCTTCGCAAGCGGCCGACGGGCCAGGATCAGTCGACGGCGTCGCGGTGACGGTCCTCGGCCGGGGGGTGCGTGGCCTCGATGGCGGTGAAGGCGTCGTGGATGCGGTAGCTGTGCTCGGCGCCCTTCGGCACGATCCAGGAGATGCCTGGCTCCAGGGCTACGGTGCTGCCCTGGAGGATCAGCTCGGCCCGGCCGGCGATGACGTAGCCGACGGTCTCGTAGTCGCGCCGGACCGGTTCGCTGGCGTGGCCGGCCGGGACCCCGTCCCACAGGCGCATGGAGATCGCCTCGCCGCTGGCGAGGTAGCGCTGGCCCTGCGGGCCCTGCTGCGACTCTGCGATGTCGATCCTGCTGGCGCTGCTGTCGGTCATCGGTGGCTCCGCGGTGTGGGTTCGGGGTTAAGCCGCGAGGCGGGCAGCGGTTGCCGTGGCCACGGTCACAGCAGCAGGCAGACCAGATAGCCCGCCGCTCCTGCGAACCAGACCGCGCCGGGCAGGCTGGCTTCCGTCGCGGCATATCCCGCGGTCGCCAGCAGCGGGCCGATCACGGCGGCGAGGTTGGCCAGGCTGGACAGCGTGCCCTGCAGCTCGCCCTGGCGGTCCTCGCCGACGGCGCGGGACATCTCGGCCTGCAGCGCCGGCAGGCCGATGCTGCCGGCGGCGAGAAGCGGCATGATCGCGAACGGCATCCAGCCGCGGTTGGACAGGCCCATCAGCAGGGTGCCGCTGGCGTCGCACAGCATGCCGACCCGGAGCGTGCGTCGCTCGCCGAGGCGCGCGGCCAGCCGGCCGGCGAGCAGGGCCTGGGACAAGGCGAACAGCAGGCCGAAGCAGGCGAACGACCAGCCAACCAGGGCCGGGGTCCAGCCATAGCGGGCCTGGCCGTAGAGCACCCAGAGAGCCGCCGGGATCTGCCCGAGCAGGCAGAGGCCGCAATAGATCGCGATCAGCGGGCCGAGCGCGCGCAGGCCGCCGAGCCAGGCCAGGGCGGCGAAGGCGTTGAGCTGTGACAGGCGCAGCGGCGACCGGCTGCGCTCGCGCACCGGCTCCGGCAGCAGCACGACCGCGAGGACGAGGTTGACGCCGTTGAACAGGGCGGCGGCCAGGAACGGCAGCACCGGGGAGACCTGGCCCAGCGTGCCGCCAAGGGCAGGGCCTGCGATCCAGCCGATGCCGAGTGCGGCGTTCATGGTGCCGTAGCGGCCGGCGCGCTGCGCGGGCGGGGTCAGGTCGGCGATGGTGGCGGAGATCACCGCCAGGTTGGAGGCGGTCATGCCGCCGATCATGCGGGCCAGGTACAGCAGCCAGAGGGTGGGCGCGTAGCCGGTCAGCAGGTAGTCCAGCGCGCCGCCGGCCAGAGACAGCAGCAGGATCGGGCGGCGGCCATAGCGGTCGCTGAGCGTGCCCAGCACCGGCGCGAACAGGAACTGCATCAGGGCGAAGCTGGCGATCAGGGCGCCGTAGTCCAGCGCGATCGGGCCGTGGGTCAGGCGGCGCAGCACGGTGGGCAGGATCGGGATGATCAGCCCGACGCCGGTCGCGTCGATCAGGGCCGCGAGATAGAGCACGGCGAGCGGGCGGGTCATAACAGGGTCCGGTTGCAGGAGGTCGCGCCGCTGGGACGCGCGGGGAGGGCGGCGCGTCCGGGGTGACGGAGGCTATTCCAGCACGTCGGGAAGGGCGTCCATCTCCTCCAGCAGCTCGGCCTCGGCGTGGGTCACCTTGATCGCGTCCAGCACCGCCTGCGGGTCGGCCGGCACCGCCATCGCGGCGGCCTCGACGTCGATCCGGTTGCGCAGGTTGGGGTTGTCGCGGCGCATCTCCTCCAGCAGCTCGATCACCTTGGCGGTCTTCTGCTCGTTGAGGATGGCGAGCTCCAGGGTCAGCTGCTCGCGGTGCTGGGCGAGCTGGTCGGCGTGGCGCTGCGTGGTCAGGATCAGCAGGGTGATATACAGCGCGCCGAGCCCGACCAGGCTGTCGAACCACGGGAACGGCGGCGGGTCCGGCGGCGCGTGCCCGGTCCACAGCACGAGCAGGTTGGCGCCGATCCAGACCATGCTGACCACGGTCAGCGCGCCGATGAAGCGCGGCCGGCCGACGAAGCCGGTGACGCGGTCGACCACGCGTTGCACCGGGGTCGCCGCCTGGTGGTGCTCGGCGTGCAGCCGCGCGATCGAGCGGATCGTGCCCTCGATGTGCGCGGGCAGGATCGGCGTCAGGTCCTCCATGGATCCTCCTGCGTGGGGAACGTGTCCGTGTCTGAACGCCGTTCAAGCGCAACGCAGCAGCAGCAGCCATGGATCCGGAGCGATGCCGCGAGCGCCATGCCGTGTTGCAACAAGGTCTGGCGGCCCACATAGTCCGGCCGGTTCGAGTTCGGAGCGGTTGATGGCGGGACGATGGATGGTGCTGGCGCTGGCCGGCGCGGCGCAATGTCTGGGCGGCCTGTCCGGCGCCGCCGCCGACGCGGCGCAGCCGGCCGGGCAGGTGGCGGCGCAGGCGCAGTCCTCCAAGACGCAGCAGGCGGCGGGCACGGCACCGGGCAGGTCGGGCGGCGGCGGCGGCGGCGCGTCGGGGTCCGGCGGCGACATCCCGCAGCACTTCAAGCCGGTGCTCGGCGGCTACGACTACGACCGGCGCGACGTGATGATCCCGATGCGCGACGGGGTGTCGCTGCATGCGGTGCTGATCGTGCCGCACACCGTGAAGCACGGTCCGATCATGCTGGACCGCACGCCGTACAGCGCCAAGGAGATGACCAGCCGGCTGGAAACGCCGCACGTGTCGGAGCTGATGCGCGGCCTGTACCGCGACCTGGTGGAGGACGGCTACATTCTGGCGTTCGAGGACGTGCGCGGGAAGTACGGCTCCGGCGGCGACTACGTGATGAACCGGCCGCTGGTGGGGCCGCTCAACCCGACCAAGGTGGACCACACCACCGACGCGTACGACACCATCGAGTGGCTGGTGCACCACGTGCCGGAGAGCAACGGGCGGGTCGGCACGGTCGGCACCTCCTATGACGGCTTCACCGTGCTGATGAGCCTGATCCATCCGCATCCGGCGCTGAAGGCGGCGGTGCCGATCAACCCGATGGTGGACACCTGGAAGGACGACGACTGGTTCCACAACGGCGCGTTCCGGGAGGAGATGATGGACTACGTCTACTCCCAGACCGCGACCAAGAGCTCGGACCTGGAATGGTGGGCGTCCGGGCACGACGACTTCACGATCTACAAGGAGCATGGCAACGCCGGCTCGTTCGGCCAGGCGATGGGCATGGAGCAGCTGCCGTTCTGGAACCGGCTGACCACGCACACGGCCTATGACGGGTTCTGGCAGGGGCAGGCGGTGGACTCGCTGCTGGCGCGCGCGCCGCTGACGGTGCCGACGCTGTTCGTGCAGGGGCAGTGGGACCAGGAGGACATCTACGGCGCGGTTGCCGCCTACGAGGCGACGGCGCCGAAGGATGGCGGCCAGGCGATGGGCCATCTGGTGATGGGGCCGTGGCACCACGGGCAGGCGAACGGGGACGGGTCGTCGCTCGGGCCGCTGGAGTATGGCGAGGATACCGGGGCGTGGTTCCGGCGGCACGTGATGCTGCCGTTCCTGGACGGGCACCTGAAGGACAACGGCCAGCCGGCGACGATCGCGCCGGTGACGGTGTTCCAGACCGGGACGAACACGTGGCGGACGTATGACCGCTGGCCGCAGGCGTGTGCCGGGTGCGCGGACAAGGGGCAGGCGTTGTACCTGCAGCCGGACAGCCGCCTGGGCTTCGCGCCGCCGACGGCGGGCGGCGACGGCTACGACGCATACGTGTCGGATCCGGCCAAGCCGGTGCCTTATCGGCTGCGGCCGATCCGGCCGACCTATGCCAAGGACTCCACCTGGCGGTACTGGCTGGTGGACGACCAGCGCTTCACCGCCGACCGGCCGGACGTGCTGACCTACACCACGGACGTGCTGACGGCGCCGGTCACCCTGTCCGGGGCGCCGGTGGCGCACCTGATGGCGTCGACCAGCGGCACCGACGCGGACTGGGTGGTGAAGCTGATCGACGTGTATCCGGACGAGGTGCCGGCCAAGCCGGAGCTGGGCGGGTACGAGCTGCCGGTGGCGATGGACATCCTGCGCGGGCGGTATCGCGACGATCCGGCGCATCCGAGCGCGATCCCGTCGGGCAAGACGGTGGCTTACACGCTCAGCCTGCCCAACGTGGACCACAGCTTCCTGCCGGGGCACCGGATCATGGTGCAGATCCAGTCGAGCTGGTTCCCGCTGTATGACCGCAACCCGCAGAGCTACGTGCCCAACATCTTCTTCGCGCAGCCGGGCGACTATAAAAAGGCGGAGATGCGGGTGTTCCGGACCCCGGACGCGGCGAGCTTCATCCAGTTGCCGGTGGTGCCGGGCGGGGACGGGACGGTGGTGGCCGGACCCTGAGCAGGTCCGGCCGGACGGATCAGTAGATCACCATGCCGCCGTGCACCGGGAGCAGGGTGCCGGTGGTGAAGCTGGCGTCGTCGGCGGCGAGGTAGACGTAGGCGGAGGCGAGCTCGGCCGGCTGGGCCGGGCGGCCCATCGGCGACTGGCTGCCGAAGGTTTTCACCTGTTCGGGCTCCATGCCGACGGGGATGAACGGGGTCCAGACCGGGCCGGGCAGCACGGCGTTCACCCGGATGCCCTTGTCCACCAGCATCTGCGCCAGGCCGATGGTGAAGTTGGCGATCGCCGCCTTGGTGGCGGAATAAGCCAGCAGGCTCGGCATCGGGTGCTTGGAGTTCACCGAGGAGGTGTTGATGATGGACGAGCCCGGGTGGAGGTGGGGCAGGGCCGCCTTGCTCAGGTAGAACTGAGAATGGATGTTGGTGCGGAAGGTCCGGTCCCATTCCTCGTCGGTGATCTCGTCCAGGCTGTCCCGCGTCATCTGGAACGCCCCGTTGTTGACCAGGATGTCGAGGTGGCCGAAGCGGTCGACCGTCTGCTGCACCAGGGCGCGGCAATGCGCCGGGTCGGAAATGTCGCCGGGCAGCTTGAGCGCCTGACGCCCGGCTTCCTCGATGCTGCGCACCGCAGCGTCCGCATCTTCCTCCTCCTCCGCGAGATAGGACAGCACGATGTCCGCGCCTTCGCGGGCGAACGCCAGCGCCACGGCGCGGCCGATGCCGGAGTCCGCGCCGGTGATCAGGGCAACGCGGCCGGACAGGCGGTTCGACCCGACATAGCTGCTCTCCCCGTAGTCCGGCTCGGGCTTCATCCGGGCGGACGAGCCGGGGTCGGTTTGTTCCTGGGTGTCGAAGGGCGGGCGAGGGTAGCGGGTGCGTGGGTCGGTGAGCATGGGGCAGGACTCCCTCTGAAGTGTAATGTCGGAGCGTGGAGGGAAGACGGGTGTTCCCGGGTACGCGAGGGCGTGATGTTGTGTTGACTAAGCCAAGCTAACACTACTTAAGATGCATGGAAAGCTAGGTATTTAATGGCAAATCACGTGCATCTTGACGCACAGCAAGAAAGATAGAGATGAAGCGGAAGGGTGCTTCACCAATCCCGTGGTAGAAACACTAGAGGCCGACAGATTATACTAAGGCAAGCCATAGCTGAATTATTCGCTTCATAATTTTATAAAGCTCCTAAATACGCGCTCCTCGTCAGGATGGGCGTATCGCCCCGTATTCGGTAAACAAAATAAAGACCCCTATCAGGATCCCAGGAAGTGCACCAAGTAACATTCCGAGTGCGGTAGCTTTATAAACCGCAGTGCGATTAACCTTGTTTTTGTATGCCACAGCTTCCGAGAAAAGCATGAGGTAGATAAAGCTAATCAAGCCAGCAATAAACGATGCGGCGGCAGAGAAAGCACCTTGCTGATCAGCAGAATGTTGAGCGAATGAGATGAATGATCGTGCCGCAGCGGCCATCTCAACTCTATGAAGCCTCAGAGTGTGAAGTAAACTTAAAGATCTTGCTGCTACCGGAAATGATAAAAGAGTTTCTAAAGGTGCGTAGGCAGCCACCATAACGGCATAGAGCTTCAATGTACTACTAGCGTCAGACGATATTCCCACCATTTTCAGCATCAAGTGAGTTGTGATACCAGAACCTACCAATGTCATTGTAGCCCCAAAAAATGTGGCAGCAATGAACACAGGATCATCATAATTCAAATTGTATAAGACATAGATGGGGTAATGGCAGATAAAATCAACGATGAATGAAGCGACCCAAACTTTGACTGCTCTTGAGTTCATGAAATCACCGTCAGGTTCGTTCATGATATCGCGCAGACTGGTCACGGGCTCCAACACACAACTACACCATGCTGATAAAGCACTGGGCATCCACTGCAAACACTGCACTAGGTTGTTCAAACTGTAACGCCCTTACGACGAAGAAGCGCCAGAGCTGCTGCGATAGCCGACGCAAGCTCAGTTCCTGATTCTAATCTCATGATGGTAGTTTTAGCTGATGTGACTTGAGCAAGGTGCTTCTGGACAATGGACGATTTGGGAGGTGCGTTAATGAACCTGATATTTGGAAGATGCAGGAACGGGAGGGTTGCCAAGATGAGGATAAATAGTGTTCGACTTAGCATAGCTTCAACGATTCCTTTTCCCAGAAATGAAGTCACCTCATATAGAGTGAAGGAAATCACACTCAGAAAGAGGCCCAGCCCTATTTCGAAAAGATCTAAATGGATTATTCCAAATAAAATTAGTATTAGTGCAAGTAGAATAAGAAGACCTGCAATCACGAAACCTGTGACAAGAAGATTTAGACAAGCAAATCCCCGAACGAACATTCTCCAATCAACTCTGAAATCTTCATCGGCACTATCTAAGCGATTGACAGCCATTCTATTAATGAACCTCCAAATTTCTCTACCAGAGTTCAGTTCGATAGCCTATCAATCAATGTGCTAGCACGCGATGTAGGCAAAGACGAGCTGCCGACGTTGCTTACAAGGCTTACTGCAAAATGCTGACCAATTCTGCTAAACCCTCGGAGCAACATGCATCCACCTTCATTGCCAGCAACCTATCCGCTCGCGTACGCCCCAGATTGACCGCCGCCACCAGCTTTCCTGCATCCACCGCCGCCTGCACGAACCGAAATCCCGAGTACACCATCAGTGACGACCCCACGACCAGCACCGCATCCGCCCGCGCCAGCCCCTCGTACGCCGCCGCCACCCGCTCCCGCGGCACGCTTTCGCCGAAGAATACCACGTCCGGCTTCAGCACCCCGCCGCATGCCTCGCAGCTCGGCACCACGAACGACGAGAACTCCGCGTCCACCAGGTCGGCATCCCCGTCCGGCGCGTCCGTCGCGTCCAGCCCGGCATAATCCGGGTTCAGCCGAAGCAGCCGCTCCTGGAACGGCGCCCGCGGCGTGCGCCGCTCGCACCCCATGCACCGCACCTGATCCAGCCGGCCGTGCAGGTCGATCACCCGCTCGCTGCCCGCCGCTTGGTGCAGCCGGTCCACGTTCTGCGTCAGCAGCAGCTCGACTCGGCCGTCGGCTTCCAGCCGCGCCAGCGCCCGGTGCGCGTCGTTCGGCTGCGCCCGCCCGAACGAGCGCCAGCCCACCAGCGACCGCGTCCAGTAGCGCTGCCGGATCAGGTGGCTGCCCATGAACAGCTGGTAGGTCACCGGCTGCGGCCGCTTCCAGTGCCCGTCCGCGTCGCGATAGTCGGGAATCCCCGACCCGGTGGAGCACCCGGCCCCGGTCAGGACGAACAAGCGCCGGTGCTGGGCAACGAACGCGGCAAGGCGGGGATCGGACATACAGCGCAGATGGGGGCGGGCGGGCGCCGGCGCTATCCGGCGCGGAGCCGGTCGCGCGCGAAGGCGGCGGCCGCGTCCAGCGAGACCGCGGCTTCCGGCATGCGGAACATCTGCCAGACATGCGGCACCACCGGCCAGGTGCGCAGGGTGACGGCGGTTCCGGCGGCACGGGCGCGCTCGGCCAGGCGGCGGCTGTCGTCCAGCAGCACCTCGTGGCTGCCGACATGCAGCAGCAGCGGCGGCAGGCCGCGCAGGTCGCCGAACAGCGGTGAGACGAGCGGGTTGGCGGGGTCGGTGGTGACGAGGTAGGGCGCGCTGAGGCGCTCCATGCCTTCGCCGGGGAACAGGGCGTCGCGGCGGGCATTGCTGCGCAGGGTGGCGCTGGTGCCGGTCATGTCGGTCCAGGGCGAGAACAGCACGGCGCCGGCGGGCAAGGGATGGCCGGCGTCGCGCAGGGACAGCAGCAGGGCCAGCGCAAGGCCGCCGCCGGCGGAGTCGCCGCCGACGACGAGGCCGCGCGCCGGAACGCCGTCCGCCAGCAGGCCGAGATAGGCGTCGACCGCGTCGTCCACCGCGGCCGGGAACGGGTGCTCCGGGGCGAGGCGATACTCGGGCGCGAACACCGACAGGCCGCTTCCGGCGAAGCTGCCGGTGATCCGGCGATGCGTGCGCGGCGAGCAGGCGATGTAGCCGCCGCCATGCAGGTAGAACACGGTGCCCGCCGAGATGCCGTCGGCCGGCCGGACCCACTCGCCGGCGATGCCGCCGGAGGTGCCCGGCGTCACCACGGTGCCGGGGACCGTCACCGGCGGCACGCGATCGAACATGGCGCGCGCCTGCAGCGCGTCCATGTCGGTGTTCCTGTTGCGGCGCTTCACGAACAGCTTGAGGCCGAGCACGGTGAGATGCGCCTGCCAGCTCGTCATGGGGAGGTGCTCCTGCCGCGGGTCAAGCGGCGGCGCCGAACTGCAGCCGGGCGAGGCGGGCGTAGAGGCCGTTGTCGCGGACCAGCGCGTCGTGGGTGCCGGTGGCGACCACGCGGCCGGCGTCCATCACCACGATGCGGTCGGCCTTGCGCACCGTGGCCAACCGGTGCGCCACCACGATCGTGGTGCGGTTGCGGGCCAGGACGGCGAGCGCGTCCTGCACCGCCTGCTCGGACTCGGCGTCGAGCGCGCTGGTGGCCTCGTCGAGCAGCAGCACCGCGGGGTCGCGCAGGATGGCGCGGGCGATGGCGATGCGCTGGCGCTGGCCGCCGGACAGCCGCACGCCCTTCTCGCCGAGAAAGGTGTCGTAGCCGGCGGGCAGGTGGTCGAGGAAGCCCGCATGGGCGGCACGGCCGGCGTCGCGCACCTCCGCGTCGGTGGCGTCCGGACGGCCATAGCGGATGTTCTCGGCCGCCGTGGTGCCGAAGATCACCGGGTCCTGCGGCACGATGCCGATGCGGCCGCGCAAGTCGGCCGAGTCGACGCGGGCGATGTCGACGCCGTCCAGCCGGATCGTGCCGGAGGCGGGATCGTAGAAGCGGAGCAGCAGCTGCAGCACGGTGGTCTTGCCGGCGCCGGACGGGCCGACCAGGGCGACGGTCTCGCCGGGCGCGACGTCGAGGCGGAAGCCGGACAGGGCGGGAGCGTCGGGGCGGGCGGGGTAGTGGAAGACCACGTTCTCGAACGCGATCCGGCCTTCGGCCCTGGCCGGCAGGGGCAGCGGGTCGGCGGGAACGGTGATGGTCGGGCGCTCGTCGAGCAGCTCGCGCAGGCGGTCGGCGGCGCCGCCGGCGCGGGCCAGCTCGCTCCACAGCTCGCTCATCTGCGCGCCGGAGCTGGCCAGCAGCACGGCATAGAACACGAAGGCGGACAGGTCGCCGCCGCTCATCCGGCCGGCGATGACGTCGCGGCCGCCGACCCACAGGCTGAACACGATGGCGCCGAACCCGAGCAGGATCACGGTGAAGATCAGCCGGCCTCGGGTGCCGATCCGCGCCAGCGCGGCGGCGACGGAGCGCTCGACCTCGGCGCGGAAGCGCAGCCGGTCGACCGGCTCGTGGGTGAAGGCCTGCACGGTGCGCAGCGCGTTGACGGTTTCCTCCGCATAGGCGCCGAGGTCGGCGACGCGGTCCTGGGCGGCGCGGGACAGGCGGCGCTCGCGCCTGCCGAACAGCACCAGCGGCAGCAGCACCAGCGGCACCACCAGCAGCACCAGGGCGGTGAGCTTGGGGCTGGTCACCAGCAGCATCACCAGCGCGCCGACAAGCAGCAGGGCGCTGCGCAGCCATTGCGAGACCGCCGAGCCGATCAGGGCCTGCAGCACCGAGATGTCGGCGGTCAGCCGGGCCAGGATGTCGCCGGTGCGCGCGGTCTCGAAGAAGGCGGGCGACAGCGACAGGACCCGGTCGAACAGGTCGCGCCGCAGGTCGGCGGCGATGCGCTCGCCGAGCCACGAGACCAGGGTGTAGCGGAGCACCGTCGCCACCGCGAGCGCGGTCACGACGGCGGCCATCGCCAGCGCCGCCGCGTCGAGATGCGCCATGCTGCCGCTGGCGAAGCCGCGGTCGATCAGCCGGCGCACCCCCTGGCCCAGCGCCAGCACCAGGGCGGCCGCCACCAGCAGCGACAGGGAGGCGCCGAGCACGCGGAGCCGGTACGGGCGCATGTAGGGCAGCAGCAGGCCGAGCGGGCCGATCGCGACGGTGCGCCAGGCCCGGAGCGGCGGGCGCCGCGGCGGCACCGGCGGCGTGGCGGCGGCTAGAACCGTTCCGTCCATGGCCGCAGGTCGATCTCGTGGCTCCAGGCGCTGCGCGGCTGGCCGATCAGGTGGAGGTAGGCGTCGGCGATGGCATCGGGGTCGAGACGGCTGTCCGGCTCGTCGGGCGGGTCGGGGTTGGCAGGGCTGCGTATGCCGCCGTCGACCAGCACGTGCGCGACGTGGATGCCCTGCGGGCCCAGCTCGCGCGCCATGCTCTGCGCCAGGCCGCGCAGGGCGAACTTGCCCATGGCGAACGAGGCGGAGCCGGCGAACCCCTTGATGCTGGCCGACGCGCCGGTGAACACGATGGTGCCGGAGCCGCGCGGCAGCATCGCCCGCGCCGCCTGCTGGCCGACCAGGAAGCCGCCGAACGCGGTGACCGCGAGCCCGCGCGCCACCTCGGCCGGATCGAGGGTGGCGATCGGGCCGCGGGCGCGGGCGCTCGGGTTGTAGACCACCACGTCGGGGACGCCGAGGCGGGCGGACACGGCCTCGAACAGCGCCGCCACCTGCTCCGGCTCGGCGGCGTCGCAGGCGAAGGCGGTCGCGCCGGTCTCGGCGACCAGGCCGGACAGCTTGGCAGCATCCCGTGCGGCCAGGGCCACCCTGGACCCGGCCGCATGCAGCCTGCGGGCGAGCGAGGCGCTCAGCCCGCTGCCTGCGCCGACGATGAGAACGGTTGTCGCCGCGTCGCGTGCCATGAAGGAACCTCCACGCCGGTCTCGCGCGCTGCGACACGCGTCGGCTCCTGGGTTGAAGCACGTCCGCGCCAGCCGGGCGAGGCGGGCGGCGGAGCTATCCGGCCGGGATCGTGATCAGGGTGCCGGGGGTGCTGCTCGTCTTCGCCAGCGCCAGAAGGATCTGCAGCATGGTGAAGGCGAGCTTGCTGTCGAAGTCGTCGTCGGCGATCCAGAACCATTCATGGTCGTACTCGATGTCGGTGAAGGCGTCCGCGGGGGCGGAGCGGCCGGAATGGATGACCACCGCCGGCTTGTGCTCGCGGCCGATCTCGCCCACCGTCCGCATCGTCCGGCCGCGCGCGATGTCTGCCGCCGGCACCTCGACCTGGAACGCGAGCTGGCCCAGCACGCCCAGCATCGAGCGGGTCAGGATCGCGACCTGCCCGGGCCGGTTCGGGGTGCGGCCGTAGACCACCTCTGCCTTCGTCGTCTGCCGTGGCAGGTCGAGCAGGCGCTTGGCGTCGCGCACGACCGGGACGAGGTCCGGGTCGTGGCTCGGTGCGAACGACAGGAAGATGCGGCCGGATCCCTTGTCCTTCTCGTCGGTGGCCTTCGCGCTGTGCTCGAACTGGATGTTGAGCAGGCCTGCGATCTGCAGCACGCGGAGGTCGTGGAGCAGGTCGAAGAACTGCGGCGATCCGGCGTCGTGCCGTCCGGCCAGGCTGGTGGCGTTGGACATGCCGTTGATCGACTGCACGCCGAGGCGGAACAGCACGTCGACCGGCAGGCCGCCCAGGGCCAGCGGCAGCAGGTTGCCCGGCGGCAGCGGGCGCAGGAAGCTTTGCGCGAACTGGTCGCCCGTCACCGGCTGGAAGGTGAAGGTCGGGCTTTCCTGCAGCTGCAGGGTGCCGCCGCCGTTCAGGTAGGTGCTCGGGCTTGCGGACGGGAACAGCTCGAACCCGCCGGTGACGCTGCGCTGCAGCTGGTAGCCGGAGATCACCTGGGTGGCGTCGAGGAAGGTCGGCGTGTCGGCGTAGCGCAGTCGCACCACGTTCAGCAGGGTTTGCCGCTTCTCCGCGGTCGTCAGCGCCCGCGAGTAGCCGGTCTGGTCGGCGTCGAGCTGGGTCGGCCCGAGGTTGAAGCAGCCGCACAGGAGGGCGCAGCACAGAAGGGCCGGCGCCGCACGCCAAAGGCGGCCCGGCCAGGCGCCTGCGTGCCGGACACGATCCGCCGTCGCGACCCGGCTCATCGAGACGGACATGGCGCGGGCCGCCTGTTGCGGTTGCAGGCTTGGCCGATCGGCGACTCGTTCCCGGACTGCAAGGACCTTGTCCTCCGGTGTTCGGGTGCTGCCGTCGTCGCGTCGGCCAGCCGTTCCAATGGTGTGGCGGACCAACACCCTGTAGACCAGCTGCCGGTTGCGCAAGCCCGCGGCACGGGCGGCCGGACGGCTTGCGGTACGGAAACCTTCGGCCAGGAGTCGGACCACACATGCTCAAGTCGACGATCACGCGCGTGGTGGGGGCCTCGATCCGGCGGCCCTGGGTCGTGATCGTGCTGGGGCTGCTGGTCACGCTGACGGCAGGCAGCTATGCGGCCGTGCACTGGACGGTGAACACCGACACCATGCGGATCATGCCGGACAGCCTGCCCTGGCGGCGCACGCAGATCGCCTACGAGCGCGCGTTTCCGCCTCGCGCGATCCTGGCGGTGGTGGAGGCGCCCACTGCGGAACTAACCGATCTCGCCACCGAAACCCTGGCGGCGGCGCTGTCGACGGAGCACGACCGGTTCCACTCGGTGCACCGGGCGCAGGACGACCTGTTCCTGCGCCACGAGGCGCTGCTGTTCCGCAGCCCGGCCCAGGTGGCGCAGACCGCGCGTCAGCTCGGCGGCGCGCAGCCGTTGTTCGCGGAGCTGGCCGCCGATCCCACCCTGCGCGGTGCTACGGGCGCGCTGATCTTCGGCGAGCGGGCGGTGGCGGGCGGGCAGGCGAAGCCGGACGGGCTGACCAAGCCGATGCAGGCGCTGTCCGACACGCTGGACGACCTGTTCGCCGGGCGGTTCGCGAGCTTCTCCTGGCGCACCCTGATGGGCGGGCCGGAGCCTGCCGACAGCCGGCGCGGCTTCATCCAGATCGACCCGGTGCTGGACACCCATTCTCTGCAGCCGGGGCACGCGGCGACCGAGGCGATCGAGCAGACGGCGGCGCGCACCGACATCGCCGGCCGGTTCGGCGCCATCCTGCGGCTGACCGGCACCGCGCCGATCAACGACCAGCAGTTCTCCACCCTGCAGCGGGAAAGCAAGTGGACCCTGCTCGGCACGGCGCTGGCGGTGCTGGTGATCCTGTGGCTGGCGCTGCGCTCCGGGCGGATCATCCTGGCGGTGGCGCTCAGCCTCGGCGCCGGCTTCGCGGTGACGGCGGCGCTGGGGCTGCTGATGGTCGGCAGCTTCAACCTGATCTCGGTCGCCTTCGCGGTGCTGTTCGTGGGGCTGGGGGCGGATTTCGGCATCCAGTTCAGCGTGCGCTACCGGTCGGAGCGGCACCAGCACGACGAGGTGCACCAGGCGCTGGAGGGTGCCGCCGCCAAGGCCGGGGTGCCGCTGCTGCTGGCGACCGCCGGCACCGCGGCCGGGTTCTTCTCGTTCCTGCCGACCGCGTATCGCGGCATGGCCGAGCTGGGTCAGATCGCAGGCGTCGGCATGCTGGCCGCGTTCACCGCGACGCTGACCCTGCTGCCGGCGCTGCTGACGGTGCTGAAGCCGCCGGGCGAGCCGCACCGGCTCGGCTTCACGGCGCTGGCGCCGGTGGACCGTTTTCTGGCGCGGCACCGGGTCGGGGTGGTGGCGGGCACGATCGGCGTGGTGCTGCTGGCTTCGCCGCTGCTGCTGCGGCTGAGGCTCGATTTCGACGCCACCCACATGCAGCCGCCGAACGCGCCGGCGGTGCGCGCCTACCACCAGCTGGCGCGCGACCCGCTGGCCAACATCCAGGCGATCAACGTGCCGTCGCCGTCGCTGGAGGCGGCGCGTTCGCTGGCCGTGCGGTTGCGCCGCCTGCCCGAGGTATCGGAGGTGCGCACCGTCGACGTGCTGGTGCCGGCCGACCAGGCGGCCAAGCTGCCGCTGGTGGAGCGCGCCGCGGTGCCGCTGGCGCCGGCGCTGTCGCCGGCGGAGGTCAAGCCGGCGCCGACCGACGTGGAGGAGGTGGCAGCGATCCGGCAGGCGGCGACGGGACTGGGGCCGATCGAGCGCGACGGGGGCGCCGCCGGTGCCGCGGCCCGGCGGCTGCGGCCCCTGCTGGTGCGGCTGGCGGAGGCGGATGGCGGAACCCGCCGCCGTGCCGCGACGGCGCTGGTGATGCCGCTCCGGGTCGACCTCGCCCTGTTGCGCGACATGCTGCACCCGGAGCGCGCCACCGTGTCCGACGTGCCGGCCGGGCTGCGTCGCGACTGGCTGGCGCCGGACGGGCAGGCGCGGGTGGAGGTGGTGCCGCGCGGCGATGCCAACGACACCCGGACCATGGCGCGGTTCGCCCGCGCCGTGCTGGCGCTGGCGCCGGAGGCCACCGGCGCGCCGGTGGCGCTGGTCGGCTCCGAGCGCACGGTGACCCACGCCTTCCTCGAGGCGGGCGGGGTCGCGGTGCTGTCGATCGCGGTGATCCTGTGGGTGACGCTGCGACGGCTGGGCGACGTGCTGCTGACCCTGCTGCCGCTGCTGGTGGCGGGGCTGGTGACGCTGGAGCTGGTGTCGCTGATCGGCCAGCCGCTCAACTTCGCCAACATCATCGCCCTGCCGCTGCTGCTGGGCGTGGGGGTGGCGTTCAAGATCTATTACATCACGGCCTGGCGCGCCGGCGCCACCGACCTGCTGGAAACGGCGCTGACCCGGGCGATCGTGTTCTCGTCCCTGACCACGGCGACGGCGTTCGGCTCGCTCTGGCTGTCCAACCAGCCCGGCCTGTCCAGCATGGGCAAGCTGATGGCGCTGGCGCTGCTCTGCACGCTGGCGGCCGCGGTGCTGTTCCAGCCGGCGTTGATGGGGCCGCCGCGGAAGACGAGCGGCGGCGCCGAACCGGAAGCCGAGTTCTGAGCCTGGCCGGTCCCCGCGGCGTGGATGTCGTCGTCGCGCCGTTCCATGCCGGGATCCGGGGCGAGCGCGTCGCAGGGGGCCGGGCCGCCTGCTCGAGGCCGGCCTGATGGACGCGCTGCACGAGGACGGCGCCGAGGCGAGGCTGGTCGGGATCGGCGCGGTCGACCAGGCCGAAGGCGAGATCGGGCGCAGCTTCGAGGTGATGCGGCAGGTGGCGGTCGCGGTGGCCGATGCGGCGCGCGCCGGCCGGTTCCCGCTGGTGCTCGCCGGCAACTGCAACGCCAGCGTCGGCACCCATGCCGGGCTCGGCGATCCCGGCCTCGGCGTGGCGTGGTTCGACGCGCATCCGGACTTCGACACCCCCGACGAGGCGACCGGCGGCTACTTCGACGGCATGGGCGTCGCCATCCTTGCCGGCCAGTGCTGGCACCGGCTGGCAGGGAGCGTGCCGGGGTTCCGGCCGCTGGAGCTCGACCGGCTGCTGTATTGCGGCATACGCGACTTCGAGCCGGGCCAGCGCGAGAAGGTGGAGCGTCACGCCATTCGCGCCGTGTATGGCGGTGCCGGCCGGCCGGAGGAGGTCGCGGACGAGCTGGAGCGGGCCATGGCCGGGATGCCCGGACGTGTGCTGGTGCATCTCGACGTCGACTGCCTCGACACCGTAATGGGACGGGCGAACGACTATGCGGCGCCCGGCGGGCTGGATGCCGAGGCGCTCCGTGCCTGCCTGCACCGGCTGCGCAGGCACGCGCAGCCGGTCGGGATGACGGTCGCCTCGTTCGATCCGGAGCCTGGGGGCGGCGGCGCGATCGCCGCCGCGGCCATCGAGGCGGTGCGGATCGTCGTGGGCGCGGCCGGGTAGGGCGGCGGCGCGTCTCCGGCCGTTGCATGCAGGTCCGGTCTGACCGCGTGACGAGGTGACGGCGCCGCCGGCGTGCGGCATGGTGCCGCCGCCTTCGGTCCCGGTGGACGCAAGGCGCGCGCAGCCGATCGGGACCATGGACCAGAACCCGCAACATGCGACCGAGCACCAGCACGCCCGCTTCGATGACGGGCTGGAGCTGGAATGCGGGATCCTGCTGAAGCCGCTGACCATGGCGTTCCGCACCTATGGCCGGCTCAGCGACCACGCCGACAACGCGATCCTGGTCTGCCACGCCCTGACCGGCGACCAGTACGTGGCCGAGGTCCATCCCGTCACCGGCAAGCCCGGCTGGTGGGACCGGCTGGTGGGACCGGGCCTGCCGATCGACACCGACCGGTTCTTCGTGGTGTGCATCAACGTGCTGGGCGGCTGCATGGGCTCCACCGGGCCGCGGTCTGCGCGTGGGGAGGAGGATGGCGAGCCCTGGGGCACCGAGTTCCCGCCGGTCACGGTGCGCGACATGGTGCGCGCCCAGGCGCTGGTGGTGAGCCGCCTCGGGATCGACCGGCTGTTCGCGGTGGTGGGCGGCTCGATGGGCGGGATGCAGGTGCTGTCCTGGGCCGCGACCTTCCCCGAGCGGGTGTTCGCGGCGGTGCCGATCGCCACCGCCTCGTTCCATTCGGCGCAGAACATCGCCTTCAACGAGGTCAGCCGGCAGGCGATCTTCGCCGATCCGGACTGGCATGGCGGGCGCTACTGGCAGGACGGCCTGGTACCGGCGCGGGGCCTCGCGGTGGCGCGCATGATGGCGCACATCACCTACCTGTCGGAGGAGGCACTGACGCGCAAGTTCGGCAGGCGGGTCAGGACCGATCCGGCGGCGCCGACCGGCAACGGCGCCGGCATCGGCCTGTTCGGCGAGATGTTCGAGGTGGAAAGCTACCTGCGCCACCAGGGCTCGAGCTTCGTGCGCCGGTTCGACGCCAACTCCTACCTGACCATCACCCGGGCGATGGACTACTTCGACGTGGCGGCTGACCACGACGGCGACCTGGCGGCGGCGTTCAAGGGCACGCCGACGCGGTTCTGCGTGGTGTCGTTCTCCTCCGACTGGCTGTTCCCGACCGCGCAAAGCCGGGCGGTGGCGCGCGCGCTGAACCGGGCGGCCGCAAACGTCAGCTTCGTCGAGATCGAGTCCGACAAGG
>CAXUDP010000066.1:0-19571 GCA_964249735.1 uncultured Acetobacteraceae bacterium | reverse complement strand
TCATGCCATGTTGGCCCGCGACAACCGGTCCAGCACCGCCATCCGCACCGCGACCCCCATCTCCACCTGCTCCTGGATCACGCTCTGCTCCGGATGGTCGGCCACCTGGCTGTCGATCTCGACGCCGCGGTTCATCGGCCCTGGATGCATCACCAGCGCCCCCGGCTTGGCCCGCGCCAGCCGCGCGGTGTCGAGGCCGAAGAACCGGAAGTACTCCCGCTCGCTCGGCACCAGCCCGCCGCTCATGCGCTCGCGCTGCAGCCGGAGCATCATCACCACGTCCACGCCGTCCAGCGCCCGGTCCATGTCGTGGTGCACGCTCACGCCCAGCCGCTCGACCTCCGCCGGCATCAGCGTCGGCGGCCCCACCACCCGCACCTGGCTGCCCATCGCGGTCAGCAGGTGGATGTTGGAGCGCGCCACGCGGGAATGCGTCACGTCGCCGCAGATCGCCACCGTCAGCCCTTCCAGCCGGCCGCACCGCCGCCTGATGGTGAGCGCGTCCAGCAGCGCCTGGGTCGGATGCTCGTGCGTCCCGTCGCCGGCGTTGATCACCGACGCGTCCACCTTCTGCGCCAGCAGGGCAGGGGCCCCGGACTGCGCGTGCCGCACCACCAGCAGGTCGGTGCGCATCGCGTTCAGCGTGGCCGCGGTGTCGAGCAGGGTTTCCCCCTTGTTCACCGAGGAGGTCGACACCGTCATGTTGATCACGTCGGCGCCGAGCCGCTTGCCGGCCAGCTCGAACGAGGTGCGCGTGCGCGTGCTGTCCTCGAAGAACAGGTTGATCAGGGTGCGCCCGCGCAGCAGGTCGCGCTGGGTCTTTCGCGACCGGTTCAGCAGCACGTAGCTTTCGGCCAGGTCCAGGAACGGCTCGATCCGCGTCGGGTGCATGCCCTGCAGCCCGAGCAGGTGCCGCCCGCCGCCATCGGCAAAATACCCGCCGCCGCGGGTGCGCGGCTCGCCCGCCTCGGCCGCCCTAGCCACCGAGCACCGCCCCGATCCGCGCCAGGGTCTCGTCCCGGCCCAGCACCGCCACGGTGACGTCGATCCCCGGGCTCATCGTGCTGCCGGTCAGCGCCGCGCGCAGCGGTTGCGCCACCTGGCCGAGCTTGCGGCCTTCGCGCTCGGCGAAGCGGCGAAGTGCTGCATCGACCTCCCCCGCCTCGAACGGCTCGATCGGCGCCAGCTCGGCCGCCACGCCGCGCAGCAGCGCGCGCGCGTCCGGGGTCAGCAGCGAGCTCGCCTTGGCATCCAGCGGCAGCGGCACCGTGCGCGCCAGGAACGCCGCCGCGTCGGCCAGCTCGACCAGCGTCCGCGCCCGCTCCTTCAGTCCCGGCATCAGCGCGCGGATCCGGCCTGCCGCTACCGCGTCCAGCAGCAGCCCGTCGCGCCCGGCCAGCCGGGCCAGCACGTCCGCCGCCAGCCGGTCGTCGTCCGCCTGACGCAGCCAGATGCCGTTCAGGTGCGCGAGCTTGGCGTAGTCCATGCGGGAGGGCGAGCGACCGACGCCAGGAAGGTCGAACAGCCGGATCTGCTCGTCGCGCCCTAGCACCTCGGCGTCGCCATGCCCCCAGCCGAGCCGAAGCAGGTAGTTGTCCAGCGCTTCCGGCAGGTAGCCCTGCTCGCGGAACTCGACCACGCTCTGCGCGCCGTGCCGCTTGCTCAGCTTGGCCCCGTCCGGCCCGTGGATCAGCGGCAGGTGCGCGAACAACGGCCGCTCCCAGCCCATCGCCGCATAGATCTGCGATTGCCGGAAGGTGTTGGTCATGTGGTCGTCGCCACGGATCACGTGGCTGATCGCCATGTCGTGGTCGTCGCACACCACCGCATGCAGGTAGGTGGGCGTGCCGTCGCCGCGCAGGATGATCATGTCGTCCATCTCGGCGTTGGCGACCCGGATCTCGCCCTGCACCAGGTCGTGCACCACCGTCTCGCCGTCCTGCGGCGCGCGCAGCCGCACGGTGAACGGCGCCCCCGGCGGCGCCTCGGAGGACGCGCGGTCGCGCCACATCCCGTTGTAGCGCGGCGGCCTGCCTTCCGCGACAGCCTGCTCGCGCATCGCCTTGAGCTCGTCCGCGGTGCAGTAGCAGCGATACGCCCGGCCGGCCTCCAGCAGCGCCAGCGCGACCTCCGCGTGACGCGCCTGCCGGCTGGACTGGTACACCGGCGGCTCGTCCGGGTTCAGCCCCAGCCAGTCGAGCCCGTCCAGGATCACGTCCACCGCGTGCTGGGTGGAGCGCTCGCGGTCGGTGTCCTCGATCCTCAGCAGGAACCGGCCGCCATGGTGGCGGGCGAACAGGAAGTTGAACAAGGCGGCGCGGGCGTTGCCGACATGCAGCAACCCGGTCGGGCTCGGCGCGAAGCGCGTGCGGACGGTCATGACGGCGGTTCCTAACACGCCGGCCGGCTTCCCCGAAGTACGGCTGGCAGGTTGGCGAGCGCCCGGCTATGCTTCCGATTGTGCAACGAACCGCCACCTTTGTTCTCGGCCTGGCCCGGCCGCGCCGGCACCATGCCGGACGCCTCCAGCCGCTGCTGGCGCGCGGCTGGACGCTGTTCCGCGACGGGGTCGCCGCCGACCGCGACCGCCTCGTGCTGTGGCTGCCGGCCTGCCTCGGCAGCGGGGTCCTGCTCTACTTCGCGCAACGCTCCGAACCGCCGCTGCCGCTGGGGCTGGCGCTCGCCGCCGTGTCGGCGGTCCTGTTCGGGCTGGCGCGGCGCAGCCGGCTGGCTCATGCCGCGGCGTCGGCACTCCTGGCGCTGTCGGTCGGCTTCGTGTCGGCGCAGCTCGCCGCCCGGCGCATGCCGCCGATGCCGTTCCTGCCGCGCAAGGCGGCGCTTGTCGACGGCCGGATCACCGCGGTCGACGTGATGGCCGACGGGCAGCGGCGCGTGACGCTGGACCGTGTGACGATCACGCCCGCCCCGCGCAAGGACGGCGAGCCGGCTGCCGTTCCTGGCACCATCCCTGCCGCAGCCCTCCCAGCGGCCGTCACCGCCACGCCGCGCACCCTGCGTCTGCGCCTGCGCCCGGACGACGCCGTCATGCTCGCCACCGGCGACATCGTGCGGATCCGCGCGATGCTGCGTGCGCCGTCGCCGCCGGACCTGCCGTCCGGCCGCGACCTGCAGCGCGACGCCTTCTTCACCGGCCTGGCCGGCTCCGGCAGGGCGCTGTCCCCGGTGGCGATCCTGTCGCACGGGACGCGAAGCGGGCCCGGGGTGGCGATGCGCGGCCTGCGCGAGCGGATCGCCGACCGGATCCAGCTGGTGCTGCCGGGACCGCGCGGCGCCGTGGCCGCCACCCTGCTGACCGGGCTGAGCAGCGCGATCCCGCAGACCGACCGCGACGCCTTCGCCGCCTCCGGCCTGGCCCACCTGCTGGCGGTGGCGGGGCTGCATCTCGGCATCGTCATGGGGCTGTCGCTGTCGCTGGTGCGCATGGGACTGGCAGCCTGGGAGTGGGGTGCCCTGCGCCTGCCGTGCCGGCAGATCGCGGCGCTGGCGGCGCTGGCGGCCGGCTGCTTCTACATGCTGCTGACCGGGCTGCACCTGCCCGGCCTGCGCAGCCTGGCGATGGCGGCGGTGGCCATGCTGGGGCTGGTGATCGGCAGGCGCGCGGTGTCGCTGCGGGCGCTCGCCTTCGCCGCCATCCTGATCCTGCTGCTGACGCCGGCGGTGCTGCTCGACGTCGCCTTCCAGATGAGCTTCGCCGCCGTGCTGGCGCTTCTGGCCGGCTACGAGGCGGCGCGCCCGTGGACGTGCCGGCTGCACGGCCCCCGGTTCCGCGACCGCGTCGCGCTGCACGTGTTCCAGCTGTTCTTCACCAGCCTGGTCGCCGGCGCCGCGTCGCTGCCCTACGCCGCGTTCCATTTCGGCCGGGTGCAGTTCTACTTCGTGCTGGCCAACCTCCTGGCGGTGCCGCTGACCGCGTTCTGGGTGATGCCGCAAGGACTGCTGTCGCTGCTGCTGATGCCGTTCGGGCTGGACTGGCCAACGCTGCGCGCGATGGGGGCGGGGATTGACCTGATCCTCCTGCTGGCCCGCACCGTGGCCACGCTTCCCGCTGCCAGCCTGCCGGTGCCGTCCCCTCCGGCCGCTGGCCTGCTGCTGGTCAGCTTCGGGCTGCTCTGGCTGTGCCTGTGGCGACGGCGCTGGCGGCTGCTGGGCCTGCTGCCGATCGCGCTGGGGTTCCTTTCGCCCTGGCTGGTGCGAGCACCCGACCTGCTGGTGTCGGCCGACGCGCAGCTGATCGCCGTTCGCGACGGCCGCACGGTGCTGGTCGAGCAGGGTGCCCGCACCGACCCGATCACCCTGTCCGACTGGCGCCGCGCCTGGGCGATCGGGACCGCGGTGGTGCCGCTCCCCGACGCCGGGCCGGTTGGTGCCTCCGGCGAGGTGGTCTGCAACCCGGCCGCCTGCCTGCTGACACGGCATGGACGCACGGTGATGCTGCTGCGCGACCCGACTGGCGGCCACCGCAAGCCGGGCGAGGACGAGCCGCCGCCAGCACTCGAGCCGGGCGACTGCGACGGGCTGTCGCTGCTGGTCTCGCCGACTCCGGCGCACGGCGCATGCCCCGGCTTGCCCCGGATCGACCGCTTCACCGTGTGGCGCGAGGGGCCGCAGGCGGTGTGGATCGGCGCCGGCGGGGTGACGATGCGAAGCGCCGGCGGCAGCCGCGGCGATCGCCCCTGGGTGCCCCACGCGGCACCTGCCGCCACCCCACCGCGGCCGACCCTGCCGCTCGCTCCCGCCGAGTAGCGCCGCCTGCCGGTTCAGCCGACCGGCGCGTCCCGCTTGTCCGGATACTGGCACCAGGTGCGGCCGACGCAGTGCCAGCATTCCGGTGCCCTGGCCTTGCACACGTAGCGCCCGTGCAGGATCAGCCAGTGGTGCGCCGGGCGGAGCATCGCCGGCGGGATCCGCGCCACCAGCCCGTCCTCCACCGCGCGCGGCGTGGCGCCGGGCGCCAACCCGGTGCGGTTGCCGAGACGCAGGATATGGGTGTCGACCGCCATCGTGTCCTCGCCGAACGCCACGTTCAGCACCACGCTGGCAGTCTTCCGCCCGACCCCCGGCAACGCTTCCAGCGCCTCCCGGTCGGCCGGCACCGCCCCGCCATGCCGGGCCAGCAGCGCCGCCGACAGCGCCACCACGTTGCGCGCCTTGCCCCGCCACAACCCGATCGCGCGTATGTGGCGTGCCACTCCCTCCTCGCCCAGCCGCACCATGGCGGCCGGATCGGGCGCCTCCGAGAACAGCCCGACCGTCGCCTTGTTGACCGACGCGTCGGTCGCCTGCGCCGACAGCACCACCGACACCAGGAGCGTGTAGGCGTCCTCGAAGGCGAGCTCGGTCTGCCCTTCCGGACTGGCCTGTCCGAGTGCCGTGATGAACTGCGCCACCTCCGCCTTCGTCATGGGACGGGCCGCCGCGACCTTGCTGCGTCCCGCTACCGCGATGCTCCTCATGCCTCGATCCCGCTGTCGGCCACTCCGCGTGGCGCGCGAACGGAGCGGCTTCGGAACTGATCCGTCAAGTGTGGCATCCCCGACCACGGCGTTCAGATTCCACCGAGCCGGAACAAAACTCGATTTACGTCACAATGACGATGTAGCAGATTGCTGTTCTCCACCTCAGGTTGTGAGCGCAGGCGGACATGTCAGCAAAGATGTGGCCCTTCGACGGGCACGTCCTGTTCCAGATCACCGATCCACCCGAACTCGCCAGCATGCTGACCCTGCTGCTGGCCGGGCTGACTGGCTTGCGCCCCCGTCGTGCCGCCGGATCGGGCCGGGCAGCAGGAACGGGCCGCCGCGACCGGAGCGGTCGGAACGGAGCCGGGCAGGACCTCGCCAGGCCGCTCGGGGTGGTCGCCGGCACGACCGGACTGCTGCTGCTGCTTGTGTCGCATCCGCTCACGCAGGCGCTCCCGTTGCCGCCGGCGCTCGTGCTGTCTCTGTGCGGCTGCCTGGGAACCTGGCTGCTCCGGATCGGCACGTCCCCGTCAGTGAACGACGTTCACGTTTCCCTGGGGCAGGCCGAGATCCTGCACCGGCTCGCCGTCCTGGCGCGACCGGCGGACGGGTGGGCGAACGGCTTGCGACGGGACGGTGACCGTCTCGTGCACCAGCTGGCATTGCTCGCCGGCCTCCAACCGGCGGAGGCGGCCGAGCTGCAGCAGGCGGCCATGTTCCGTCATCTCGGCCGGATCGCGATCCCGGACGTCCTCCTGCACAAGGCCCCGCTCGACGCCGACGAGCGCCGCCTGTTGCGACGGGCGCCCGCGATCGGCGCCCGCCTGCTCGCCGGCGGCCAGTCGGCGCTGTTCGAGCGCGCGGCGGAAATGGCGCTCGGGCACCAGGAGCGCTGGGACGGCACCGGCTATCCGCGCGGCCTGGCCGGTGTCCAGATCCCGCTTGCCGCAAGGATCGCGGCCGTCGCCGACCGGGCCGCCGCCCTGCTTCCGAGCGGCCGGACGACCGAGCCGCACCTGCTCGACGCCGCGCTGCGACGGCTGGAAGCGGACGCGGGACGACGCCTCGATCCGGTGCTGACGCGCTTGTTCCTGGACACGCTGCGTCCCGCGCCGCTATCCCCTGAGGCGAAGCGGCCGGATGACAGTGGGCAGGAGGTCGGCGGCATCGCCACGGCCCGGCAGACCCGTGCCCTTGATCCTGCCGGGCTCCTGCCCGCCGTGTCCTGCGGCCCGGATCCTTAAGGCCTCCGCCTGCGCCCCGGCGGGCGCGTAGCGTGGAGTGATCAACCGCCGTGACCGACCCCGACCCCGCGCGCGGGACGTCCGCCGCCAGGGGGAGCGGCCGCAGCGTCTTCGTCGCCGTGCTGGCGTTCCTGTTCGGCCACTGGCGTCGCCGACCGCTGCTGGTGTCGCTGGTTGCCGGCGGCATGGTGCTGGCCACCCTGACCGACGTGGTGACGCCGATCCTGGCCGGACGGCTGGTGGACGACGTGACCCGTCTGCCGCCGCACCTGCTCGGCGCCGGCGCGGTCCGGCCGCCGCAGGCGAGACTGGCGCTGCACGACAGCCAGCTCATGCTGGGCGGCCTGGCGGCGCTCGGCCTGGTCAGCGTGCTCGGCCGCCGGCTCGCCTTCATCGGCATCACCCGGCTGACGGTGCGGATCATGGCCGACATCGCCCGCACCGCGTTCGCCCGCGTGCAGCGCTTCTCCACCGACTGGCACGCCAACACCTTCGCCGGCTCCACCGTGCGCCGGCTGACCCGTGGCATGTGGGCGGTCGACATGCTGGACGACACCCTGCTGCTGATGCTGCTGCCCGAGTTGTGCGTGCTGGCCGGCACCACGGTCGTGCTGGCGCTGCGCTGGCCGATGATGGGGCTGCTGCTCGGCCTTGGCTCGATCGGCTTTGCCGTGCTGTCGGTGACGATGACGCTGTTCTACGTCGCTCCCTCCGCCCGTCTGGCCAACGGTTGGGACACCCGCCTGGGCGCGGTGCTGGCCGATGCCATCACCTGCAACGCCGTGGTCAAGGCGTTCGGCGCGGAGGGCCGCGAGGACGGACGGCTGGCGCGCGTGGTCGACCGCTGGTCCCGCCGCACCATGCGCACCTGGCTGCGCGGCACCGACAGCGGCAACCTGCAGAACCTGGCGCTGACCGTGCTGCGCTTGTCGCTGGTCGCCGCGGTGCTGTTCCTGTGGTGGCACGGCCGTGCCGGCGCCGGCGACGTCGCCTACGTGCTGACCATGGTGTTCCTGGTGCAGGGCTACCTGCGCGACATCGGCCAGCAGATCAGCGTGGTGCAGCGCTCGGTGAACGAGATGGAGGAGCTGGTGGCGCTCCACCGCGAGCCCGAAGGGGTGCGCGACCGGCCGCACGCCTCGCCGATCCGAATCACCGACGGCGAGATCCGCTTCGAGCGCGCGTCGTTCCATTACGCCGGCCAGGCCGCGCCGCTGTTCCGCTCCCTCGACCTCGACATCCCGGCCGGCAGCCGGGTGGCGCTGGTCGGACCGTCCGGCTCCGGCAAGACCACCCTGACCAAGCTGCTGCAGCGCTTGTACGACCTCCAGGGCGGTCGCATCCTGATCGACGGGCAGGACATCGCCCTGGTGGCGCAGGAATCCTTGCGCTCGCAGATCGCCGTGGTGCCGCAGGAGCCGGTGCTGTTCCACCGCTCGCTGGCCGAGAACATCGGCTACGCGCGGCCCGATGCCAGCCTCGCCGAGATCGAGCAGGCGGCGATGCTCGCCAACGCATCTGGCTTCATCGACCGGCTGCCGGCAGGCTACGCCACCCTGGTCGGCGAACGCGGGGTCAAGCTGTCCGGCGGCGAGCGCCAGCGCATCGCCATCGCGCGCGCCTTCCTGGCCGACGCGCGGGTGCTGATCCTGGACGAGGCGACCTCCAGCCTGGATTCTGAGTCCGAGGCGCTGGTGCAGGAGGCGATGCAGCGGCTGATGCTCGGCCGCACCGTGATCGTGATCGCCCACCGCCTGTCCACCGTGGTCTCGCTGGACCGGATCCTCGTGTTTTCGCACGGCACGGTGGTCGAGGACGGCGCGCATGGGGCGCTGCTGGACCGCCCGGACGGGCTCTACCGCCGCCTGTACGACCGCCAGGCGCTGGGCCTCGCTCCCGCCTGACAGCAGCCGGCCCTGCCATCGACCCACCGGGGGCCAACAAATCGGTTTCCAAAGGCCCCGGCCTTTGGCGGGTCTGGGCAGAGCTCGGCCTGAGCCACCGTGCGGTCGTGCCGTCAGCCCGGCGCCAGCATCGGCCCGAGCGGCGCGCCGCCGAACAGGTGCACGTGGAAATGCGGCACCTCCTGCCCGGCGTTGAGCCCCATGTTGGACAGCACCCGGTAGCCCGGCTCCTCCAGCCCCAGCATCGCCGCGACCCGGCCGACCGCGCGGGTGAGGCCGGCGATCTCGGCGTCGGAGGCGCGGGCGGAGAAGTCGGCGAACGACACGTAGGGCTGCTTCGGGATCACCAGCACGTGCACCGGCGCCAGCGGGTGGATGTCGTGGAACGCCAGCACGTGCTCGTCCTCGAACACGCGCCGGCATGGGATCTCGCCGCGCAGGATCCGGGCGAACACGTTCTGCGCGTCATAGGCACCGAGGCCCGGAACCGGCATGGAACTCACTCCCCCTGCTGGACGGCGGCGGAACGCGACGCCTTTTCCGCGATGCCGCTGGTGCCCTCGCGCCGCTGCAGCTCCGACCATACCTCGCCCGGACGCAGTCCCGCATCCACCCACAGCACGATGAGGTGGTACAGCACGTCGGCACTTTCCCCGACCAGCGCCGCGCTGTTGCCGCTGACCGCCTCGATCAGGCACTCGACCGCCTCCTCGCCGAACTTCTGCGCCACCTTGGCGGTGCCGCGCGACAGCAGGCGCGCCGAATGGCTGATGTTGGGATCGGCGTCGCGCCGCTCGGTCACCACCTCGAACAGCCGGTCCAGCACCCCGGCCGTGGCGCCCGACAGGTCGGCCACCCGCGCCGCGGCCCCGCGCGACTGCCGCACCGCCTTCTTGGTCACCGCCTTCGCCACGCCCCGCTTCTTGGCAGGGCTTTTCGGGATGCGAACCGGTACGTCGGCCTCCGGCGCCGCCTGGCGCGCCGCGCGCGCCTTGACAACCCGCTTCTTCGGCACCGCCTTCTTCCCGGTCTTGCCGACGCGCTTGGGAGGCTTGGTCATGGGCGGTCCTGGCTGGTACCGACCGGGCGCACCGGCTGCCCGGCCTGGCACAGCGCCTGCTTGACCGCCGCCACCGTGAACTGCCCGAAATGGAACACGCTGGCGGCCAGCAGGCCCGACGCGCCGGCCTCCGCTCCTTCGACGAAGTGCGCGAGCGTGCCCACGCCGCCGGACGCCACCACCGGCACGCGCACGGCACCGCACACCGCGCGCAGCAGGTCGAGGTCGAAGCCACGGCCGGTGCCGTCCCGGTCCATGCTGGTCAGCAGGATCTCGCCGGCGCCGGCTGCCGCCACCTGCCGGCACCAGCCGACCGCATCGCGCCCGGTGCCGGTGCGCCCGCCATGGGTGAACACCTCCCAGCCGCCGCGCCCGTCGGCGCGTGCGTCGACCGCCACCACGACGCACTGGCTGCCGAACCTGTCCGCCGCCTCCGCCACCAGCTCGGGGCGCCCCACCGCGGCCGAGTTCATGCTGCACTTGTCCGCCCCCGCCAGCAGCAGGCGCCGCATGTCCTCGGTCGAGCGCACCCCGCCGCCCACCGTCAGCGGCAGGAAGATGCGCGACGCCGTGCGGCTGACCACGTCGAGCAGGATGTCGCGCTGCTCGTGGCTGGCGGTGATGTCCAGGAAGGTGAGCTCGTCCGCGCCGGCCGCGTCATACACCGCCGCCTGCTCGACCGGGTCGCCGGCATCGCGCAGGCTGACGAAGTTGACGCCCTTGACCACGCGGCCGTTCTTGACGTCCAGGCACGGGATCACGCGCAGCTTGAGCATCTAGCCCAACACCGCCAGCGCCTCGCGCGGCTCGATCCGCCCGTCATACAGGGCACGCCCGACGATCACCCCCTCGATGCCGGCGAAGCTGGCCGACGCTGCCTTGAGCGCCTGCAGGTGCTCGATCCGGCCGACCCCGCCGCTCGCCACCACCGGCGTCGACAGCCGGGCCGACAGGGCGCAGGTCTGGGCGATGTCGAGCCCGGTCAGCATGCCGTCGCGGGCGATCTCGGTGAACACGATCGCCGCCACGCCCATGTCCTGCATGCGCAAGCCGAGCTCGACCGCCGACAGCTCCGACACCTCGGCCCAGCCTTCCGTCGCGACCCGCCCGTCGCGCGCGTCGATGCCGCACACGATGCGACCGGGGAACGCCCGGCAGGCGTCGCGCACCAGCTCCGGGTTCTTCACCGCCGCACTGCCCAGGATCACGCGCGTCACCCCGGCCGCCAGCCAGCGCTCGATCGCCGCCATGTCGCGCAGGCCGCCACCGAGCTGCACCGGCACCTCGGCGTTGGCGATCACCGCCTCGATCGCTTCCGCGTTGACCGATCGGCCGGCGAACGCGCCGTTCAGGTCCACCACGTGCAGCCAGTGGCACCCGGCTGCCACCCAGGCCCGCGCCTGCGCCCCCGGATCGTCCGAGTACACGGTGACGTCGCCCATCTCGCCGCGGCGCAGCCGGACGCAGGCGCCATCCTTGAGGTCGATCGCCGGATACAGCGTCAAGGGACGGGCGGCCGCCCCCGGCTTGTCCGCCTCCGGCGCGGCGGCGGCATCCGGCCGGGATGCGGCCAGGCGCCCCCGGTCCTGCAGCCGCTTGGTGAAGAAGAAGCCGGCGACGGTCTCGCCGCCGACCCGGGCATAGTGCGGATGCGTGCCCCAGTGCCGGTAGCCCAGGCTGTCGTAGAGCCGGATCGCCGCCTCCTGGGTTTCCCGCACGTCGAGGTTCAGCACCTGGTAGCCGAGCGCCCGCGCGCAGTCCTCCACCGCCTCCGTCATCATCCGCGCCAGCCCGTGGCCACGCGCATAGGGAGCGATGAAGCTGTGCATCAGGGTGGCGCTCATCGCCTGCGCCTCGTTGTTGCGCGGCGGCCGCAGCAGCTGGGTGGCGCCGACGATGGTGCCGTCGAGCCGCCCCACGAACAGCGTGCGCTCGGGCACCAGCAGGATGCCGCGGAAGTACTGCTCCAGTGTGCGTCGGCCCGGCGAGGTCACCCAGCCGAAGCCGCCGCCGTCCAGGATCGCCGCGTCGGTCGCCTCGCACAGCGCCTGCATGTCGTCGTCGCTGAGGACGCTGGCCCGCTCCGCGGACAGGGTGGGGGGCTTGCGCTCCGGCGTCACGCCGCGGGGTCCCAGCGCAGGAAGTTGGACAGGATGCGCAGGCCCACGCGCTGGCTCTTCTCGACGTGGAACTGCGTGCCGGCGCGGTTGCCGCGCGCCACCAGCGCCGGAACCTCGCCGCCATACGAGGTGGTCGCGATCAGGTCGGCCGGATCGTGCTTCGCCAGCGCGTAGGAGTGCACGAAGTAGCCGTGGTCGCCGGGCAGGAGCCCGTCAGTCAGCGCGTGGGCGCCGGGCGTGAAGGCGAGCTCGTTCCAGCCCATCTGCGGCAGGCGCAGGCCGGATGCCGCCATCGGCGCGATCTCGCCGCGGATCCAGCCGAGCCCTGGCGTCTCGCCATGCTCCAGCCCGCGCTCGGCCATCAGCTGCATGCCGACGCAGATGCCGAGGAACGGCGCGCCGCCCGCGGTCGCGTTCTCGACTGCCGCGCGCAGGCCGGCCACCGCGGACAGGCCGCGCGCGCAGTCGGCGAACGCGCCCTGGCCCGGCAGCACGATTCGGTCGGCGTTCCGCACCCAGTCCGGATCAGCGGAAACCCGGATCTCGACGTCGAGATCCCCATCGGATGCCGCCTGCTCCAGCGCCCGTGCCGCCGAGGCGAGGTTGCCGCCCCCGTAATCGATCACGGCGACCCGGCCGCCCCACCTCATGCCGCCGTTCCCCTCGGGCGGCCGAGCAGGTCCGGCCGCAGCGACAACAGCCGCAACAGGGCCGAGTCCCGGTCCGGACCCGCCACGACCGGGCCGGGGATCAAGCCGGCCTGGCGCAGCTCCCAGCGGCGCCAGTCATGGGCGAACAGCGCGACCGCGAGGTTGAGCCCGGGCAGCAGCACCCAGGCGCTCGGCACCAGCCGGGCGAGCATGCCGATCAGCACGGCCGCGATCCCGGCCAGGGCCGCCACCAGCCAGCTGCCGCGACGGAGCAGCACCAGCCAGCCGAACAGCAGCGCCCAGGGCGAGAACCCTTCGGGCACCAGCACCGGCGGCTGCTCGGGACGCGCCGGGTCGGGCAGGGGGAAGTGCGTGCTGTAGGACCTCACAGCACCCCCTTGGTGGAGGGGATGCGGCCCAGGCTGCGCGGGTCAGGCTCGGTGGCCGCACGCAGCGCGCGCGCCACCGCCTTGAAGCAGCCCTCGGCGATGTGGTGGTTGTTGGTCCCCGCCTTCTGCGTCACGTGCAGCGACAGGCCGGCGTTGCTTGAGAAGCCGCGAAAGAACTCCTCGAACAGCTCGGTGTCCATCTCGCCGATCTTGGGGCGCGGGAAGCGCACGGTCCAGACCAGGAACGCGCGCCCGGAGATGTCGATCGCCGCCTCGACCAGCGCCTCGTCCATCGGCACCACGGCGTGGCCATAGCGGCGTATGCCGGCCTTGTCACCCAGCGCCCGCGTCAGCGCCTGGCCCAGCACGATGCCGACGTCCTCGGTGGTGTGGTGGAAGTCGACGTCGAGGTCGCCGACCGCCTTGACCTCCAGGTCGAACGAGGCGTGCCGGGCCAGCGCCGTCAGCATGTGGTCGAGAAAGCCGATCCCGGTCTCGATCGCAGCCGTCCCGGAGCCGTCCAGGTCCAGCGACAGGGTGATGTCGGTTTCCGCCGTGACGCGGTGGATCCGGGCGCTGCGTGTGGCTTCCATGGTGCTCCCTCCCTACAGGATCGCATCGGGAGAGGCCACATCGGCGCCGGCCCGGCGGCTTCATCCGGGCGCGAAGCTCTGCACCAGGCTGCCGGCGACCAGGTGCCAGCCGTCGATCAGCACGAAGAAGATGAGCTTGAACGGCAGCGAGATGGCGCTCGGCGGCAGCATCATCATGCCCATGCTCATCAGCACGCTCGACACCACGATGTCGATGATCAGGAACGGCAGGAACAGCAGGAAGCCCATCTCGAAGCCGCGACGCAGCTCGCCCACCATGAACGCCGGCACCAGCGCCCGCCACGGCGTGTCGCCGGCGCTGGACGGCACCGGAAGCTTGGCGATGTCGAGGAACAGGCGCAGGTCCGGCGCCCGGATGTTGGCCAGCATGAAGTGGCGGAACGGCTCGGCCGCTGCGCGCAGCCCGTCGATCTCGCCCACCTTGCCGTCCATCAGCGGCACGATGCCGGTGGTCCAGGACAGTTCCAGCGTCGGCTGCATGACGAAGAAGGTCAGGAACAGGGCAAGCCCGATCAGCACGGTGTTGGGCGGCGTGCCCTGCGCGCCGATCGCGCTGCGCAGCAGCGACAGCACGATCACGATCCGGGTGAAGCCGGTCACCATCACCATCAGGCTCGGTGCCAGCGACAACAGGGTGATCAGCGCGGTGAGCTGCACCAACCGGCCGGTGGCGCCGGCCTCGCCGCCATGGCCGAGGTCGATGCTGACCGCCTGCGCCTGCGCCACCGCCGGAAGCAGCAGCAGCCCCAGCACGGCCGTGGCGCCGAGCGCGATCCGACGCGCGCTCACGACCGGCGCCCCGGGATGGCTTCCGCGCCGGGCGGCCAGGGCAGCATCACGTCGCTGGCCCCTCCCGTCAGCAGCAGCACCTGCGACTCGCCGCACTGCACCAGGTGCAGGCGGCGCCGACCGTCCAGCCCGAGCTGGCCGGCCAGGAACAACGGCACGCCCCCCGCACGTGGCCGCCTCGCCGCGACGAAACGGGCGCCGTAGCGCAACAAGACGATGGAGCCGACCACGAGAACGAGCGCGCCTGCGGTACTGAGAAGTTCTGAATACATGACACGGCCTTTTGCCGGTGATGCCATCATCCTGACGCGGACCGGTTAACGACGGGTGAAGACTGCAGGAGCGGCGTCGTTAACGTTTCGGCAACGACCGGCAAGGCAGGATGCGGAGGCGGAGCAGGCTGCGCTCCGTCCGGGCCAGAGGAGCCTCCGCCATGAGTGCCGGCCAGTCCGACCTTCTGAGCCTGGCGTCGACCCGCCTGCAGTGGCTCGACGACCGCCAGCGCGTGCTGGCGCGCAACATCGCCAACTCCGACACCCCCGGCTACGTGCCGCGCGACGAGCAGCCGTTCAGCACGACGCTGGCGAACCAGGTGGCCGCGCCGGTGCGGACCGACCCCATGCACCTGTCCGGCACCCTCGACACCGGCTCCACCACCGTGACCCGGCCCAGGCAGCGTTCGATCGACGGCAACGCGGTGCAGGTCGACGCCGAGCTGACCAAGGTCGCCGACACCGACACGCAGCAGCGCCTCGTGACCAGCCTCTACAGCAAGTACATGAGCATGTACTCGACCGCGCTGGGCAAGGGCTGACCGATGATTTCCTTCTCCCGTGCGGAGTCCTGACGCGATGGACATCTCGAAGGCGCTCGACGTTTCGGCCTCCGGCATGGACGCGCAGAGCATGCGCCTGCGCGTGATCGCGGAGAACCTCGCCAACCAGGACACCACCGGCTCGACCCCGGGTGCCGATCCCTACCGACGCAAGACCATCACCTTCGGCGAGACCGTGGATCGGCAGACCGGCCAGTCTGAAGTCACCGTCAAGCAGATCGGCCAGGACCAGGGCGCGTTCAACACGCGCTACGACCCGTCGCACCCGGCTGCCGACGCCACCGGCTACGTCAAGACGCCGAACGTCAACAGCTTCGTCGAGATCATGGACATGAAGGAGGCCGAGCGCTCCTACAGCGCCAACCTGAACGTCATGCAGACCACGCGCTCGATGATGACGCGCGCGATCGACCTGCTGAAGTGACCGGCCTCGAGATGAGCATCGCGCCATGAACGACGGTCGCATCCTCGCGACGCCCTCCGCCGCCGCCAGCGCCTATGCGCGCGTGCAGGGGCAGGACATGTCCGGCACCGGCGCCGAGGGCGACGGCCTGCAGACCGGTGCGGGCAGCAGCTTCGGCGACACGCTGTCGCAGGCGCTTGCCGGCGTGGTGGACAGCGGCCGTGCCGCCGACACCGCGGCGGCGAAAGGAATTTCCGGCGAGGGCAACCTGACGGATGTGGTGATGGCGGTGTCGAAGGCGCAGCTGGCGCTGCAATCGACTACCGCGATCCGCGACCGCGTGGTGCAAGCGTACCAGGACATCATGAAGATGTCGATCTGACCGGCGACAATTGCCGGACCAACGAGCGGCCAGGAGGGTTGCATGCAGGAAGGCGACGTCGCGGTGATCTTGCGCGACATGTTCATGGTGGTGCTGAAGATGGCGGCCCCGGGCCTGCTGACGGCACTCGCGGTCGGCGTGCTGATCTCGCTGATCCAGGCGGTGACGCAGCTGAACGAGAGCACGCTGGCCTTCGTGCCGAAGCTCCTGGCATTGGGAATGGCACTGACCCTGGCTGGCTCGTTCATGTTCGCCACCCTGACCGACTACACCCACCTGCTGTTCGACCAGCTGATCGCGTCCGGCGGAAGATGACTGCGGCACCGATGACGGGACACGGCTGATGCAGCCCGATCCGCTGCTCGCCGCCCTGCCGGACTGGGCGTTCGCCTTTGCGGTGGTGCTGGCACGGGTGAGTGCGGCCATCATGGTGATGCCGGGCCTGGGCGAGAGCGACGCGCCGGCGGTGGTGCGCGCGGGCCTGGCGGTCGGCATCTCCGCCCTGATCCTGCCGGGCGTGGTCCACCTGATCCCGCCGGCCGGAGAAGCCCCGCTGCGCATCCTGGCCATGATCGGCGGCGAGCTGCTGGTCGGCCTGCTGCTCGGATGGCTGGCGAAGCTGATGGCGCTGGCGCTGCCGATCGCGGGTCAGATCGCCGCGGTGCAGATCGGCCTGTCGAGCGTGCTGCAGCCCGACCCCGAGCTCGGCGCGCAGACCGCCGGCACCAGCCGGCTGCTGGCGATCGCTGGGCCGGTGCTGATCCTCTCGACCGGGCTCTACGCCATGCCGCTGGAGGCCCTGTCCGGCAGCTACCGGTTGTTCCCCCCGGGCACGCTGCTGCCGGTAGGCGACGCGGCGCAGAGCGTGGCGCAGGCGACCGGCGAGTGCTTCGCGCTGTCGCTGCGGCTTGCGGCGCCGCTGCTGATCGCAGGCCTGATCTGGCAGACCATGCTGGGGCTGCTGGCGCGTCTGGTGCCGTCGCTGCAGGTGTTCTCGCTGGCCATGCCGGGCCAGGTGCTGGGCGGCCTGCTGGTGTTCGGGCTGGTGCTCAAGCAGATCCTCGACGCCTGGATCGGCAGCGTGTCAACCGCCTTCGCCGCCCTGCCCGGGCTGTAGACGCCCATGGCCGACTCGGACAAGGAGGACCGGACAGAAGCCCCGTCCGCCAGGCGGCTCGAAGCCGCGCGCGACGAGGGCCAGGTCGCGATCTCGCGCGAGCTGCAGTCGCTGACCGTGCTCGGCTGCGCCCTGACCGCGATGGCGATGACCGGCCCGGCGCAGGTGACCCGTCTGGTGATGCGGACGCGCCACCTCCTGGAAGGGATCGGCACGATCGACCTCAGCGACGGCGGCCTGGCGGAGGTGCGCGAATCGCTGTTCCTGGCCGCCGGCCTCGCCGGCCCGCCGGTGCTGGCCGCCGTGGTCGGCACGGTGGCGATCACCCTGCTGCAGACCGGCTTCCTGCTCCATCCGGGCGCCCTGATGCCGCAGCTCGGCCGCCTGAGCCCGATGCGCGGCATCAAGCGGATCTTCGGCGGCGACAACGCGGTCGAGACCCTCAAGGCGTTGGTCAAGCTTCTCGCCTTCGTCCTGGCGCTGTACCACGTGCTGGGCGGGCTGTGGCCGGTGTTCATGAGCTCGACCGGATGGGACGCCGGCACCCTGGCCGAGCGCACGGCGAAGCTCGTGCTGCACTCCATGCTGATGCTGCTGGCGGTTCAGGCCGGGATCGCCGTGCTGGACACTGCCTGGGTGCGCTACCGCCACACCTCCAAGCTGCGCATGAGCCGCCAGGACCTGCGCGACGAGCACCGGCAGAGCGAGGGCGACCCGCACGTGAAGGGCCGCATCAGGCAGCTGCGCCGCCAGCGGGCGAAGCGCCGGATGATGGACGCGGTGAAGACGGCGACGGTGATCATCACCAACCCGACCCATTACGCGGTGGCGCTGGTCTACGAGAACGGCGGCAAGGGCGCACCCAAGGTGGTCGCCAAGGGGGTGGACGAGCTCGCCGCCCGGATCAGGGAGATGGCGCTCGACCACAAGGTGCCGCTGGTGGCGAACCCGCCGCTGGCCCGCGCGCTCTACACCGTGCCGCTCGATGCGGAGATCCCGCGCGAGCATTTCCAGGTGGTGGCCGGCATCATCGCCTATGTCTGGCGGCTCAAGCGGCCACCGCCCGGACCGCCGCCGCTTCGTTGAGAGAATCATCGCCACCGGACCCTCCGGATCTGGCGGAACAGCACATTGTACCCTATTTGTTCCATCAGAACGTGAACGGTCGGGTGCCGGAAATGCTGCCCCTGCCGTTCCTGGTGCGTTAGGGTCTTCACGCCACGATCGCGCGCTCAGGGCGCCTCACTTCAAGGAGCAGTTGATGGACAAGAGCAAGGCGCTTGAGGGCGCTCTCACCCAGATCGAGAGAGCCTTCGGCAAGGGCTCGATCATGCGCATGGGACAGCGCACCAACGACCACGTCGACGTGGTCTCCACCGGCTCGCTCGGCCTCGACATCGCACTGGGCATCGGCGGCCTGCCGCGCGGCCGCGTGGTCGAGATCTACGGCCCGGAAAGTTCGGGCAAGACCACCATGGCACTGCATGCGATCGCCGAGGCGCAGAAGAAGGGCGGCACCTGCGCCTTCATCGATGCCGAGCACGCGCTCGATCCCGGCTATGCCCGCAAGCTTGGCGTCGACATCGACAGCCTGCTGATCTCTCAGCCCGACGCCGGCGAGCAGGCGCTGGAGATCGCCGACACGCTGGTGCGCTCGGGCGCCATCGACGTGCTGGTGGTGGACAGCGTCGCCGCCCTGGTGCCGCGCGCCGAGCTCGAGGGCGACATGGGCGACAGCCACGTCGGCCTGCACGCCAGGCTGATGAGCCAGGCGCTGCGCAAGCTGACCGGCACCGTGTCGCGCTCCAACACCATGATCATCTTCCTGAACCAGATCCGGATGAAGATCGGCGTGATGTTCGGCAGCCCGGAGACCACCACCGGCGGCAACGCGCTCAAGTTCTACGCGTCCGTGCGCCTAGACATCCGACGCATCGGCCAGATCAAGGAGAAGGACGAGGTCGTCGGCAACCAGACCCGGGTCAAGGTGGTCAAGAACAAGATGGCGCCGCCGTTCAAGCAGGTCGAGTTCGACATCATGTATGGCGAGGGCGTCAGCAAGATGGGCGAGCTGATCGACCTCGGCGTCAAGGCCAACATCGTCGAGAAGTCCGGCGCTTGGTTCTCCTACGACAGCACCCGGATCGGACAGGGGCGCGAGAACTCCAAGCAGTTCCTGCGCGACCATCCGGAGATGGCCGACGCGATCGAGCAGCGCATCCGCCAGCAGGCCGGCGTGGTCGCCAATGCCATGACCGTGGCGCCCGAGGAGAACGAGGCCGCTGAAGCGGCCGACTGACCGCCAGCCGTCACGCCAAGGGACGAGGGGATCCTCGTCCCTTGGCGTTGCCGTCAGTACGGCGACATCGCCTCGCCTGCAGGCCGTTCGCAAGCGGTGACCGGTAAGCTTGCCGATGCCGGTTCCAGGTGCGATCACTCCGTCCCAGGCAACCACGTCACGGGGCAGGACAATGGCCAGGATCAAGGTGAAGGAGCCCGTCGTCGAGCTCGACGGCGACGAGATGACCCGGATCATCTGGAGCTTCATCAAGGAGAAGCTGATCCTCCCCTATCTCGACGTCGA
>CAXUDP010000065.1:0-19679 GCA_964249735.1 uncultured Acetobacteraceae bacterium | reverse complement strand
GTGATCAACCAGACCGAGGCGCTGGTCGCCATCGACGTCAACTCCGGCCGCTCCACGCGCGAGCGCGGCATCGAGGAGACCGCGTTCCGCACCAACATCGAGGCCGCCGACGAGGTCGCCCGCCAGCTGCGCCTGCGCGACCTGGCCGGGCTGATCGTGATCGACTTCATCGACATGGAGGTCCGGCGCAACAACGCCACCGTGGAGCGGCGCCTCAAGGACGCGCTGCGCAACGACCGCGCCCGGATCCAGGTCGGCAGCATCAGCCATTTCGGCCTGATGGAGATGTCGCGGCAGCGCCTTCGCCCGTCGCTCGCGGAAAGCAGCTTCGTGCCCTGCCCGCATTGCGCCGGCTCCGGCTTCATGCGCGGCACCGAAAGCTCCGCCCTTCACGTGCTGCGGGCGATCGAGGAGGAGGCCGGACGTCGCAAGGCGGCCGAGATCCTGGTCCACGCCGCCGCCTCGGTGGCGCTCTACGTGCTCAACAACAAGCGTGCCTGGCTGGGGGAGATCGAGACCCGCCACCGCATCGCCGTGCACCTGGCGGCCGACGACAGCCTGGTGCCGCCGGCACTCCGAATCGATCGGGTCCGCCCCTATGTGGCGGCGCCCGAGCCGGTCGAGTCCGCTGCCGCCGTGACGCGCGTCCCGATCCGGGCCCAGCCTCCGGCCGCCCCTGCGCCGGACGAGGAGGAGGACGACCAGCCCGACATCCTCGACGCACCGGTCGCGGCCGGCGCCGCCGGCGAGGCTGAGGGCGACGAGGCCGGCCGTCGGCGCAAGCGCCGCCGCCGTCGCCGCGGTGGCCGTCGCGAGGACGGCACGGCGGCAGGAGGGACCGAGACCGACGCGACCGAGGCCGACGAGGGATCCGGTCCGGACGAGGACGGAGCGCAGGAACCGGGCGACCTGGCCGCCGCACCGGATCCGGTGTCGCAGGACCCGCTGCCGCAGGACGCCGATGGCGATGCCGAGGCGGCACCGCCGGTGGCCGAGGCCGGCCCGCGCGGCCGCCGTCGCCGTGGCGGGCGCAGGCCGCGTCCGGACCTTCCCCCGGTTCCGGCCGATGCGGAGATCGACACCGCCCCGGTCGACATCGACACGGCGCCACGGGCGCCCCGCCCGTATGTCGGGCCGACCCCGGCCGACCCGTTCGCCGGCAGCTTCGACATCTTCGAGATGATCGAGCGGGAAGCGGAGGAAACGCACGCCCTGGCGACCGACCCTTCAGCCTCCGCCGCCTCGCTGGCATCCGTCCCCGAATCGGCTCCGGAACCGGCTGCGGCGGCGGCAGTACCCGACGAGCTTGGCGAGCCTGGCGAGCCCGAGGTACTGCCCCTGCCCGACACGACGGAGCCGTCGACGCCGTCCCTGGCCGAGCCGCTGGCCGCCTCGCTCAGCTCGTCCGAGGGGGCGGAAGCCAGGCTGCCTGCCACCTCGCTGTCGCAGACGCCGGTCGACGCGGTGCCCGATCCGGTCGAGCCGCCGGCCAAGGCGGCACGCGTGCCGAAGCCGCGCAAGCCGCGCGCGAGCCGGGCCAAGAAGCCGCCGGTGGCCGAGGCCGCCGCCGAGCCCATCGCGCCGACGGCGGAGCCGGAAGCCGGGCAGGTCGAGGACGCGTCGGCCCAGCCGGCTTCCGTTGTCCCCGAACCGGAAGCACCGGAGCCGGTCGCAGCGGAGCCGGCCATGCCGGAACCCGACGCGTCGACGACGCAGGCGCGCGATCCCAGCATCGTGCAGCCGGTGGTGATCGGCGACGGCGCCCCGCCGCCGGCCCGGCGCACCGGCTGGTGGAAGCGCTGAGCTGTATGACCCTCCGCCGCCCCCGCGGGGGCGGCGGAGGGAATCAGCCTGTGTCGCGGCCGAGCAGCCCGTTCTTCAGCTCGGTCGACGGCGGCATCTCGCCGAGATCGGAGTCGAGGATGACGCGGCCGAACGCCGGGTCGGGGAGGTGCGCGACCGGCTGGCCGTCGAACAGCACGTCCACTCCCTTGCCGCTCATCAGGAAGCTGCTGCTATCGCCCGGCTTCACCGGCCGTATGCTGCCGAGCAGGGCCTCGAACGACCCCTTCTGCGAGTCGCTGCAGCTGTGGTGGGCGCAGTATTTGCGGCTGGAGTCCATGTACAGGTCGTGCACCTGCGACAGCGACGCGCCGCGTATGTAGTCGATCACCAGAGCCTTCGGCCCCGGCTCGGACAGCGCCTCCTCTGCGTCGTGCGTCTTCCTGGTGAGGTACAGCCCGCCGACATAGCCGCGTATCCGCAGCATGGTGAAGCTGCGCAGCCCCAGCCCGTTGAGCTGCACCGTGGCGCCGTCGACCTGCATCGTGTCGGGCATGGTCACGCCCGCCTTGGTGGCAGCCTCGGCGGCGACGGCGTCGCCGACCAGCACCGCGCAGGCGGCAGCAAGAACTCGGGCGGATCGGATCATGGGCATCCCTTTGCAGGCGTCTCGGTCCGGGCTGGCCGGCCTGCCGCGCAAGCGGCACGCGGCCTGGACAAGAGCATGAGAAGCCGGCACCGCAAAGCCGGCCGGCCTCCTCCTCAGGCCGGCACCACCGCGACGCGCTGCACGGCCGGCCTGCCGAAGATGCACCCGGGTGCTGCACTCCGCGTCACGTCTGGGAGGCCGGGATGCCGGAAGCGGAGCAGGGCGAGACTTGGTCCTGGGAGCGCTACCTCGAATGGGAAGCTCGTCAACCGGTCCGCTACGAGCTGGTCGACGGCGAGGCCAGGGCCATGGGCGGCGGGACGGCTGAACACGACACCATCGGCAACAACCTCCGCGCCGAACTGCGTGACCAGCTGCGTGGCAAGCCCTGCCGCGTCCAGGGCCCCGACCTGAAGGTGAAGGCCGGGGCCGACGGACGCTATCCCGATGCCCTGATCGATTGTGGCGTCCGGATGTCCGGAGCCCTGGTTGCCCAGGATCCGACGGCGGTATTCGAGGTCCTGTCCAGGAGCACTGCGTGGATCGACCAGAGTCTGAAGCTGCGCGACTACGACGCCACGTCCGGAATACGGCATTACGTGCTCATCAGCTCAGGACGAGCCTCGGGTCCTGATCCATGGGCGGGATGAGCACGGTCGCCTCGGAGTCCGGGCTGCCCGGCTCGTGGACGGCATGGACGGCGCTATCGTGCTGCAGGAGTTCGGCATCTCCATCCCGTTCTCCGTTCTGTATGAAGGCCTGGATGTCGGCTCTTTGCCGCTGCGACATGATTGAGGCTCCGCGGCGATAGTCGGCGTCGCGCCGCAGGATCGGCCGGATCGCGCGGCGGAAACAGGCCCGGAGCCTGCAACGAGGGCTCCACCGGCCGGAATGGCGGGAGCCGGACCGGCTCCCGCCGCGCAGTGGTGCCGCTTCAGCCGGCTCCGGTCTCGCCGGTGGCGAGGTCGTAGATCAGCTGGGTCTCGTAGGCGCGATACGGCGTGCCGTCCGCCTGCAGGATCTCATGCTGCCAGATCGGCGGCAGCTCGACCGCGTAGGGCAGCGTCGGCATCGCCCCGTTCGGCTGCACCACCGCCTGCCAGGTAGTGCCGCCATAGGCCGACGCGTCGACGTAGGGGTGCTGCGCCGAGTCCCAGGGCAGGTTGGTCTGCGTCTTGCCGACCACGAAGCCCCAGTTGATGGCGGCCACGTTCTGCTTCCTGGCCAGCGGCAGCACGGTGTCGATCAGGCAGCCGACGTTGCGCGCCATGTACTCGGTGCACAGCACGGGACGGTCGTACTGCTTCATCTGGGTGATGGCCGTGCTGAACACCTCGACGGTGCCGTAGTTGTGGAAGGTGTTGATGTCGTTGTTGGCCATGATGACCGACTGCACGGCGTCGAAGTTGCTGGGCGTCGACCAGTCGCCGGTCCACAGGCACGAGGTCAGCGGCTGCGACGGCTCCACCGCGCGGGCCCAGGCATAGACCTGCGGCAGCAGGTTCGCCACCAGCGCCTGCTTGTTGGCCGGGTCGTTGCTGCCGGTGTTGTCGGCCTCGTTCCACAGGTCCCAGAAGATCACGCGCGGATCGTTGCCGAACGCGCCCACCACGCCTTGCACGTAGGCCTGCAGGCGCGGGTACTGGCTCGGATCGGCGAGGGCCACCGAGCCCGGCGACTGCACCCATTGCGAGTTGTGGATGCCGGGCAGCGGCGCCGGCTGGGTTCCCAGCGCGTACAGGCCGCGCCAGCAGCTGTCGAACAGCACGAAGAAGGTGCTGATGTGGTGGGTGGCGGCGATGTCGAGGAACTGGTGGATCCGCCCGAGGAAGCCGTTCGGATCCTGGGCATACAGCGCGTCGTGCAGGAACACGCGAACGGTGTTCATGCCGATCGCCTCGGCGTAGCCGAGCTCGCGGTCGATCGTCGTCGGGTCGAAGGTGGCGGCCTGCCACATCTCGAGCTGGTTGACGGCGGTGGAGGTCACGTAGACCGGCCCGACCCGCCAGGGCTGCTGCTTGTACCAGGCCTTGGCCCGCGCCGCGGTCCAGCGGCCGGCAACGGTGCTGCTCGAATCCGTCGACAGCGTCGCGCCCTCAGCCTCCTGCGCCGCCGCGTTCCTGACGCGACTGGCGATCAGGCTCGCGGCCGTCATCGCCATCACCGACCGTCTGTTGAAGAGAGTCATGGTTTCCTCCTGCCTGCGCGGGCGCTGCCCTGCGGCGTCGCCCGGCGCGTCTGTGCGCGCCGCGGCAGGTAATCCGACATGTCTGACAAATACAATGCCAAATAGGAAACGTCAGCGTCTCATTAAATAGACGCGGTCTCGTCGGTCGGCCTCCGAAGCCAGTCCAGCATGCCATGGGCCGCCGCGCGTCCGGTGGCGATCGAGGCCTGCAGCAGGTAGCCGCCGGTCGGCGCCTCCCAGTCCAGCATCTCGCCGGCGACGAAGGTGCCGGGACGTGCACGCAACATGAAGCGGTGGTCGACCGCCTCGCGCCGCACCCCGCCCGCGGTCGAGATCGCCCGGTCGATCGGCGCCGGCGCGGTCAGGACCACCGGCACCGCCTTGACCAGCGACGCAAGGGCAGCCGGATCGCGTGGCGGGGGCGCGTCGCCTCCCTCGCGCAGCAGCGCGACGGCAACCGGGCTCAGGGACAGCGCCTTGCGCAGCGTGTTGGACAGGCTTTCCCGGCCGCGCACCCGCGCCAGCCGCGCGGCCAGCGCATCGCAATCGAGGTCCGGCCGCAGGTCGAGCAGCACCGCGGCGCTGCCTTCGGTGGCGATCGCGTCGCGCAGCGCCGCCGACAGCGGATAAACCGCGCCGCCCTCGAGCCCGTCGCGCGTGACCACCACGTCGCCGCGCGCGACGACGCCGCCGAAGTGCAGCCCCACCGACTTCAGCGGCACGCCGGCGAAGCGATCGCGGAACCCGTCCGACCAGGTGGTGTCGAACCCGCAATTGCTCGGCCGGAACGGCGACAACGCGACCCCTGCCGCTGCCAGAACCGGCGCCCAGCCGCCATCGGAGCCGAGCCTGGCCCAGCTGGCCCCGCCCAGCGCCAGCAGGAGGGCGTCCGGTTGCAGGCTCTCGGTCCCGTCCGGGCCCTCGACCAGCAGCGCGTCCGGCTGCAGCGCCACCATCCGGCAGCGGGTGCGGATCCGGACGCCGAGCCGGTCCAGGCGCCGAAGCCAGGCGCGCAGCAGCGGCGATGCCTTCATCGTCTGGGGGAACACCCGCCCGCTGGTCCCGGTGAAGCAGGGCTGCCCGAGCTCTTCACACCATGATTGCAGCGCGTCCGGCTCGAACGCTTCGACCGCCGGGCGCAGCCAGGGCTCGGCGGCGCCATAGCGCGACAGGAACCGCTCGATCGGCTCGGAATGGGTCAGGTTGAGGCCGCCGCGGCCGGCGAGCAGGAACTTGCGCCCCGGGCTCGGCATGCGCTCGATCAGCGTGACCGACGCCTGCGCACCCAGCACCTCGGCCGCCGCCAGTCCGGCCGCACCGCCGCCGACCACCACGACGGAGGGCCGCGTCCGGCTCCCGTCAGCCACCGTGCAGGGCGGCAAGGCGGTGCGCCGCCTCGATCATGTCCGCTTCCGGGCCGCAATAGCTGAAGCGGACGAAGCGGTGGCCGCGCGCCGCGTCGAAGTCGATCCCCGGTGTGGCGGCGATCGCCTCCTCCTCCAGCAGCCGGGCGCAGAACGCGTCGCTGTCGTCCGCCCCCTCGGGCAGCTCGGCATAGATGTAGAACGCCCCCTGCGCCGGCAGCAGGCGGGGCAGGCCGGCCTGCGGCAGGGTGTGGAGCAGGTGCGCGCGCGAGCGGCGATAGGCCTGGAGGTTGGCCTCGATCTCCCCCGTGCCCTCGAACGCCGCTTCCGCCGCCACCTGCGAGATGTGCGGGGCGCTGATGAACAGGTTCTGCTTCAGCCGCAGCACCGGCGCCACGAGGTCGTCGGGCAGCACCGTCCAGCCGACCCGCCACCCGGTCATGCTCCAGTACTTGGAGAAGCTGTTGATCACCACGGCACTGTCGCTGTACGCGCTGGCGGTGGAGGGCGGCCCTTCCCAGTTCAGCCCGTGGTAGATCTCGTCGCTGACTAGGCGCACGCCATGGGCGTCGCAGAACCGCGCCAGCGCCGCCAATTCGTGCGCGTCCAGCGTGGTGCCGGCCGGGTTGCACGGGCTCGCCACGATCAGGCCGTCCGGCAGCCCGTCCGGCGTGTCGGCCATCGCTTCCAGCAGCGCGACGCTCGGCTGATAGCGCGTGTCGGGCCCCGCCTCCATCACCACCGGGCGCATGCCGAGCGCGTGCAGGATGTTGTTGTAGGGCGGGTAGTACGGGCTCGCCATGGCGATGCGGTCGCCGGGATCGAACGCGGCCAGGAACGCCAGCAGGAACCCGCCCGACGCCCCGGTGGTGACCACGATCCGCGACGGCGGCACCGTCACGCCGTAGCTGGCGAGGATGTGCGCCGCGATCCGCTCGCGCAGCGACGGGAGCCCGAGCGCCTCGGTGTAGCCGAGCGGCAGGCCGCCAGCGAGCGCCCGCTGCGCCGCCGCCACCGCCGTCGCCGGCGCCCCGGTGGCCGGCTGGCCGACCTCCAGCCGGATCACCCGCGGGTCACCTGCGCGGCGCCTCGCCTCGCGCCGGTTCGCCCGCGCCACCACCTCCATCGCCAGGAACGGCGGCAGCGAGGCGCCGGTACCCTGCTTCAGCCGCGGCGTCGGAGGACGCGCCGGCTCATTCACTGCGCGTGGCGAGGCCGTTGCCGCGCGGGTCGGCGGTGGCGGTGCAGCTCGCATGGTCGTCCGGGCCGTTCGGGCAGGCGATGGCGTTGACCCGGCCGGTCTCGGTGACGGGTGCGGTGGGCGCCCCGTGCAGGGCGTTGGCCGTGGCCTGCGCCACCGCGTCGGCGGCCTGGTTCTGCCCGGAGCCCGCCACCGCCGCGCGGAGGCTGCCGGCACCCGGGTTCCAGGCGATCGCAGCCGCCAGCAGCGGCAGCGGCACGCGCGCCGGCGAGGCGCCCAGCACGATCCCGGTGCGCCCGGCGATGCGGCCGGTGCCGAACAGGTTGTCCATGGTCAGCGCGCACGCCACCGCGCCGCCATGGCGGTCGATCACGGCGAAGCTGGTCGACGCCGGCAGGCGACGCAGCGTGCCGCCGCCGCCCGGCTGTTCCAGCAGCGCCTGCGCTTCCGCGGCATAGTCGCCGTTGTTGCCCTGGCCCGGATGCGCGGCACGCCAGGCCGCCACGACGCCCTGCGCGCCATTGCCACCGGCGGCACCGAATGCCGCCGCGGCGCCCAGCCCGCCATCGGCCGGCGGCGGCAGGAAGGCGACGCGGTCGCGCCCCGCCTGCACCACCAGCGGCCGCGACTGCGCCGGCACCGCGTTGCGCAGGTCGGCGCGCGACAGCCCGGCCCCGGCAGCCTCGCCGCCCTCGACGTATTCCTGCGACAACAGGCCGGTGTAGAGGTCGCCCACCCCGGCCAGCGCCACCCGGTCGAGCGACCCGGCAAGGTCGGGCTGAAGCAGCTGGTCGCCGACGCCGATGGTGGTGCCGTCATGGCTGAAGATCGACGCCGCCAGCGGGTCGGCCAGCAGCGGACCGCTCACCGCGGCAAGATCGTCGGCGAACGCCTGCGACACGGTGATGCCGGAGCGCGCCAGACGCGCCGCCGGCTTGGCCAAGTCGTCGAACGAAACGCTGCCGTAGCGCGCCTGCATCAGGAACAGCCCGCGCGCGGTCATCGGCACCGAGGCCGGCCGTCCGCCGGCGCCGGGCGCCTCGGTTCCGGGAACCGGCACGAACAGGAACGCGTCGGGCGCGGCGGAGCCGGCGTGATACGCGAGACACGCACCGCCACCGCCCAGCGAGGCGCGAGAAGGCAGCGTCACGGCGAGCGCCAGGCCCACCGCGGCGGCCGCATCGGCCGCGTTGCCGCCGCGCGCCAGCACCTCACGCCCGGTCAGCGCCGCCACCGGCTCGTCCGCGACCACCCGGCCGATATAGCCGCTGAGGTAGGGCGAAGGCGGTCCGGCCACCAACGTGCGCACCTTCTGCACGCTGCCGCAGCCGGCGAGCAGCACTGCCAGCGACACGGAGAACAAACGCGGCATCAACCGTGCCGATCGGTTGCCCGAGGCCGGAAGGGGGTTGGGCACGCCGCTCTCCACACGCAATCATCATCGGCAGCGGACCGTTTCTGCCGCCGCAGCCCATAACCGGCTTCCGGCAGCGCGGCAACCGCCGCCGCCTCGCAGCACCCAGGCGGCGATGCTACATCCCCTGTCCCTGCACCAGGCCGGAGAGCACGTTGCCCCCCATCACCTTCCCGTTCCGCCCGCGTCGCCCGGCGCCCATCCTGGCCGCCGCCGTGGCGCTGCATCTCGGCCTCGGCCTCCTGGCAGGAGGCCACGCGTCGGCACAGGATGCGCCCCGCTCGCTGCCCGTTCAGTCGCTGCCCGTTCAGTCGGCGCCGGCCTCCTTCACCCCGGCGCAGCGGAGCGAGATCGTCGCAATCCTACGGAACGCGCTGCGGACCGACCCCACCATCCTCGGCGATGCGATCACCGCCCTGCGCGCATCGGAGCAGCAGAAGCAGCAGGCGGAAGCGACCGGCGCGCTGCAGACCAACCGCCAGGCCCTGTCCGGCCAGCCGGGCGACGCGATCCTGGGCGACGCCACCGGCGACGTCACGGTGGTCGAGTTCTACGACCCGCGCTGCCCCTACTGCCGCAAGGTGCTGCCCGACCTGCAGGCGCTTCTCGACAGCGACCACCGGGTACGCCTGGTGGAGAAGCTGATCCCGATCCTGGGCCCGAACAGCGTGCTGGACGCCCAGGCGATCCAGGCCGCCTCGCTGCAGGGACGCTACGGCGCGATGCAGCGCGCGCTGATGACCGACAGCGGCGCCCCGGGCCCGGAGCGGATCCGCACCCTGGCGGCGTCGGCCGGGCTGGACGTGCCGCGCCTGCTTCGCGACATGGGCTCGCCCGCGGTGACGGGCGTGCTGAACCGCAACGTCCAGCTCGCCCAGGAGCTGCACCTGACCGGCACCCCCACCTTTGTCATCGGCGACCAGGAGATCCCGGGCGCGGTCGACCTTCCCGACCTGCGCCAGGCGGTGGCAGCCGAGCGCCGCACGGTGCGATAGCGGCCCCGGCCGCCGCATCGCCCGGCAGCTACGGCCTCGCCGCCAGCTTCCCTTCCCGATCCGTCCGGACCGGACGCCTAGCGCACCGTGACCCGGACCTCGGGCTGCGTCACCGCGGCGTCGCTGGAGGCGGTCATCTCGACCTGCGACGACGACGCGCCGGCGGCCACGATCGTGTCCGCCACCATCCGCCCGCGATGCCTGGCCGAATCGGCGAGAACCAGGGCCTGCGCCTGCGGCGTGCCCTTTGCCGGCACCACCGTTTCCACCCGGAACAGCGCCAGCGGCTTTCTCGCCAGCGCCTGTCGGACAATGGCGGACAAGGCGGGCTGCCAGTCCTCCGGGCCTGTGCCGAACCGCACCAGCGCCAGCGGCGGAGGGGGCGGCCGTCCCGGTGACGGCGGCGGGACGTGCGGCACCGGCTTGCGGTCGGCGCGGGCGTCGAAGGTGCGCTGGTCGACCAGCTTGCAGCCCCCCAGCAGTCCCAGCACGGCCAGCAGCAGCAGCGCCCGCGCCCGGCCGGAAGCGGCCTGTCCCGACGCGGCGATCGGGATGCGGTGCGTCGGGGCGATGGCGTGCATGATGCGCGGAGCCTCGCAGGAAGCCTTGAGCCTCGCAAGCGCGGCCGCCGCCGGCCTCCCCAGGTGCCGGGTTGCCGCGGGCCGCCCTTCCCTCCTATGACCGCCCGACTGCCACCGGACAGGTGTTGCCGGAAAGGGAGGAAGAACCGCGAATGGAGCGCTCCGCCCGGCAGGACGAGCCGGACCCCGGCCATGGCCCCCGCCGCTCCTCACGACCGGGCGCCGGCGCACCCTCGGCCAACCTTCTCGCCGCCCGGCTGTGCCACGCGGTCAAGGCCGAAGGGCCGGACGAGCCACCGGATGCCGGCATGGCGCCGGCGGTGACCGTGCTGTGGAGCCGTTTCCTCCGCTACGACGTCGCCGACCCGTCCTGGCCCGACCGCGACCGCTTCGTGCTGTCCTCCGGCCGGTTCCTGCCGCTGCTGCGGGCGCTGCTGCGGCTCACCGGCTACGACGCGGTGCCGTCCGGCTGCGCCTTCGGCCGGCATCCGGCGATCGAGACCGCGTCCGGCCCACCCGGACAGGGCTTCGCCGCCGCGGTGGGCATGGCGATGGCGGAGCGGGCGCTGACCGGGCGCTTCGGCCGCACCCTGGTCGACCACCGCACCTGGGTGCTGGCCTGCGAGACCGACCTCGCCGCCGGCGTGTCGCTGGAAGCAGCGTTCCTGGCCGGCCGCATGGAGCTGGACAAGCTGGTGGTGCTGTCGGACGCGGCCGGCGGGCCGGACGGCGGAGCGGAGGCGATGACCCGGTTCGCCGCCTCCGGATGGGCAGTGCGCCGCGTGGACCGGGACGACCCCGAGGCCCTCGCCGCCGCCATGCTGCGCGCGATGCGCAACCGCCGCCCGACCCTGCTCGCCTGCCAGCCGGTCGCTGCGGGAGCCGCCACCCGCCAGCCCATACGCCCGCCCGGTCCGCACCGGGGCCCATCCCTCGCGGACCCGGACGCGGAGGCCGGCTGGGCCGCCTGCGGGCAGCGCGGGACCGGCACGCGACGCGCCTGGCTGCGCCGCCTGGCCCGCCACCGGCTGCACGACGAGTTCGCGCGCACCACCGCCGGCCACCTGCCCACCGACTGGCGCCAAGGCTGGACCGGCGGCTGGAGCCGGCACCGGGACCAGGACGGGTCCGCCACCTCGCCCTCCTCCGACGGAACGCTTGGCACCGCCCGCACCGGCCTGGCGCTGCTGTGCGGGCTGCTGCCGGAGATGATGACGCTGCATTCCCGCGCCGGCGCCCGCTTCGCCGCCCTGCCGCACGCCGACGGCCAGGCCGCCGCGGCACGGGCGGTCCGGCATCTCGCCTGCGGCGTGCAGGAGCACGGCATGGCGGCATTGACCAACGGGCTGTCCCTTCATGGCGGCGCGCGTCCGGTGCTGGGCGCCTCGGTGGTGTCGATCGACCGGATGCGTCCGGCGCTGCGCCTGGCGGCGCTGATGGGCCAGCCGGTGATCTACCTGCTCGGCGACGACGGGCTGCAGCCTGGCGCCGACGGTGCCGGCTGGCAGCCGGTGGAGCAGCTCGCCAGCCTGCGCGCGATGCCGGAGGTGGCGCTGTTCCGCCCCGCCGACCACGTCGAGATGGTCGCCTGCTGGGAGCTGGCGCTGCACCGCGATGCCGGCCCGAGCCTGATCGCGGTGTCCTCCGCCTTGTCCGCCGACCTGCCCTGGGATCCCGCAGCGCCGCTGCCGGAACGATCCTGCGCCCGCGGCGGCTACCTGCGCGCTGCCGCGGACGGGCCGCGCCTGGCGACGCTGATCGCCACCGGACCGGAGGTGGCGGTGGCGCTCGACGCGCGCGCGCTGCTGGGGCAGGCGGGAATTTCTGTTGCGGTGGTGTCGCTGCCGTGCTGGGAACTGTTCGCGGCGCAGCCGGCAGCCTATCGTGCGGAGATCCTGGGCGAGGTGCTGCGGATCGGCATCGAGGCGGCGTCCGGCTTCGGCTGGGAGCGCTGGCTCGGCGCCGACGGCGTCTTCATCGGCATGGACGGCTTCGACACCGGGCCCGACGGCCCGCCCCGCCGGGCCGGCATCACGCCGGAGCAGGTGGCCGCGCGCGTGCGCCGGCGGCTGGGGTCGGTTCGTTCGGAACCGGTTCGTCGCGATACAGGTTTCGTTTGAGAAGGAACAGCATTCCCATGGCAGTCAAGCTCGCCATCAACGGCTTCGGACGGATCGGCCGCCTGGTCCTGCGCGGCATCATCGAGAGCGGACGCACCGACGTCGAGGTGGTCGCGATCAACGACCTCGGCTCGGTCGTCGACAACGCCCACCTGCTGCGCTACGACAGCGTGCACGGCCGCTTCCCCGGCACGATTTCGGTGGACGGCAACACCATCGCCATCGAGGCCAACGGCCGGTCCTACGCGCCGATCACCGTGTCGGCCGAGCGCGACCCGTCCAAGGTGCCGTACCAGGGCATCGACGTGGCGATGGAGTGCACCGGCCTGTTCACCAAGAAGGAGGCCGCCGCCCAGCTGATCACCGCCGGCGCCCGCAAGGTGCTGGTGTCCGCCCCCGCCGACGGCGTCGATACGACGATCGTGTTCGGCGTCAACCACGACACCATCACCTCCGAGATGACCGTCATCTCCAACGCGTCCTGCACCACCAACTGCCTGGCGCCGATGGCGATGGTGCTGGACCGGGCGTTCGGCATCGAGCGCGGCTACATGGTCACCATCCATTCCTACACCGGCGACCAGCGCACCGTGGACACCCTGCACAAGGACCCGCACCGCGCCCGCGCCGCCGCCCTGAACATGATCCCGACCTCCACCGGTGCTGCCCGCGCGGTCGGCCTGGTGCTGCCGCAGCTCAAGGGCCGCCTCGACGGCACCGCGATCCGCGTGCCGACCCCCAACGTGTCCCTGGTCTCGCTCGACTTCGTGCCGCGCACCGCCCCGGGCTCTGTCGACGAGGTGAACGCCCTGTTCAAGGACGCGGCCAGCGGCGCCTTGAAGAACATCGTGGTGTACTCGTCCGACCCCTGCGTCAGCACCGACTTCAACCACCAGCCCGCGTCCTGCTCGTTCGACGCGACCCAGACCGCGCTGATCGACGGCGGCAAGCTGGTGCGCGTGTGCGGCTGGTACGACAACGAGTGGGGCTTCTCCAACCGCATGGCCGACACCGCCGCCGTGTTCGGAGCACTCTGACCGTGGCCGCAGCCGCATCGTTCCGGACCATCGACGACCTCGACTGCGCCGGCAGGCGGGTGCTGCTGCGGGCCGACCTCAACGTGCCGGTGCGGGAAGGCCGGATCACCGACCTCACCCGCATCGAGCGCCTGACCCCCACCATACGCGAGCTCGCCGACAAGGGCGCGCGGGTGATCGTGGTCAGCCATTTCGACCGTCCCAAGGGCAGGCGGGTACCGGAGATGTCCCTCCTCCCGGTGCGCGAAGCGTTGGCCACCGTGCTCGGCCATCCTGTGTCGTGGGCCCCGGACTGCATCGGCCCGGACGCCGAGGCCGCGGTCGCGTCGCTCCGGAACGGCGAGGTGCTGGTGCTGGAGAACACCCGCTACCATCCCGGCGAGGAGGAGAACGATCCCGGGCTCGCGCGTTCCCTCGCCTCGCTCGCCGACATCTACGTCAACGACGCGTTCTCCGCGGCGCACCGCGCCCACGCCTCCACCGAGGGGGTGGCGCAGCACCTGCCCGCCCATGCCGGGCGGCTGATGCAGGCCGAGCTCCAGGCGCTGACCCTGGCGCTGGAGAACCCCGAGCGCCCGGTCGGCGCGGTGGTGGGCGGCGCCAAGATCTCCACCAAGCTCGACCTGCTCGGCAACATCGTCGGCCGGGTGGACGTGCTGATCATCGGCGGCGCCATGGCCAACACCTTTCTCGCCGCAAGCGGCGTGCCCGTCGGCCGCTCGCTGCAGGAAGCCGACATGCACGACACCGCGCGCGCCATCGCCGCACAGGCGGAAGCGCGCGGCTGCCGCATCCTGCTGCCGACCGACGCGGTGGTGGCGCGCGAGTTCAAGGCCGGAGCCGCCAACGAGACCGTGCCGATCGACGCCGTGCCACCCGACGCCATGATCCTCGACGCCGGACCGCTCACGGTGGCGCACCTGGCCGAGGAGGTGGCGCACCTGCGCACCCTGGTCTGGAACGGCCCCCTCGGCGCCTTCGAGATCGCTCCCTTCGACGTCGGCACCAGCACCCTGGCCCGCGCCGTCGCCGCCCTGACCAGGTCCGGCACTCTCCGCTCCGTGGCCGGCGGCGGCGACACCGTGTCGGCGCTCCGCCATGCCGGGGTGGCGGACGAGTTCTCCTATGTGTCGACCGCCGGCGGCGCCTTCCTGGAGTGGCTGGAAGGCAAGACCCTGCCCGGGATCCAGGCGCTGCAATCCCTGCGCGGCATCGCCCTGCCGAGCTGATCCCGCCACCGCGTTAACCTCCGGTTCATCATGACGCGGCCAATCTCACACCCGTCATGATCGCCAGCACCTCCTTCGGCGCCTTTTCCGGCACCACGGCCGCGCCCAGGCCGGCCGCCCCCGGCACGTCCGCCACGCCTGCCACCCCCAGAAGCCTCGCCGCGGCACCGTCCCCCGCCACCGCAACTCCGCCGGCGGGCGGCATCCCGCGGCGCGGCAGCCTGCTCGACATCCAGGCCTGAAGCGCGGTTTCTTCATCACGTCGTGCTTCAATCCGTTACCCGGTCCAAATTTCGATTGAAACAAGAGGCCGTCTCGATCACGGTCTCGTCATGTCGCGCTTTGCCCGCATCCATCCAGACGGCGAGGAACGGGAACGCCTGTCCTGCCTCGATTGCGGCCACGTGTTCTACGAGAACCCGAAGGTGGTCGTGGGCGCCGTGGTCGTGCAGGACGGCCGCGTGCTGCTGTGCCGCCGCGCCATCGAGCCGCAGCGCGGCTTCTGGACGCTTCCCGCCGGCTACCTGGAGCTGGGCGAGACCACCGCCGAGGGCGCGATCCGGGAAACCCGCGAGGAATCCGGCGCCGTCATCGCCCTGGACGGCATCCTGGCACTCTACAGCATAAGCCGGATCGACCAGGTCCAGATCATCTACCGCGCCCGCTTCGCCGACCCGGCGCGTCCGCACATCGCCGCCGGGACCGAGAGCCTCGACGTCGGGCTGTTCGAGCCGGCCTCCATCCCCTGGTCCGAGCTCGCGTTCCCGACCGTGCGCTGGGCGCTCGAGGCCTGGCAGCGCGTCGGCGACGGCCCGCTGCTGGCGCCGGCCGGCAACCCGCCCGACGACCCGCGTGGCGACGGGGTGCCCGTTCCTTGTCCCGACGCGCCGCCTGCCCCGCTGGACGCCCTGCCGGGCCAGCAGCTCCCGCCCCATCCCCAGCACCCCATGTCCAGGAGGCCGCGTTGAGGCACAACCGGATGATGTCCGCGTTCCTGACCATCGCCCTGCTCGGGCCGGCAGCGGCGCACGCCGGCAGCGTCGCCGCGGACGGATCGGTGATGCCGCAGCGTCTGGCCGGCCTCGAGGCCGGCCGGCTGCAGACGGTGGACACCACGAGCCTGTCGGCAACCATGACGATGTCTGCAATCCCGACCGGCTTCGCTCCCGCCGAAACCCTGGTCAAGCAGGCGCACGCGCAGGTGCTGCGCCCGGCACCGCTGCCGGACCAGGATGTCGACGCGCCCGGTCCGGGTCCGGACGCGCTGGCCGCCCAGCAGCAGGCCAGCTTGCAACCGAGCTTCTACACGCCCGCCAGGCACTTCTCCGGCGACGGCTTCTCCGACGGCTCGACCCTCGATGGCGACCACGCCGGCCGGGCCAAGCCCGGCGGCGGCATGAGCCTGTCCATCCCAGTGCAGTAACCGCAACCCGACGCGGCATCACCCCGCGCCGCTGATCGTGATGACGGTTGCGGAGCCGGATCGTCTAATTTTGTATCCGCGTGTCGTGACGTGCGATGCGGCCGTCGATGCAGGAGCGGTCCGATCGTAACCTTGTCTTCCACCAGATCCGGTCCCGTCCGGACGGCCAGCGCCGACGATGCAGCTGCGCTGCTCCAGGGCGGCGAGCCGGGCGTCATGCTCGTTGGACCGGCGGCCGAAACCCGCCACGCGATCCGCCTGATCCTGGATCGCCTGTCGGACGAGTCCGTGATGCCGGTCGGCTTCGCGGCCTCCGGCGCCACGCCAGCGATGCTGCGTCAGGAGGTGGGCCAGGCGCATGCCGCCCGCCCGTCGCCGGACACCGACCTGCTGCTGGTGGTGGCACAGGCCGAGCGCTTGTCGCCCGACCTGCTGCACGAGCTCGAGATGGCGGCGGAAGCGGCCGCCGAGCATGGCGGGTTGAAGTTCCTGTTCGCCGCTCCCCGCGACCTGTCCGCTTCCCTGCAGCGGGCCGAGCTGTGGAGCCTGGCTGCCTGCGTCCGCACCTGCCTGCCTGTCCTGCCGCGCCCGCGACCAGCCGACCCGCTTCCGGAGCAGCCATCCGAATACCAGGCCGGCGCCCAGACCGCCGACCGGACGTCCGGTCGGTCCTACCCGTTCGACCTGCTGGTGGAGCCGCTGGGCGTTGCCCGGCCTGCGCAACCAGCCAGGTCCGGACCGCGGATCCTGCTGGGGGTCGGCATCCTGGGTGTGCTGGGCCTCGCCCTGACCGGGGTGCTCGTCGAACACCAGTCGACTCGGCCGCTGTCTCCGGTCGTCCGCGAGCCCGCCATCACGCTGCCCAACGTGCCCGCACCCGCCCCGCCGGTGCCCGCACCGCCAGCAGCGACCCAGCCGGCACCGCCGGCGGACCCCGTCACGATGCCGGCCCCTCCGACCGCTGCCCCGGAAGCGTCCAGCCCGCTGCCGCCTTCGCCGTCGCCTCCGGCCCCGCTACCTGCGTCACCGCCGCCCGTCCTCCACGCGCCTGCCCCCCCGATGGCGGCCGTACCCCCGCAGGAGCCGGCCGACACATCCCCGCAGGTCGTCACGATGCCGGCCCCTCTGACCGCTGCCCCGGAAGCGTCCAGCCCGCTGCCGCCTTCGCCGTCGCCTCCGGCCCCGCTACCTGCGTCACCGCCGCCCGTCCTCCACGCGCCTGCCCCCCCGATGGCGGCCGTACCCCCGCAGGAGCCGGCCGACACATCCCCGCAGGTGCCAGCCGGATCGACCCTCCCACCGGCAAACCCGTCGCCAAGCCGGACCGACACCAGCCAGATCGTTCCGCAGATGGCGCCGGCACGGCACGCCAGCCTGCTGCTCTTGGCTGGCACCAACGATACGCTGTCGTCGCTCTACACCCAGGTGTATCGCGGCACCACGCCGCCGCCGTTCGCGCAGGTGATGACGCTTAATCCAGTGGTGCGCTCGGGCGTCCGGCTGGTGTTCCCGGCGCCGCCGACCGGCTGGCCGACGGCGGCGCCGCCTTAGCACGCGCCGGGTTCCGGACCCCCAGCGCGCCCGCTTCCGCCAGGCTGCGAAGCGCCGGGTCGCGGGCAGACGCGGCGACGTGGACATACAGGGCATAGGCTTCCAAGCGGTCCACCGACACGCCGATGCCGTTCTCATAGCACCAGGCCAGGTCGTAGGCCGCCATCTGCCCGGCCGCGTCGTTCCGCGTTGCCGCCTGCCGGAACAAGGCGGTCGCGCGGACGACATCCTCCGGTGCGCGCGACAGCAGGGCGCGCTGTGCGCTCAGGAACAACGCTTCGTCATCGGGGGGCGGGAGCCGCAGCGTCACCTCGCGCGTGACCCGTAGGTGGCTGCGCGCAGCCGCGATCCCGTCCCCCATGGCGGCGCGGAACAAACGGGACGCGGCGGCCGGGTCGCGCCCGACGCCGTCCCCGGCCTCGTACATCAGCGCCAGGTTGTATTCGGCGCGCCCGAAATGCCGGTCTGCGGCGCGGGCATACCAGTGCGCTGCCGCGACGCTGTCTCGCGCAACCCCGATGCCGGCGTCGTAGGACACCGCCATGTTGAACATCCCACCGGCGTCGCCCAGTTCCGCTGCCCGCTGATACCAATACAAGGCCTGCCTGCGATCCTGGGGCACGCCCTCGCCGCTGTCGTACATCACCCCGAGAAGCCGCGCGGCGCGGCCGTCGCCCGCCTGCACCGCCTGGTTCCAGTCCTGATACGCCTCAGCGAACTGGCCGCTGCGGAACCGGGCGATGCCTTCCGAGTCGGTGGCGTCGTCGGCGGACGCAGGCTGCACGACGGCACAGGCACCGCCGATACAAAGGCCCAGGGCAGCCAGCAGACCGAGCCGGTTCACGACCATGACACTCCGGATAAAACACGGTTGTATTTCGACACAGCAACGGAACCGATGGTCCAAAAAACCGTCATGTGACGACAAAACTCTGCGTGAGTTTCACACACGGTTGAGGAGCCCGTCATGAAGCGCGTCGCCATTCGGCATGGCCTGATCCTGTCCTCCCTTGGCCTGGCTGCGTTCCTGTCCGCGTGCGCCCATCCTTCGCCCGGTCCGAACCAGGCCGCCGCCGTCGTGCAGGCGCCGCCGACCGTGCCGTTGGCGAGCAAGCCCAGTGTCGGCCAGGAAGCTAAGGCGGTCGCCAACGACAAGATCCAGATCGTGTTCCCCGAAGGCGGTTCCCACTTGTCCCCGGAAGCCAACAAGCAACTCGACCTGGCGGCGCGGCTGTTCCGCGACGCCAACCCGGTGCTGATGTTCACCACCGGCTATTCGGACAACCGCGGCGACGAGTACCACAACCTCCTGCTCTCGGCGCGTCGCGCCCAGGTGGTCAAGAAGGCGCTGGTCGCCCGCGGCATCCCGGCCGACCGGCTGCTGCTCCAGGCGCTGGGCGCTTCCGACCCGGCCGACTCGAGCGATCCCACCGCGCCGGCCAACCGCCGCGTCGTCGTGACCTGGCGCCTGCTCTAGGCCGGTCCCGGCCGGCCAGCCGGCGCGCTCACTCCGCCCGGGTGCCGGCCGCCAGCCGGATGGTGTCGCCCACCAGCCCGCGCGCGAATTCGGCCGCCAAGAACGGGCGGAGGTCCTCCGCCTGTTCCCCCACGCCCACCGCGTGCAGCGGCAGCTTGAAGGCTTCCGCCAGCGCCACCACCACCCCGCCACGCGCGCTGCCATCAAGCTTGGTGACCACCAGCCCGGTCACCGCCACCAGGTCTCGGAACACCCGCACCTGTTCCAGCGCGTTCTGCCCCGTGGTCGCGTCCAGCACCAGCAGCACCGAATGCGGCGCCGTGGGGTCGAACTTGCGCAGCACGCGGATGATCTTGGCCAGCTCCTCCATCAGCGCGCCCTTGTTGTGCAGGCGCCCCGCGGTGTCGATCAGCAGCAGGTCGGCGCCCTCCGCGCGCGCGCGCTTGCAGGCCTCGAACGCCAGCCCCGCCGCGTCCGCCCCGGGCGGCCCGGCGATCACCGGCGCCCCCACCCGCTCGCCCCAGATCTGCAGCTGCTCCACCGCCGCAGCGCGGAAGGTATCTCCCGCCACCAGCACCGGCCTCAACCCCTGCCGGCCATGATGCAGCGCCATCTTGCCGATGGTGGTGGTCTTGCCGGTGCCGTTCACCCCCACCACCAGCACCACG
>CAXUDP010000064.1:0-20324 GCA_964249735.1 uncultured Acetobacteraceae bacterium | reverse complement strand
CCACGGGACCGAGAGCCGGAACCGGACCGGAGGCGGGTGCCGGAGTCGCAGCCGGGCCTACGGCTGGCGCGGCGGCCGGCGGCGCGTCGGCATGCCGCGCGGCCTCCACCTCGGCCTGCAGCGCCTGCGGGTTCGCCGCCTCCGGACCCGGCGCCAGCGCCTGCGCCGCCGGGCCGTTGGTCTGCGCCACCTGCGTGCTCATGACCTGCATGCCGCCGGGATCGACCGGCCTGACCCGCACCGGGCCGGGCAGCGGCTCGATCACCGGGATGCCGTCCGGACGATGGCCGAGCAGCGACCAGCCGCCCACGGTCACCACCAGCAGCGTGCCGATCCCGCCAGCGACCAGCGCCAGCCAGCGGGTCCCGTCGTCCATCCCCGACCGGCGCGGCGCACGCACCGCCCCCGCCGAGGCACGCCGTTCCGCCTCGCGTTCCTCCGCGACCAGATCCCGATCGACCAGGCTCATCGCATCCCCACCCGGTTCTTCCTCACCGCATCTCCTCGACCGGCTCCACCCCCAGCACCGCCAGTCCGGACCGGATCACGGTCGCCGTTGCTTCCACCAGCGCCAGCCTGGCGCGCGTGGACTCCGGCTGGTCCGCCTGCAGGAAGCGCAGCGTCGCATCATCCCGACCACGGTTCCACAACATATGAAAGTCGCCGGCCAGGTCATTGAGATAGAAGGCGACGCGGTGCGGCTCCCGTGCCAGCGCCGCCGCCTCCACCAGCCGTGGCCAGTGCGCGAGCCGGCGCACCAGCGCCAGCTCGGCCTCCGCCTCGAGGCTGTCGAGCGGCACCCTCGCCAGCGCCTCCGCGGTGATCGCGCCCAGGCCCGGCATCTCCGCCGCCGCGCGCAGCACCGACCGGCACCGCGCATGGGCGTACTGCACGTAGAACACCGGGTTGTCCCGCGTCTGCGCCACCGCCAGGTCGAGGTCGAACTCCATCTGCGCGTCGGGCTTGCGCGTCAGCATGGTGAAGCGCACCGCGTCGCGGCCGACCTCGTCCAGCAGGTCGCGCAGCGTCACGAAGGTGCCGGCGCGCTTGGACATCCGCACCGGCTGGCCGTTCTGGATCACGTGCACGATCTGGCACAGCACCGCCTCGAACGCGACCGCCCGCCCCGGCGCGTAGGACGGCGCGATCGCCGCCACCGCCGCGCGCATGCGCGACACGTAGCCGCCGTGGTCCGCACCCAGCACGTCGACCACGATCGCGGCGCCGCGCGCGATCTTGTCGCCGTGGTAGCCGATGTCGTTGGCGAAATACGTGTTGCTGCCGTCGGACTTGCGCAGCGGCCGGTCGACGTCGTCGCCGAACCGGGTCGCGCGGAACAGGGTCTGGGGCCGCGCCTCCCAGTCCGCCATCACCTTGCCCCGGGGCGGCTCCAGCACCCCCTCGTAGAGCAGCCCCGCCGCGTCGAGCCGGCCGATCGCCTCGTCCGCCGCCCCGCGCGCCAGGATCCCGCTCTCGGAGGTGAACACGTCGTGGGTCACGCCGAGCTGCAGCAGGTCCTCGCGGATCATGCGCAGCATCCAGCCGAGCGCGAACTCCCGCACCGTGTCGAACCATAGCGGCGGCGCCGCCGGTCGCCGGTCCGGACCGGCCAGGGCGTCGCCATGCACCTCCGCCAGCGCCGCGCCGACCGGCAGGAGATACTCGCCGCGATACTGCAGCCCGCCCGGCACCAGCGCCTCGAACTCCGCCTCGCCGGTCGGGGTGTCGAGCGCCTGGAGGTAGCGCCAGTAGACCGCCCAGGCGAGTGCCGCCACCTGCGCCCCGGCATCGTTGACGTAGTACTCCTTCACCACCGCGAACCCTGCCTTGACCAGCAGGTTGGCCAGCGCGTCGCCCACCACCGCGCCGCGGCAATGCCCGACATGCATCGGCCCGGTCGGGTTTGCCGACACGTACTCGACGTTGACGACCACACCCTGCCCCGCCGTCGCGTCGCCATACGCCGCGCCGGCACGGAGCACCGCCGGCAGCACCGTGCGCAGCGTGTCGGGCCGGAGGGTGATGTTGACGAAGCCCGGTCCCGCCGGCACCGCCGCCGCGATCCCCTCGACGCGGGCGAGCTCCACCGCCAGGGCTGCCGCGATCTCCGCCGGGCGCACGCGCGCCGGCTTCGCCGCCAGCAGCGCCGCGTTGGTCGCCATGTCGCCATGCGCCGGATCCCGGGTCGGGGTCAGTTCGACGCGCGCCGCCACCTCCGCCGGCAGCTCGGGCACGACCCGCGCCAGCGCCTCGACCACGCGGGCCCGATAGGACGCGAACAGGTTGTCGGACATGGTGATCCTTTCGGGCGTGACGCCCGCGGGTTTCAGCCCGTTCCCGCCCGGCGCGTCAATCGCCGCGCGAAAGCCGGACACCTTCAACAACCGCAGCGGACGCGCTATCTGTATCGCATGGACACCGTGACCCTCGCACCACCTGCCGCCTCCCGCTTCTCGGTGTCCGAGCGCGCCGCCGCGCGGATCGCCGCCATCGTGTCCGGCCAGCCTGGCAGCCCCGGCCCGGACGCCCAGGCGCTGCGCGTCGCCGTGCTCGCAGGCGGCTGCAGCGGGTTCCAGTACAGCTTCAAGCTCGACCCCGACATCGCCGCCGACGACGCTGTCATCCCGGCTGGCCACGCCCGCGTGGTGGTCGACCCGGTCAGCCTCGACCTGCTTGGCGGCGCCGAGCTCGACTACAGCGACGCGCTGATGGGCGCGCACTTCACCGTGCGCAACCCGAACGCCACCTCCTCCTGCGGCTGCGGCACCAGCTTCTCGATCGACTGACGGCCTGGAACCTGCCGGGCCGTGAAGCTCGCCACCTGGAACGTCAACTCGATCCGGCAGCGCCAGACCCACGTCGCGGCGTGGCTGGAGGCCAACGCTCCCGACCTGTTTCTGCTGCAGGAGATCAAGTGCGAGGCGCACGCCTTTCCCGCTGAGGCGTTCCGAGCACTCGGCTACGAGAGCACCGTGGTCGGCCAGAAGGCCTACAACGGCGTCGCCATCCTGTCCCGCCTGCCCGTCACCGTCACCGCTCGCCACCTTCCCGGCCTCGCCCTGCCCGAGGCCGGGGAGCACCAGGCCCGCTACGTCGAGGTTCGCGTTGCTGACCTCACCGTCGGCAACCTTTACCTCCCCAACGGCAACTCCGGCGGAGCAGACGGCTACGCCGCCAAGCTCGCCTGGATGGACGCGCTGATCGACCACGCCCGCAGCCTGCTCGCCGAGGAGACCGATTTCCTGCTAGCCGGCGACTACAACGTGTGCCCGACCGACGAGGACTTCGCGCCGAACACCGTCGGTCCGGCCGACGCCCTCGTGCGCCCCGAGACCCGGCAGCGGTTCCAGGCGCTGCGCTGGCTCGGCCTGACCGACGCGGTGCGTGCCCTCGTGCCGCGCGGCCCGGTCTACACCTTCTGGGACTACCAGGCCGGCTGCTGGCCACGCGACCTCGGCCTGCGCATCGACCACGCCCTGCTCTCGCCCCGCCTCGCCGAGCGCCTCGCCGCCGCCACACCCGACCGCGCCGAGCGCGACCGGTCGCAGCCTTCCGACCATGTTCCATTGGTCGTGACCCTGGACTGAGCCGGAGCCGCGCGGTTCCACGGCTGGCACCTCACGTTCCGAGGCAACGTCGGCTGGACGCGGTGCAAGGCCGCCTGGTCCAGCTGGCCCATCCCAGCATTATCCCGCGGAACCCGTGTCGCTCAGAACTTGTCGGTAAGGCCGAAGCGGAAGGCGCGGCCGAGGATGCCGGCTGACGCCCAGGCGGGGTTGTACAGGTAGCTGCCATAGGTGCCGGTGTCGAAGGGCGGACGGAAGTCGGCGACGTTGTAGATGTTGGTGTAGAGCTGGAGCCCCTTGGTCAGGGCGTAGTTGAAGGTCAGGTCCACGTCGAAGAAGCCGTTAACGCCGCAGCGCTGGGGAGCCCCGGTGAAGCCGACCAGCGCGTTGGCGCAGTTGCCGGCGGTGTTCGGGCCGGTCACGTCCTCGGCGGTCAAGCGGTAGCCGCCGGTGTAGTAGGTCGCGACCCCGACGGTCAGCTTCTTGTAGATGAAGGTGTTGAGCCAGCTCGCGCGCCAGCGTGGCGTGCCCGACGCGGAGGTGATGTTGTACGGCCCGATCGTGCCGGCGTAGCGCTCCGTGCCGAGGCCGGGATAGGTGATGTTGTAGCGGCGGACGAAGGTTGCGGTGCCGGTGCTGATCCACTTGACGTCGTGGAACCGACCGGGAAGGCGGAGATTGGCCGAAAGCTGCAGGTCGAAGCCGTCGGTCACCAGGCTCGCGGCGTTGACGTAGGTGACGTCGACCGTCCCGGCACGCGGCATCGCATCGGGATGGGCGGGATCGGCCACGTCCGGGAGAACGCCGGCCGGGTTCAGGCCGGCATAATACTCCGCAAGCGGGGTGCTGAAGTCCGAGGTGACGACGTAGTCGTACTTCTTGATGTAGTAGTAGTCGGCGGACAGGCTGACCCAGGGCCTCGGCTGCACGATCACGCCACCGTTGAAGTTGTCGGAATGCTCCGGCTTGAGGTTCGGGTTGCCGACGGTCCGTAGCGCGAAGGCGGGCGCCGTAGCATAGGCGTCCGGCGCGCCGCTGCTGGTCTCGTGCTGCGCCAGGAAGGACGCGGGGAGCGGCGGAGACGACACGTAGCCATAGTTCAACCCACCGGTCTCGGCGAAGCTCGGCACGCGGAAGCCCTTGGAGTAGGTACCGCGGAAGGTCACCTCCGGGATCGGCTTCACGATGACGCCGACCTTGGGCGCGAAGTTGTCGAAGCCCTCGGAGTAATCGTCGTAGCGGCCCGACACGTCGACCGTGAACTGCTTGAAGAACGGGACGCCGAGCTCGAAGAAGGTCGAGCCCACCTTGCGGCTTCCGACGGCGCTGAACGGGTTGATGTTGCGCAGGTACTGCGCGTTCGGGTCGAGCGGGTTGTCCGGGGTGGCGCTTGGATCGTTGAGCGACTCGTAGCGCACCTGCCCGCCGAGGCCGAGCGTGGTCAGGCCGCCGGGCAGGTGGAACAATCCCTTCGAGAGCACCACGTCGAGCGCGTATTCCTGTGAGTCAGCCTCGGTCTTGTCGACCGGCGCGACGGCGTTGCGCACGGCCTGACTGTTCAGCGACGGGTTCACGAAGTTGTAGGAGCCGGTGTTGACCGCGTTCAGGATGCCCTGGAAGGTCGGCACGCCGGTGAAGGTTCGGCGCAGGTCGTCGGTCATGCCGACGACGCTGACATTGTAACGCCAGTCACCGCCCCAATGGGACAGGATCGAGCCGTTGACGCCGGTGGAACCGCGGAAGCTCTGGTTGAAGTCGGTCTCGGTGGGGACGAGGTCGCCGAAGCGGTAGTAGATCTGCGCTGCGTAGCCCTGCGCCGCGAACGGGTCGTTCGGGTTGAGCTTGCCGTTGGCGAGGCGGACCGGCAGCGTGATGTTGGCAAAGCTCACGTCGCCCGACGAGCTATGATCCGTGATGTAGTCCGGCGTTTCCGGGAAGTAGACCTGGTTCTGCGAGTAGGTGAACATCGCGTAGCCCTGAGCCTCGTCGCCCAGGTTCACCGTCGCCTTGATCGTGGAGCTGATGCGCCGGTCGCTCGGCTGGATGATCGCGTAGTCGCCGATGAGGTTCTGCTCGCAGACCGTGCCGATGCCCGGCACGACGTGGGTGGCAAGCCCGTTGCAGCCGAGCCGCGAGTTGATCGGCTGGGTCAGTCCCTGCGGCGTGAGGGTGCCGTCGGCGCCCACTGTCACCGGCATCACCTGCGCGACGCGCGTGCCCCGGCTGTCGAGGCCGGCGAAGCTGCCGTCCGCGTTCAGGCCGTTCGGGTTGCCGTTGCTGCCGTTGATGCTGTCCAGGTCCTGGGTGTTGTAGGGAAAGCCGCGCTGGTTGTTCATCAGCAGGTCGTCCTGCTGGTACTCGCCGTTGATCCACACGTTGAAGTTGTTCGTGTTCAAGTCGCCGTAGCCGTAGTTCGCATACAGGCGCTGATGGCCGGCGTCGTCGCGCTGCGACAGGCCGCCCTCGGCGTTGCCCTCGAAGCCCTGGATCTGCTTGCGGGTGATGATGTTCACGACGCCGGCGACCGCGTCCGCACCGTAGGTCGCCGAGCCGCCATCCTGCTGCACGTCGATCGACTGCACGATCGACTGCGGGATGCTGTTGGTGTCCACGAAGTTGCGCTCGCCGTCGTCGGACAGCGGGTAGTAGGCGGCGCGCTGCCCGTCGATCAGCACCAGGGTCGAATCCGTCGTGAGGCCGCGCAGCGACACGCCCGAGGCGCCGCTGGCGAAGGCGCCGTTGCCGCTGAAGTTGGCTGGCAGGTTGCCAGAGCCGTTGGCGGTGACCGTCTGCAGCGCCTCCGCCACCGTGGTGATGCCGCGCTCCTTGAGGTCGGTCGCAGACAGGTGCGTGACCGGGTTGGCACTGGACAGGTTCGGGTCGCGAAGGATCGAGCCGGTGACGAGGACCTGTTCCGAGTTGTTCGTCGTCGGCGCCGGTTGGGCCGGGTTGGTGTTAAGCGGGTTCGGATCGGTCGGAGGCGAGGCGACCGGGGCAATCGAGGTCGCGTTGACCGGAGTCGACGCGGTCTGGGCGATGGCCGGCGCAACCCCTCCGAGCGCCAGGCATCCGGCTGCGGCGGCGGTGGAGAACAGGAGAGAAGTCCGAAACCTGAGCGGAACGTTCATGCTTGGATCCTCGGTCGAGCGGTATCGGCGTGTTGAATGAGGCAACGTTATGTTTCATCCGCTCGCTGTAACAACATGAATTCCGGGCTCGACGCGACAAAGCAGAACGACGTGCCGATTGCGTGATAATTAGGCTACAGGGCCTCCTGTCGAGTACTATCGCACAAAATACGCATGTTTTTCCATCTTATGCCTATTTTTAGGGCAGACTTGAACCGCCTTGGAATGTGAACTGCACGTACGCGTCTGATAGAACTAGCCGGCTGTTCGAGGCTGGACGCGTATAAACGATTAAATCCTGAGCGATCTTTGTTGCTGACCAGATCCACGCCTGGTCGTTCCCCCAAGCACTCCGACGGCCTCGCCGGCACCACTCGGATTTCTTCCGGACGCTCCGTCAGGTTGGAGCGCGGGTTCCTTAAAGCCCATGGCACCACCGGCCAACGCCGACTAGGACGGACCCTACCCGACGCGGATCTCGTCCAACCCGTTGCCGGAGAGCCTGGACAGCACGCGGTTCTCGTCCCTGGCGATCGGCCCTCGTTCCCGCACGCTCCTGACCCGTTCGCGGGTCCGCACGGGCCGGCGTGGAACAGGTGATCCGAAGCTTGCCCCACAATGATGCCCGATCGGGCAACAAGCCGGGACCTGCTTCCGGAAGCGAGCGTCGGCGTGTCAGGTCCGCACGGTCACGCCGGTGGCAAGGCCGTTCCGACCCGGTGCAACCTCGGTCGCTTCCGTAACAACTGATCGGAAGACGCTGCCGCAGTCATCATCGTTGACCCCAACCGATGAGCTCGTGGAGGCGAGGCCAATCGCCGGTCCATCCCACACTTCCGTACGTCGATGCGCCAGCTCCCATGGAGATCTCGAGGTTGCCCTGCATCAACACGGTCACTTCGGAGGCTAGTACCGGCGCCGATGCCGGCGCGTCGAACGGCAGCGTGATCCCGACTGGTACCGAGGGCTCTACCCCGGATCCCGCGCCACCGCCGGCGGCAGGTCGGCGGCCACCAGCGTCCCGTCGAAGCCCTTGTGCATCGGCACCTGGAACCGCGTCGCCCAGTCCTGCAGCTTGCGGATCGGTCCGCCATGGTCCCCGAGCAGGATCGTCACGACCTGCCAGCCGCTGTCGTCCGAGCGCGCGAAGGTCGTAGCCAGCATGCGGTCCGGCACCGCGACGTGCAGCTCGCCCAGCCGTGCCAGCCCGTGCGGCAGCAAGCCGTCCGTCGCCGGCGCGGCAGCGGCGGCCTGCATGTCCACCGGCGTGATCGCCCAGCACTCGTGAGTCAACGGGCTCTGCCCGGGCAGGATCGGGGCGATGGAGCCGGCCAGCTGGCCGGGATCGCTGCAGGGTGCCGGCAACCCGATCGAACCGGTGGCGCCGCTCATGACCCCGGGCGCGGCCACGATCATCAGCCCGGTCAGGTGGTTGTTCGACACCCGATCGAACAGCGTCACCTGATGCATCTCCGCGCCGCCGCCCTGTGCGACAGCCAGCTCACGCCAGCTCCCGCCCGGCATCGGCAGCAGTCGCCCGGCATAGTGGACGATCCCCTGCTGCGCCGGCACGTCCGGCGGCAGCACGTGCCAGATGCCGTCGTCAGGCGGAGTGGGAGGCGGTTGCGGATGGTAGTGCGCGGTCACGGCGCCGGCCGGACCGCCCGCCTTCGCCCAGCGCAACGGCGGCAGACGCGGCAACGCCGGCGGGAACATCGCAGCGAGCCCGGTGAACGCCACCGCCGTCACCACGCAGGCGCGCCAGGCAGGCGCGCGCCGCCAGAGCCTGCCGATCACCGACATGCGGCGTCCCCCCGGTCGCGCGGGCCTCGTCCGCTCAGGACCCTGCCGCCAGCGGCGCCGGCGCAGCTCGGTCCGGCGCCTGCAGGTCGGCGATCCGCGTCACGATGCCATCCTCGCCCTTCTCCAGACGAACCCGACGCGCCCCCTGCTGCCTGGCCTCGATCAGCCCATCGCTGACCATCTCCTCGATCGAGCGCACCAGGTCGCGCGCGCTGGCACCCTGCCCCAGCCGGTCCTGCTTCTGCATCACCTCGAACAACAGCGCCGGATCGATTCCGCCGGCGGCGATGTCGAGCCCGTAGCTCGCGATCATCGCCTCGATCTCCAGCGCCGCCACCCGCGCCACGTCGAGCCCGCCAAGCGCCCGGAACACGAAGATCCGGTCGAGCCGGTTCAGCACTTCCGGCGCGAAGCCCGCCATGCGCAGCGCGTCCACCGAGGCCTGTCGCATCGCTTCCGAATCGCCGGCGAACCGGTCGGCGATCTCGCTCAGCGCGTCGGTGGCGATGTTGGAGGTCAGCACGAAGATCGCCCGCGTGGTCGAAACCTGCGTGCCCACCGACGCCTCGGTGACGTGCCCGTCGTTCCACGCGCTCAGGAACTTCTTGAACACGTCGGGATGCGCCTTCTCGATCTCGTCGAGCAGCACCACCGCGTCCGGCGTTTCCTTCAACCCCCCGGTCAGCTTGCCGTAGCTGTCCGACCCGACATAGCCCTTGGGGCTGCCGAACAGCTGCGTCGCCGCGTGGGGCGCGCTCATCTGCGTCATGTCGAAGTGCAGCAGCTTGCGCCCGAGCGCCGCCGCCAGCCGCTTGGCGAGATAGGTCTTGCCGGTGCCGGGCGGCCCTGCCAGCAGGAAGATCCCCACCGGCTTGCCGCGCACCTGCAGCGCCAGGCGGCGACGGAGCTGCTGCGCCACGTCCTCGCACACCTGGTCCTGCCCGATCACCTGCGAGCGCAGCGTCGCCGACAGCGCCACCGCGTCGATGACGGTCGCCTTCTCCTGCTTCGACAGCATGTCCTCGAGCGCGTCGCGATTGGTCAGCCGGGCCAGAACGTCCATCATCCATCCCCGATGTTTGCGTCGCGTCCAGGCGGCGCGGTAGCCGAGGCCGGCCCGCCGCTCCCGCCGCTCCAGCACGCCGGCACGCCATTCATAGCCGATGCCGCCGAGCACCAGCCCCCACAGCAGCGCGCCGCCGCCGACGTAGAGCGGCCCCAGGCGCGTGACCAGCGATAGCACGATCTCCAGCAGATGTGCCGGCGACAGGTGCAGCTGCATCAGGATCTGCACGATGGCCAGCGTCAGGAACGCCAGCATCATCAGCGGCATCAGCCGGGCCGCTCCCGACATCAGGCCCTTCATTGCGCGATCACTCCGATCTCGAGCTCCTCGCCCTCGCCGAGGTCGGGAAGGCGCATCGGCCCGGTCGCGGTGATCGCCCCGATGCCGAGCCCGGAGGCCGGCAACGCCCCGGCCTCGCGCGCCGGCACCCGGAACGTCACCGTGCCGACCCGGTCGATCGGCAGCATCACCACCACCGGCTGCCGCCCGATCCGGACCAGCCTGGTGTAGCCGCCGGAAGCGACAAGCACCGTGCGGCCGGCATCCGTGCCGTCCGGCGCCGACAACCCGGCATCGAACAACGGCATCTGCACCAGCCGCAGCCGGTCATGCTTCAGCGCCCCCAGCATCGCCGCGGCCTCCTTGTCCGGAAGGCCAAGCCCGGCTACCGCCGCCGGCTCGCTCGCCCGCGGCAGCAATCCCAGCTCTGCCAGCGCATGCACCGGTGCCCTCGTCGCCGCGTCCCGCGCCATCGCCGCCGCGGGTGCCGCAAGGCCCGGCGCCACGGTTGCGATCTGGTCGTTGAAGCGAACCCACCCCCCCGCCGCCAGCAGCAGGGCGAGGAGACCATACAGCGTCGTCCGCGCCGCCGACGCGCCGCCGGAAGCCGGTATCGCCGGTTCCGCGTCCTGAAGGGGGCTGAGCCTGTCCATCGCGTCGATCAGAACAGACGCCCCGCGCGCGCGCAACAAACCGCGCATGTCGAATGGTTAACGTCGCGATGACGGGATCTCAAACCGACAGCACCGGCGGCAGGTGCGGCAGCAGCTTGTCCGGGGTGATCGGGAAGCTGCGCATGCGCACGCCGGTCGCGTTGTAGACGGCGTTCGCCAGCGCAGCGGCCGAGCCGCAGATCCCCAGCTCGCCAGCGCCCTTGACACCGATCGGGTTCACCGCCGGATCGGCTTCCGCCAGCACCGTCACCTCGACCGCAGCCACGTCGGCATGTACCGGCACGTGGTAGTTGGCGAGGTCGTGGCTGGCGAAGAAGCCCTGCCGCACGTCGACCTGGTTGCCCTCGATCAGCGCGCTGCTCAGCCCCCAGATCATGCCACCCAGCAGCTGCGAGCGCAGCGTCTTGGCGTTCAGCACGCGCGCCACCGCGAACACCCCCACCATCCGGCGCATGCGCACCTCGCCGGTGACCACGTTGACCCCCACCTCGGCGAAATGCGCCCCGAACGACGCTTCCGCCTTGCCCGGCGGCTTCTCGGTCTTGGACACCTTGCCCTGCGCCGTCACCCCGTCCGGCGAGATCCGCCCGGCCAGCACACCCAGCTCCTCGCCCGCATCTCCCGCCGAGATCCGGCCATCCTCGAACGCGACCTGCGTCATGTCCGCACCATGCAGCGGCGAGCGCGGATCGCCGACCGCCGCCTCCGCCAAGCGGCCGCGCAACGCTTCGCAGGCCCGGAACACCGCCGATCCGGAGGTTTCCGCCCCGAACGAGCCGCCCGAGCCGGCAGTGGGCGGATACCTGGTGTCGCCCATCAGCACCCGCACCTTCTCCACCGGCAGCCCGGTGCTTTCCGCCGCGATCTGCGTCAGCACGGTGTAGGTGCCGGTGCCGATGTCGGTCATGGCGAGCCGCACCACCAACACCCCGTCCGCGCCCAGCGTCACCTCGGCGGACGCGTCGCGCACCATGTTGCCGCGATACGCGGACGCCATGCCGTAGCCGATCAGCCACTCGCCTTCGCGCACCGTCCCCGGCCTGGACGGCCGCCGGTTCCAGCCGAACTGCGCCGCGCCTGCCTTCAGGCAGTCCGCCAGCTTGCGCGTGGTGTAGGGCTGGTGGCTGGTCGGATGCACCATGGTGTCGTTCTTCAGCCGCAACGTCACCGGATCCATGCCGAGCTGCTCCGCCAGCTCGTCCATCGCGCATTCCAGCCCGATCGAGCCAGGCCCGTCGCCGGGTGCGCGCATCGAGTCCGACCGCGGCAGGTCGAGCCTCGCCACCTTGTGCAGGGTGGAAATGTTGGGCGACGCGTACAGCCCGCGCGTCGGCTGCGCCACGTTCTCGACGAAGTTGTCGTAGCGCGCGGTCTGCACCCACGCCTCGTGGTTCATCGACTGCAAGGCGCCATCATGACCTGCGCCGAGCTGGAGGTGCTGGAACGTTTGCGTGCGATGGCTGGTGACGTGGAACATCTGCTGCCGGGTCAGCGCCACCTTCACCGGATGATCGAGCCGCTTCGCCGCCAGTGCTGCCAGGATCTGGTCGGCGTAGTACGGCAGCTTGCCGCCGAACCCGCCGCCGATGTAGCGGCTGACGATGCGGACGTTGGTCCTGGACATCTGCAGCGTCGCCGCGACCCCGTTCTGATGGCTGTCCACCATCTGCGACGAGCACCAGATCGTCAGCTTCGGCCCGTCCCAGACCGCCAGGCTTGCATGCGGCTCCATCTGCGCGTGGTTCTGGTAGTCGGTGTCGTAGCGCGCGTCGAGCCGCACCGGCGCCGACGCGAATGCCTTGGCCGCATCCCCGACGTCGCTGACCGGGCTTTCGCCGCCGTCTATCTTCGACAGCACCTTGGCCTGGTCCAGGTGCCGTCCGAGATCGGTCTCCGGCGTGTCCGCCTGGTAGTGGACCACCAGCGCCATCGCCGCCGCCCGCGCCTGCTCGAAGCTGTCGGCGACCACGAACGCGACCGGATCGCCGTAATGCCGCACCCGGTCGTCGCCCAGCACCGGCTGCGACCGCGCGAACCGGTCCTGCGCCACCAACGGCCCCCACGGCGCCTGCGGCGGCGCGTTGGCGTGGGTCAGGATCAGCCGCACTCCCGGGGCGACGCTGGCGACGGTGTCGTCGATCGACACCACCCGCCCGGTGGCGATCGTTCCCTGCACGATGTAGCCGACCAGCGGATCCGGGCCGCCATACTCCTCGCCGTGATACTCGTAGGCATAGGGCGCGTGCCCCGTCACCTTCAGCCGCCCGTCGACCCGGTCGATGCCAGGCCCGAACGGCCCGGCCAGGCTCGGTTCGCGCAGCCCCTTGGGGGTCCCGTCAGCCATTCCGCTGCTCCTGCCCAGTATGAACCGCCTGCGCCACCACATGGGTCAGCAGGCGCCGGACCATCGGGATCTTGAAGTCGTTGTAGCCATGCCCGGCCGCTCCCTGCAGCAGCAGGTCGCAGGCCCGGTCCAGCGACGGGCCGTCCGCCCGCGCGCCGGCCAGCGCCGCTTCCGCCGCCTCCACCCGCCACGGCCGCGGCGCGATGCCGCCGCAGGCGAAGCGCGCCTGCCTGATCCGCCCGTCCGACCCGTCCACGATCGACGCCACCGACACCAGCGCGAAGGCATACGAGGCGCGGTCGCGTATCTTGCGGTAGCCCTGCACCCCGGGCGGCGGCGGCGGCAGGGTGACGGCGGTGATCAGCTCGCCGGGCTGCAGCACGGTGTCCAGGTGCGGCGTGTTCCCGGGCAGCCGGTAGAAGCCGCCGATCGGGATGCGGCGCCCCGAACCGTTCGCGGTCACCGTCTCGATTGTCGCGTCCAGCGCCATCATCGCCACCGCCATGTCGGACGGGTGCGCCGCGATGCAGGCGGCGCTGGTGCCGACCACCGCGTTCATGCGGTTCACGCCGCCGATCGCATCGCAGCCGGTGCCGGGTGCGCGCTTGTTGCAGGCGCTGGCGGTGTCGTAGAAATACACGCACCGCGTGCGCTGCAGCAGGTTGCCCGCCGTGGTCGCCTTGTTGCGCAACTGCGGCGATGCCCCGGCCAGCAGCGCCTGCGCCAGCAGCGGATACCGCGCCCGCACCGCGGGATCGGCCGACAGCGCGCTGTTGCTCACCCCGGCGCCGATCCGCAGCCCGCCATCGGCGGTCGGCTGCACCCCGCCCGGATCGAGCCGCCCCAGATCGACCAACCGGGTCGGCGCCACCACCTCCAGCTTCATCAGGTCGAGCAGGTTGGTCCCGCCGGCGATGAACGCGGCGCCGGACGACGCGCCGGCCTGCGCCGCACCCTGCGGGCTGCCGGCACGGTCATAGGCGAAGCTCTTCATGCCGGCACCTTGCGCCCGGCAGCGGGGTGCCCTGCATCGGCGTGCCCCGTGTCGTGACCCGCACCCTCGACCTCGCGGATCGCCGCGACGATGTTGGGATAGGCGCTGCAACGGCAGATGTTGCCGCTCATGCGCTCGCGCAGTTCCCCGTCGGTCAGCGCCGGCGCCGCCGTCAGGTCTGCCGTCACCCAGCTCGGCCAGCCGGCCTTGTGCTCCTGCAGCATCCCGATCGCCGAGCAGATCTGCCCCGGCGTGCAGTAGCCGCACTGGTAGCCGTCATGGGTCAGGAACGCCTGCTGCATCGGATGCAGCGCGTCGTTCTGCGCCAGCCCCTCGATCGTGGTGACCTCGCCCCCGTCATGCATCACCGCCAGGCTCAGGCAGCTGTTGATCCGCTGCCCGTCCGCCAGCACCGTGCAGGCGCCGCATTGGCCGTGGTCGCAGCCCTTCTTGGAGCCGGCGAGGTGCAGGTGCTCGCGCAGCATGTCCAGCAGCGTGGTGCGCGCATCCAGCGTCAGCACCCGCTCCTGCCCGTTCACCGTCATCCGCACCTGCTCCGTCACCACCGGAGCCAGGCCCGGCGCCGGCCCGGGCTCCGCCGGCGTCGCGATCGGCTCGGCCTGTGCCGGGGCGCCTGCCAGCCCGGCCGCGACGGCGGTCGCGGCACCGCCCTGCAGCACCCCGCGCCGCGAGACGCCTGCAGCCGGCACCGCCGGATCGTCTCGGCCTTGGCCCATGCTGATCACCCTCGTCTCGTGCACCGCGCCATCATGGTCCGACTGCACCGGCTGCGGGAGACGCCGGCACCGCACCTCTCGCTCACGTGACGCCAATACGGACCATGTTGCAACACGACCGGTTTTGATGGCGTGGTGCGCCCGAACAGACAGGCTCGCCGCACCGTGATCATCCAGACCCTCCCCGCCAGCCACCGCGACCGCCTGATGCGCGGCATCGCCGGCGCCGCCCTGTCGACCGGCCTGCTCTGCGCCGCTTCGCCGGCCGCCACGGCGCAGCAGCAGCCGCAGCCCGAGCCGGCACCCGCAGTGCCGCCGATCCAGGCGCCGCAGGACCGTCCCTATGCCGGCACCATCACGCTGCGGATCGATGCCACCGACCTCGACCGCCACATCTTCACCGCCCACGAGACCATCCCGGTGTCGGGGCCCGGCGACACCGTGCTGCTGTTCCCGAGATGGGTGCCGGGCGATCATTCCCCCACCGGGCAGATCGACAAGTTCGCCAGCCTGGTGATCCGCGCCGGCAGCACCCGCCTCGCCTGGGTGCGCGATCCGGTGGACGTCTACGCCTTCCATGTCCCGGTGCCGCAGGGTGCCGCCAGCCTCGACCTCGACTTCCAGTACGTGTCGCCGGTGGTGCCCAACGAGGGCCGCGTCGTCATGACGCCCACCATGCTCAGCCTGGAGGCCAACGAGATCCTGCTCTACCCGGCCGGGTACTTTTCCCGCGACCTGCCGTTCGACATGACCGTGACCTACCCGTCCGGCTGGACCGCCTTTGCCGGCCTCGACGTCGCGAGCCAGCAGGGTGCGGTGGTGCACTACAAGACGGTGCCGCTGAACACCCTTGTCGACAACCCGATCCTGGCCGGCCGCTACGTCCGTCGCGAGGACCTGTCGCCGCCGTCCTCGGTTCCCGGCGGCGCGGCACCGGTGCACCTCGACATCGCCGGCGACGTGTCGGACGACCTCGCCATCGGCCCCGCGGTGCTGCAGGCCTATCGCAACCTGGTGGTGCAGGAGCAGCGCCTGTTCGGCTCGCACCACTACGACCACTACGATTTCCTGCTTTCGGTATCCGACCAGCTCGGCGATATCGGCGAGGAGCACCACCGCTCCTCGGAGAACGGCGAGGGCGCCGACGACTTCACCGCCTGGGACAAGAACCTCGCCGACCGCGACCTGCTGGCGCACGAGTCCACCCATAGCTGGAACGGCAAGTTCCGCCGGCCATTCGATCTCTGGCAGCCCAACTTCAACACTCCCGAGCGCGACAGCCTGCTCTGGGTCTACGAGGGCCAGACCGAGTACTGGGGCAAGATCCTGTCCGCCCGCTCCGGGCTGTGGACCAAGCAGGACGGGCTGGACCAGCTCGCCGACATGGCCGCCACCTACGACAACGGCGTCGGCCGTTCCTGGCGCAACCTCGAGGACACCACCAACGACCCGATCATCGCCCAGCGCCGGCCGATCCCGTGGCGCGGCTGGCAGCGTTCGGAGGACTACTACGACGAGGGCGCCCTGGTCTGGCTCGACGTCGACACCAAGCTGCGCGAGCTGTCGCACGGCACGAAGTCGCTCAACGACTTCGCCCACGGCTTCTTCGGCATCGACAACGGCAGCTACGTCACCAGCACCTACGTGTTCGCCGACGTCGTGAGCGCGCTCAACGCGGTGGCGCCGTTCGACTGGGCCGGATTCCTACGCACCCGGCTCGACGGCGTCGGCGGCAACGCGCCGCTCGACGGCATCACCCGCGGCGGCTACCGGCTGGTCTACACCGCGGTGGAAAGCCCGTACGAGAAGAGCGCCGCGGGCCTGCGCAAGATGACCGACCTCAGCTACTCGCTCGGCCTCTACCTCACCCATGACGGTGCCGCGCGTGGCGTGATCTGGGGCAGCCCTGCCTTCAAGGCCGGCATCGCGGTCGGCACCGAGATCGTCGCGGTGAACGGCGCCGCCTACGACGCCGACGACCTCACGCGCACGATCGCCGACGCGAAGACCTCGCAGGCACCGATCGAGTTGCTGCTGAAGGCGGAGGACCACTACCGCACGGTGCGCATCGACTACCATGACGGTCTGCGCTACCCGCACCTCCAGCGCATCGCCGGCAGCACCAGCGGCAGCCTGGACGCCATCCTGTCGCCGCTGAACTAGGGGCTGTCGCGAACCGACCCGCGCGCCGCCGTCGACAGGCCGTCGCCGCAGAGGCCGGCCACGGCCAGCCGAGACACCGGCGCAACCGCGGCCGGACTGGGCGGGCCGTCAGGACCGGCAGGCGCGCCAGCCGGCCATCTCAAGCCTCCGCCAGGCCGGTGGCGATCTCGCTCGACGCCCAGTCGATGAAGATGCGCACGCGGGGCGAGAGCTGCCGTCCTACGGGATAGAGCAGGTAGACGGGGCTGTTGGACGGTGGATGGTCCGCCAGCACCTCGACCAGCTCGCCCGTCTGGAGCGCGTGCGCGACGCGGTAGCGCGGCACCTGCACCAGCCCGAAGCCGAGCCGGGCCAGGCTGGCGTTGGTCGCCGTCGCCGACACCGTGACGGAGACCGGAAGCGAGACCAGGCGCACGCCGCCCTCGCTCTGGAACTCGAGCGGCATAACCGCCCGCGTCGCGGTGGACACGAAGCCGATCATCCGGTGACCATGGAGGTCGTCAGGCGATCGCGGCACGCCGTGGCGCGCCAGGTAGTCGGGGCTGGCGAAGGTGCCCTCGGCCAGCACGCCGAGCTTGCGTCCGACCAGCCCGCTATCGGCCGGCTTGCCGACGCGTATGGCGCAGTCCACCCCCTCGGCGACCAGATCGACCAGGCGGTCGCCCTCGCCGATGTGGAGCCGGATGTTGGGATGGCGGCCGAGGAAGCCCGGCAGCCCGGGCAGCAGGTAGTGCCGGGCGAACCTGCTGTGGACGTCGATCCGCAGCGGCCCGGCCGGCGCCGTCCGGGTGACGGCGGCATCGGCGTCGTCGATGGCCGACAGGATGGCCAGGCAGCGCCCGTAATACCCCTCGCCCTCCGCCGTCAGCGTCACCCTGCGCGTAGTGCGCGCCAGCAGGCGGACGCCCAGATGCCGCTCGAGCTGCTGCACCGCCTCCGACACGCGGGAGCGCGGCAGGCCGAGGTCGGAGGCCGCCTGCGCGAAGCTGCACCGCTCGGCCACGCGGGTGAAAGCTTGCATCGCGTCGATCCGGTCCATCCGTTGGTCCAGTTTCTCGGACAGTGAGAACCGACTACCGCTCCTAATCCGGGCCAGTCGCAAGCCGTATGTGGTGGAACAGGAAAGCAGGGAGACCTTCCATGGCTGACACCCAGCGATGCGCCATCATCACCGGCTCGTCGAAAGGCATCGGCGCAGTGGTTGCGGAACGGCTGGCGCGGGACGGCTTCGCAGTCGTCGTCAACTACGCCAGCAACGCCCGGGAGGCGGACGCCCTCGCGGCCGGCATCGAGGCGGCCGGCGGGCAGGCGATCGCCGTCCGGGCCGACGTGAGCGATCCGGCAGCGATGGCGGCGCTGTTCGACCGGGCGACGTCCGCGTTCGGCGGCGTCGACGTGCTCGTCAACAACGCCGGGATCATGAAGCTGAAGCCGGTCGCGGAAACCGAGGACGCGGTGTTCGACCAGCACGTCGCGATCAACCTCAAGGGCACGTTCAACGGCCTGCGCGAGGCGTCGCGGCGGATGCGCGACGGCGGGCGGATCGTCAGCTTCTCGTCGAGCGTCGTCGGGCTCTACCAGCCGACCTACGCGGCCTATGCCGCGACCAAGGCTGGGGTGGAGGCCATGACCCACATCCTCGCCAAGGAGCTGGGCGGGCGCGGCATCACGGTGAATGCCGTGGCACCCGGCCCGGTCTCGACCGAGCTGTTCCTCGGCGACAAGTCGGAGGAGCAGGTCGCGGCCGTCACCAGGATGATCCCGCTCGGACGGCTGGGCCAGCCGGACGACATCGCCCGCGTGGTCGCGTTCCTCGCAGGTCCAGACGGCGGCTGGGTCAGCGGCCAGGTGCTGCGCGCCAATGGCGGCATCGTTTGACGGGGGACAGGTCCATGAACCGGGTCGTCCTGGTCACCGGCGCGTCGAGCGGCTTCGGCCGCATGATCGCCAACGCGCTCGCGGGCGCCGGCCACACCGCCTACGCCTCCATGCGTGGCCTCTCGGGCAGAAACGCGCATCAGGTGGAGGAGGTCGCTGCCCATTCGCGGAACAACGGCGTCGACCTGCGCACCATCGAGCTGGACGTGCAGTCGGAGGAGTCCGCCGACGATGCGGTCGGCAGGATCATCGCCGAGCACGGTCGGCTGGACGTGCTGGTCCACAACGCCGGGCACATGGTCTACGGACCGAGCGAGGCCTTCACGTCCGGCCAGCTCGCCGAGCTCTACGACGTCAACGTGCTCGGCTGCCAGCGGGTGAACCGGGCGGTGCTGCCGCACATGCGACGTACCGGAACCGGCCTGCTCCTGTGGATCGGCTCCAGCAGCGTGGCGGGTGGGGTGCCGCCGCTGCTCGGTCCCTACTTCGCCTCCAAGGCGGGCATGGACGCGCTGGCGGTGGCCTATGCCCGCGAGCTGGCGCCGCTCGGCATCGAGACCTCGATCGTGGTGCCGGGCGCCTTCACCACGGGCACGAACCACTTCGCCAACGCCGGCGAACCGGCGGACGGGGACCGCGCGCAGGACTACGCGCGCAGCTGGCCGGACGGCTTCGCCGACCGCATGAAGGAGGCGCTCGCCGACACCGTGCCCGATGATGCCGACCCGGCGGAGGTGGCGCGCACGGTGGCGGCGATCGTCGACCTCCCCCACGGCCGGCGTCCGTTCCGCGTCGTCGTCGACCCCGCCAGCGACGGCGCCTCGGTGTCCTATGCGGTGATCGACCGCGTTCGCGAGCAGTTCCTCGACCGGATCGGGTTCACCAGCTTGCGGCATCCGGTAAAGCGATCCGGACACGGATGAGCCAAGCGGCACGCCCCGATTGGCTGGCCGGATCGCCCGGCCCGCTCCACCCCGCCGTCCCGGACGGCATCACCTGAACAGAGGAGTTCCCAATGCCATTCGCCAACTTCAAGCTGCCGCAGGCGGCCCTTTCAAGAAGCCAGAAGGAGGAGCTGATCCACCGGACCACGTCGCTGTTCGTCGAGTATTTCGGTGAAGACGTTCGCCCTCACACCATGGTGCTGATCGAGGAGGTGCCTGATGGAGGCTATGGCCGCGCCGACCAGGTCTTCGTCATTCCCGACGCTCATCGGGCAAACGATCAGGGTTGAACCGCCGCGACACGATCTCCTTGATCGGCAGGAAGGGCGACCGCGTGGCGCGTGTCATCAACCGGACTTGCGCATGCCGGGCTGTCCGAGGCTCCCGTCCGGCCCCGCCGCGACGAGAGCCCGCTCCTGACGCCGTCCGAAGGTCGGAACCGGCGCCTCGTGCGCCGGGGCGGGGCGCATGACCGCAACCGGGATGTCGTTCATCGTGGCTTGTCGGGACCAGCTCACAGGCTGAACAGGGCCTCGGCGTTGCCATGGGCGATCTTCTCCCGGTCCTCCTGGCTGATCGGGAGCCGCTCGTGGAAATCGCGTGCGCCGGTGTTGGTCAGGTAGGGATAGTCCACCGAGGCGATGATCCGGTCCGTGCCCAGCACCTCGTGGATGAAGCGGAAGTGCGGCAGGGTCAGCATGCCGCTCGGCGTGACGAACACCTGCGACCGGTAGGTCTCGGTGATGCT
>CAXUDP010000063.1:0-20638 GCA_964249735.1 uncultured Acetobacteraceae bacterium | reverse complement strand
CGTTGCTGTGCGTGCTGTCGCCATACCCTGGCCGTGGGTCGGCCAGGGCGAGGCCGCCGGCACTCGGACCGGTGCCACCCGTGACCGCCGGCGACGTCTCGCCCCAGCGCACGACCCGGTAGCAGTTGTTGAACTTCGCCTCGCCGCCATGGCGCGGGTCGGCCACGGCGTAGGCTCCCTGGCCCGGCGCCTGTGACCCGGCGATGCAGTGCGCGGTGTCGCCCCAGCCCCTGACCCCGTACTGCTGGCCGTCGCGCCACTTCTCGGACGAGGTCCAGCGCGGGTCGGCGACGCTGTAGGCCCCGTTGGTGGGTGTGGAGCGGCCGGCCACGGTGACGGACGGGTCTTCCCAGCCGCGCACCCCCAGAACGCCCGCGCGCCACGCCTCGTCGGGCTGCAGCGCGAAGTCACGCAGCACGCCGTCGTCGACCGCCAGCTTGGACAGGGATCGCCAGTCGGAGCCAGCCTCCACGAACGCCAGCCGCACCCAGGTCTGCCAGCGCAGGCTGGGCACCCGGTGCATGGGGCCGGCACGCAGGTCGCCCGGCAGCGGCATCCGGCCGAGCACGTCGCCCACCGCCCGGAGCGAGCGCTTGGGCGGCTCGTAGAGGAAGGGCGGCACCTTCTCGCGGTGGCGCGCCACGAGGAGGAAACGCTTCCTCGACTGAGCCAACCCCCCCAACCGGCCGCAGTCGTGGGTGGTCTCGGCGACGATGTAGCCGTAGGCGCGCAGCAGGCCGGTGATCTGGTCGAGCAGGCGGCGGCCGCGGTTGGCGATGCGCGGGACGTTCTCGAACAGCAGCAGTTCGGGCAGGTCGTCCTTGTAGGCCTCCAGCAGCAGGAAGATGCCGCGCAGGGTGAGCTTGTTCAGCGCCTGATACTTGGCGCTCTGGCTCTTGCTCTCGGACAGGAGGCCCGAGAACCCTTTGCAGGGCGCCGACAGGAAGACGATGTGCGGCCGCTCGTGGCCTGCCGCGACGTGGATGTCCGCCGGCGTCGCCTCGCGCCAGCCGGAGGGCGGCATGCGGCCGTGGAACGCCTCGTACTGCTCGCGGTCGAACAGGTCCAGCACCGTGCCCGGCACGCCGGCCAGCCGGCCGAAGTCGCGGATGCTGGCCGCATCAACGTCGATGCCGCCGATGCAGCGGAAGTCGGCCACCATGTTGCCGACGCGCGCCGTGCCGCGGTTGAAGCCGCGTGCCCCGCCGCCGAGGCCGCAGAACAGGTGGAAGTGCCGGATCTCGCGCCGCTCGAGCAGCGCGCCAGGACTGTTCGCCATGTCACGCCCTCCCCGTGTGACGTTGGGAGGCCCGGCGGCGCGGCGACGGCGCCGCCAGCTGAACGGCGGCCTGCCGAGGACAGGGGGCCACCACCTCGACCTGCTCGGGCGTCAGGTCGAGGCACACCCTGCCGTCCCGGCCAAGGGCGATCAGGCCCTCGACGAACCGCAGTTCCAGGAACACTACGCCGTCATCGCCGCCGAAGGCCGCGCGCTTCACCTCCCACCAGCCGTCCGGATCGGCTGCAGGGCTCGTCTCGGCTGCGTGGGCGGTGACGTTGCGGGTGTCGGCCGCGTCGACCAGCAGCGGGGGGCGGCTGTTGCTCATCAGGTAGACGCCCTGGTCGCCCACCAGCCAAAGCCCGGGCGGGATCCTGGCCGGGTCCACGTCGTCCATGGTCGGGAAGTTGGCGGCGGTGATGTTCTCGAGGTCGGCGTCCTGGCCGTCACGCCGGAACCGGCCCTCGTAGAGCTGGTCTAGCGACGGCCTGCGCTCGGTCGCGGCCTTGCTGTGGTCGAGCAGGCGCTGCACCAGCGCCAGGTCGAAGTGCAGTCTCATCGGGGTGTCCTCCTTGAACACCCTCCCCGCCCCGCATCCCCGGGCCGGGGGGCAACGGCGCGCCCCTGGGAGCGGGGCAGAGCGAGACCAGCGCAGCGGCTCGCGTCGCCCTTCACCGTTGTCCGCCCGGTCCGGGCGTGCGGTAGGCGTTCTTCTATCCTCCTTCCTCCGTCATCGGTCGGAACGAGAGCCGGAGCTCGTCCAGGCTGATGGCGATCTCCACCTCGGTCTCGCTCGCGAGGAGCACGATGACGCGGCGTGAGACGTCATAGCCATGCCCCGTGACCTGCCAGGTCGTGCCGATGGTGCAGGTGTGCAGCGGTCCCCCCGCTGTCACGAACGCATCGCCTTGCGTCACCGTGAAACGGGCACCGGACGGCGGCGTGCCGAAGCCAGCGAACACCGCGTCTTCGACTGCTGCCCAGGGCAGCTCGTAGCCGCGCTCGCGCGCGTTCAGCATGTCGACCAGGGCCGTCAGCATCTGCGCCGAGGCGGTGAGCACCGCGACGTGCTCCTCGGTCTGCTCGCAGCTCTCCCCATAGGCCAGGTATCCCGCCACGCTGGCGACGTGACAGCCGCCGTCGAGGTCGACCAGGATGTCGTGCGTGTAGGCTTGGTCCGGCGCTGCCGGCACCGACCGGAAGCGGGCGCCGTGCAGCAGCACGGTCTTGAACTCCGAATGCTGCGGGAGCTCGGGCATCTTGTCAGTGGTCATCGCGATATTCCCTCCTTGGAACACCGCTGCCGCTTCGCATCCCGAGGCGGGGGGCAACGGCGCGCCGGCACGGCGCGGGACGGAGCGAGACCAGCGCAGCGGCTCGCGACAACCAGACCGTTGCGGCCCGGCTCGGGTATGCGGGAGGCGTTCTCGTCCCCTCACTCATCCGATTGCTTCGATGCTCCGCCAATCTCCGAGCCAGCACGGCTCGGATTCCGTCGGCTTGGAAGCGGCAGGATGGTGACGGACTGGCGCGAGCTCGCGTGACCACCGGAGCCGCGGGCAAGGTGGGCCATGGTCGGCTCTCGGCCGGCCGCGCCAGTTCCAGCTTCGGCCGCCGGCAGGCCCGTCGCAGTGCCAGCCAACTGCTCGGAGGGTGCCGCCATCCTCATCCTGCCGGGTGTAGGTGATGATGCGCCGGAAGCCCCGCAGCTGCGCCTCGCGCGCCGCCCAGCCGTAGAGCTGACTGCAGGCGTTCCAGCGCAGCGCCGCCGGCCGGTCCCGCCGCACGCACAGCCGCGTCACCTCGACGACGCTCCGGTGGTCGAAGGCGCGGGCCAGCGGCTGGCCGACCGTCACCACCCCGAGCAGGTCCGGCCCGTTCCAAGGCCCTGGCCGTACCGCCAGCCGGTCGGCCCGGGAAGGTGTTCATGGTGACGGTCGATGAAGCGCCGCGCGTCCCGGAAGGCGATCCGGTCGAGGCGGAGCTGCCAGTCCAGGATCAGCGTGCCCATGTCGTCGTCGGCGACCCGGCGCAGCTTCTCTCCGCAGATCTCCTCGATGCCGAGGTGCCGCAGCAGGGCGCGGGACCATTCGGGGTCTTCCGCCAGACCCCACCGCACCTCCTCCTCCGACTGCTCGCAGCACGTCGAGACCATGAACTCGCGGCTGCTCCAGACCTCCAGCAGGTCGATTTCCTGCTCCTCGCCGCAGTATGGGCAGAGCGGCATGGCCTACTCCACCAGCACGATGGCGGTGAGCTGGCGCACGCCGGTCAGCGCGTCCGCCACCTGATCGAGAGCCCGGGCCTGCCGGTTGCTCTGCTCGGCGATCGAGGGGACGTCGGCGGCCTGGGCCCGCTTGCGAGCAGCCGCCTCGCGCAGCAGCGGCTCGGCCAGGTCCAGGCCCTCGTCTTCGACGCTTGACGTGGACGGCTGCGGCAGCGGGTTGCAGGGCACCACCAGCCAGGTCAGCAGCTCGGCCAGCAGCACCAGGACGTACTCCCGGTCGCGGTCGCGCAGGGCGTGGAGCAGGAAGTGGAAGTGCTCGTTCGGGCAGATCGCCATGACGGGGTGCTCCCATGCGTGGACGCCCGCCGCTCCGGGACGGAGGACGGGCAAGGTCGGGCAGGCGGAAGGGGCGGATCTGGCCGGCGGGATGGCGCGGCGGATGTGGCGGGCGTAGACGGCGACGGCCTTCCAGTAGGCTGCCATCGGCGCCTTGTGCCGGCGCCAGCACGTTTCTGCCCGGTTGGCAGCGTCCTGTCGGATGTCATCCAGCACCGCTGCCAACACGGCTCGGGCGTCAGGCGGCAGGGCCGCCAGATGCCGGGCCGCCGGCAGCGCCAGCACCGGGTTGCGCACCTCAACCTGGCTGCTTCGGCGGTCCCGGGTCATGCTGCCCTGCTGACCCGGGCGGCGCAGGCCTCGTGCAGCTCCAGCACCACGGTGTCGATCAGGTGGACGGCGTCACCGACCGCAGGAAGCCGGCAGCAGCGGCGCACCGTCATCTCGTCCCGGAAGCTGCCGGTCTGGCTGGTCTCCAGCACCGCCACGCCGTCCAGCCTCAGCACCCGGGCGAGGCGCACCACGTAGCGGCCGATGCTACCGACTGGCCCGTCCTGCTCGTGCAGCCGGGTCAGGCCGCGATCGATCGCGGCGATCGAGGACCCGTTCCGCGTCATGTCGTCGACGGTGAACGCCTCACCCCTGGCGGGGCGGTAGCCCCAGAACCAGCCGTAGGCGTCGGCATGCCGGTCATCGACCTGACAGCCGGCGCGGAAGCCATCGAGATGCAGGCGGGTGCGCTCGTCGTCGCCGCGCCCGAACACCTGCAGATCGCCATAGCGGTCGGGCGTGCGCCCATCCTCGCTGCGCATCGCCAGCGCGTCGAAGTGGGCGTAGGCCTCACCGCCGCGCCAGGTGGCGAGCCACGGGCGGACGACGAGCAGGTCCAGTTGGTCACGGCTCCGGGCCATGAGGGACACTCCAGGGTGGGATTGAGAGAAGCCGACCGCCATCGGTCGGCCGGTGTCGGATCGAGGACCTAGCCTCGGAGGGTGATGGCGCCTTGGTGCTCCAGCAGGGCATCGAGCGCGTCGGTGACCTCGGTCAGCTCGGTCGCCTCGGCGTCGATCAGGCGCGCGAGGCTCGGCTCGGCCGCCATGGAGAAGCGGTGCCTCTCGCTGGCTTCCCGCAGCACGCGCCCGGCTTCGCTCGCACTCGACGACGAGATGGGTGAGACGGCGGGCGGCGCCTGCGCGTCGTCCGCCAGCTGGCTGGCGAGCCAGTGCTCGCAATCCATCCAATCGATGGTGTCACCCGTGGCGAGGTCGAGCACGTGCGCGCCGCCGCCGAAGCCATCCAGAAGCGGCCGGGAGCATGTCAGGCTCCAGCGGAAGCCCCATCGGCCGGTGAGACCGAACGCCTCGCCGCAGCGCTTGGCGAAGACGATGACGTGTTCCGGATCGCCTTCGCAGTCCGACGAGAGCCACAGCGCGTGCGGGTCGCGAGCCGGGTCCGGAACAGCGTTGAAGCCGATCGTCGCCCCTTCGTCCCGGTCGAGCTCCTCCTCGAGTTGCCGGTAGAGGGCAAGAGCGGGCTCGACATTCTCCGGCGCGCCGACCGGGAACATCACCGAGAACTGGGTGAAGTAGTCAGCCATGATCGGCCTCCCGCGCGGTGGCGATGACGGTCGGGCATGCGGAAGCAGGGGTCAGGGCCGCGCGGACGCGCAGGCGCCAGTCGGCGAACCACTCCACCAGGTCGGCGCCGGACACGTAGTGGTCCGCGTCATCCGCCTCGTCCGGCGCGTCGAACTGCTGGGCCCAGGCGCCGAGCGCCTCGCGCAGCAGCTCCAGCATCACCGGCGACAGCCCGAGCAGCTCGGCCAGCTGTTCAGGTTCGCGACCGCCGCAACCGGATCGGCCACGCACGATGGCCACCTCCGCGGCCGGGCTGATGTCGGTGCGGACCAGCGCGTGGCCGTCCGCCGATCCGTTCTCGATCCGCTGGACCTCCAGGCGCCCGGCGATCCTCGGCAGGTGGTCGAGGCTCATCGCAGCGCCTCCCGCAGCGACAGCACCGGAACGCTGGAGTCCACATCCGTCAGGAAGCCCGGCGTCGCCAGCACCCCCCACATCACCAGCGCGAACAGCACCGCGCCCGCCGCTATCTTCAGCCCCTTCCTGATCGCCATCCTTCATGTCCCTTGCTGAGTCTCGTCTTCCGAGACCCATCCCGCCAGCCGCCTCGGGCCAGTCGGGGCAAGGGCGGCGCAGCCGGGAGCGCGCGAGCGCGACGCACCCTTGCGCCGGCAGGACCGCATGCGGCAGCGCCTCTCTTCAGCGCCTTGTCTGCTGAACCCCTGACTCCGTCGCACGTCCTCTCTCTCGACTTGGGAGACGGACGTGGCGGATCAGACGGAGATCAGGGTCAATCGGGCGCCGGTGCTGACGCTCTGGGCGGCGGTGGTCGCCGAGCGCCTGGGACACGATCCCGACGCGGCGATCACCCTCGGCCGCGCCGTCGCCGGGTCCAGCGCCCGCATCAAGGCGCGCGCGATCGGGCTGGACGAGGGCGAGCGGAAGGAGGGGTCGGACGCCAAGCCCAGGGCACGTCCGTCCGAGCCGCGCCAGGTGGTCCACCTGCTCGGTCGGGACGTGCCGGTGATCGAGGGCAAGCAGGGCGTGCGTGCCCTGGATGGTGACAAGGGCGCTGCCGCCGGTCCGGCTCGTGCCTACGTCGAGAAGGCGCTGGGCGAGCACCTGCCGGCGGTGCGGCAGGCCATGGAGGCGCTGGCCGCCTCCGTCGAGCCGGCAGAGCTGAACCGCACCGGCTTCCGCCTGTATGAGCGCTTCAGGCCCGAGGTGCCGCCGGGCGCCAAGGGCTGGGGCGCCAAGGGCGTGCTCGATCTCAGCCGCATCAGTGTCGCCGCTTCCTGATCTCCGGCTTGCCTGGCACGCCCAGGCATCGAGTCCGCCCTATCTGCCGGCCCTGAACTCGGCGATCGACACGACGATCCGATCCCTGCCCTCCGCCTTGGCCCGGTAGAGCGCCTTGTCTGCCCGGCCGATCAGGGACTTCCAGTCATCGCGTGCGTGTTCGTGCGCGACGCCGATGCTGCAGGTCATGTCGATGACCTCATCCTCCACCTTGAAGGGCTCGCCGCAGGCTGCCCTGTTCAGGACCTGGATCCGGTCGACGTCAGGGACCTGCTCGGCCTCGAGCACGATCAGGATCTCCTCACCGCCGTAGCGGCCGGCATACTCCCCCGGCTTGAACGCCAGCTTCAGGCGGCGCCCCATCTCCTTGAGGATCTCGTCGCCGACCAGGTGGCCGTAGCGGTCGTTGATCCGCTTGAAGTGGTCGATGTCCAGCAGGCCGATGGCGATCTGGGAGGTCCGGTCCGGCTGCGCGAGTGCGGCCACGAGCCGGGACTGGACTTCGCCCCGCGTCAACAGCAGGGTCAGGCTGTCCGTCGCCTGGGCCTCGCGGATCTCGGCCGTACGAAGCTCGACCTCGCGCTGGAGCATCCGTCTCTGCCGCAGCAGATAGCGGAATCTCAGGCGAAACACGCCATAGGCGGAACCCGCTCCAGCGAGGACGTAGAGGACGAGGAGCGGCCACCAGAACCACCAGGGCTTCTGGACCCGCAGCAGGACCGACACCGGTGCGGCAACCTGGTGGGTCAGCGGGTCGTAGGCGACGAGCTCGAACCGGTGATGTCCCGGTGGAACCGAGGGGTAGCGAGCGTAGCCGCTCGCAGTGTCCGCCCAGCCCTTGTCGACCCCGTCGAGGCGAAAGCGGAAGCGGACCACGCCGTCGGCCCGGAAGTCGAGCGCGCCGAACTGGATGAAGAACGGCTCGCGCGTGTAGGGCACCGCCTGCTCGCGGTAGGCTGCCTCACCCACGGTGACGGAGGTAATGACCGGCTTCAGGTCCTCCATGGTGAACAACCGCGCCGGGTCGAGCAGGTGCGATAGACCCTGGCTGGTGGCGAACCACATCGAGCCATCGGCATCCTCCAGTAGGCCACCCTGATCCTGGTCGTTCCAGACCAAGCCCTCGTCGGTGGCGGCGGACACCCAGCGCTGGCCGTTGAAGGCCGAGATGCCGCGGTCGGTGCCGGCCCAGAGCCATCCCCGGTGGTCGACCAGGAGCGAGACGATGCTGGTCGAGATGACGTCGGGCGGCTGGAACCGGGTGGTCGACATGATCCGGTCGCCGTCGAGTTGCAGCCGGTAGAGGCCGGCGCCGGCGCCGGCGATCCAGATCACTTCGCCCGGTCCGGCCGTCAGCGTCAGAGGCTCGAAATCGACCTGCGGCCAGTGCAGCCGGACCGAGACGACCTGGCCGTCGGCGTGCCGATGCAGCAGCTCCTGGCCGCGCAGCACCCAGAGGCTGCCGTCCACTGCCAGGGCCGCCGTGGCCGCAGCTCCCGAAAGGCCGGCGATCGGCCGCGGCGCCGTCGGCACAGGCGTGCCGTCGACGACGTAGACGCCCTTCTCGGTGGTGAACCAGAGCCGCGATCCTGAGCCCCGAAGGATCTGGCTGACCTGCGGCAACGGGTAGCTCGTCGTCTCGCCCGTGCTCAGCGTGACGCAGGCGACCGCGTTCGAGCCGACCGACCGCCACAGGTGGCCGAAGCCGTCCAGGGCGATCGAGAACGCGGCCTCGCCGAAATGATGTCGCGACGGCACAGCGCCTGCCGGACCATCGATGGCATCGACGCCTCCGTCCGAGGCGACCCAGAGCGGGCCGCCTGGCTGTCTGACCATCTGCCACAGTATGTCGCTGGATAGTCCGTCGTGATGGTCGAAGTTCTCCCACGTGCCGTAGCCCAGCGCCCGCATCACCCCGCGCCCGAGCCCGCCGAGCCACAGGTCGCCCTGGTGGTCGAACGTCAGCCGCAGGATCGCCACCGGCGGCAGGCCGTTCTCGGTGGTCAGCGTCTTCCAGCCGGAGGTGCTACGGATCATCAGGCCATCAGCGGACTGGGTCAGCAGCTGGCCGGACGGCGTAAACGCCAGCTCCAGGTTCTTCGGGTAGTTCGCAAAGCGCCCTCCCTGGTATGGCAGCAGCGAGACGTCGACGCGGCCGGTCCCGGGATCGATATCCGCCAATCGGGTCGCGGACCGTGCCAGGACGTGTCCCTCCCTAGTCGGCAACAGGGCCATCCAGCTATCGGCCGGCACGCCCTCCGACGACCCGAAGCAACGAACCGAGGTCTTGCCGAGGCCGCAGATCGAGCCGTCTGCACGGACAACCCAGAGGATCGAGCCCTGCGCGGCAAGGGGGGTCGGGTCCCTCAGCGGGACTCCCGGTTGGTGGAGGAAGCCATTGGCGGACTGCACCAGCGGCTGCCCGATGCCATCACCGGTGCGGACGATGTAGAGGCCCCCCTGTCCGGCGAACACCGCGCCGCCGGCCCAGGGCACCAGCTGACCCGAACTGTCGTCAGGGATTGGATCGGCCATCGAGCGCGCGGCTTGGAAGACCAGGGCCGCGGGTGGCGTATCGGGGCCGATCGGTGTGGTCGAGACGAAGACACGGTGTGGGTAGCGGACGATCAGCCGGCCGTGGCCGTCAAACGCCAGACCTTCGGCAATGCCCCCATCGGGCAGGCCCTGGCGAGGGCCGAGGTTGAGGTAACGTCTTCCATCGTAGGCGTAGAGCCCATGCTGAGTGCAGGCGAAGACGTAGCCGACCTTGTCCTGGTGCAGGCAGGAGAACCAGGCGTTGGTGAGCCCCTCGGCGTTGCCATAGGACTGGAACGCGAGCTGCTGTGCCGTGGCTTCACATGCGGTGCAGGACCAGATGAGGACGCCCAGAAGAGGGACGAGACCGAACCGGCACCCGGTCAGGAACCGAGCAAGAGACGAGCGCAGCGACAAGGATCTGTCTCCGGCGCTCGGTAGGGGATCTACTCGACGGGGATCGTGTTCCGCCTATATTACCGCGTCGTTAACGCGACAACACTGAAAAACGTCTTCCCGCCTCGCGACGGGAAGACAGCATGCCGTCGACGTTGCTTCAGCTGAGTTGCACGTCGATGCCGGCATTGCCCCACGGGTGGAAGATATCCGGCCCTAGCTCGGCCACGGCCCTGGTGGTGTTTCCCCAGGGATGGAAGATGCTCGGATCGATGTCAGCGACGGCGGTCGGGTGTGTCGACCAGGGGTGGAAGATGCTCGGATCGACGCCAGCGACGGCGGCCGGGCGCGTCGACCAGGGATGGAAGATGCTCGGATCGATGCCAGCGACGACCGCCGGGTATGTCGACCAGGGATGGAAGATCGATGGATCCAGGTCGGCTAGAACAACATTGCCCCAAGGGTGGAAGATGCTCGGTGCTGTCGCGTCGGCGCTTCTGACAGGGTGATTGGCCCGATCCAGGCCGATCTTGTGGCTGCCCGGAGCCGCCGGTGATGCTGCGAGCAGCAGAGCCCCGGCGATCACCGAGATGCCGAACGTCTTGAGAAACGAGGAAGTGTTGGTGGTCATGGTGCGAGTCCTTGTCCTGGCACCGGACCTCGCGTCCGGGCCAAGGCAAGATATAGACCGCCGCTTTGACCGATTGCTGATGCGATCTCCCAGAACAGGCCGACGCAGAGACCGGCCGATTAGGCGGACGGTCTGCGAGGGCGTTCATCTTCCGGTGGGACAGGATCCGGTCGGTCAGGATGACTGCGCATCGACTTCTTGTTGAGCTTCTTCTTCCTCGAACACGGGCAATCCGTCCAACTCGGGGCCGTCGGCGTCGAACAGGACATAATCGTACCTCAAGGCCCGAGCCTTCAGGAAAATGGTCCAGAGCACGTCCGAGATGCCCTCGCAGCACCGGTCGTCGTGGGCGTAGACGAACCAGCCGTAGGTCCCCGCCATCGCGACGATGCCATCCCGCCTGCCGGGATCGGCCGAGAACTCCAGGAACAGCCGGTCCGAGGCCGGCAGATGCCCGGTGCTCAGGTCGAGGAAGCGTCGAATCTGTTCTGTCAGCGGCTGAGTGACGTGGTTCAGGTGTTTGGGCATCGCCCGCTTCTCCTTGATGGTTGTGGTGTGGCTCAGAGCGGCGCGAGCTGGTCAGCCGGTGCCGGCGTCCCGTCGCAGGTCAGGACGACGTGGCGGGAGTGACGGCCGTCCCAAGTCAGGGCGCCGCAGCGGGTCATCTGCCTGCCCTGCATCGCCGCGACGTCGCGGGCGATGTGCGTGGTCAGGCCGTGCGGCCCCGACCAGCTGCAGCGCTCGCCAGGGCGTGCCGCGCAGCGTGGACACGCAACCCGTAGCGCCGGATCGCTACCCAGCCATGCCTCTCCACAGGCCTTGCACTCGATAGTCGTGCCGAAGCGCGCGACGCCCCTGCGCCACGTTCTTCCTTCGATCGCACCCATGTTGTTCGCCCTCTGCTGGATCTCCTTCTCGGAGACCCAGCCCGGCGGCCGCGGCGGGGCGGACGGGGCAAGGGCGGGCTCTGCCCGGCCGCGCGCATGCGCGGCGCACCCTTGCGGCGGCCGTCACGTCAGCGGCAGGGCTTTCGGCTGTCGCTCGTCATCAGTCGCCGATGTCGCCCGTCAGTGCGCTCATCTCCTCGCCAATCCGCCGCCGACGTTCCATCCACGCCTGGCTTGTCGCCGGCGGTCGCTCGCTGTGCAGCCAACCCGCGACGCGGCAATCGGCCGGGATGTCCTCGATGAAGGGCGACGGCCGGGCGAAGCTGCCGCGGTAGCTCACGTGGGTGATCGCCACCCGCTGCATGCCGCGGGTCAGCGCGACGTAGGCCAGGCGGCGCTCCTCGTCGTGGTCGCCGTAGGCGCTCGGGAAGCTGCCGGTGTCCCACCCGGCCAGGAACACGTGCGGGAACTCCAGCCCCTTGCCCTTGTGCAGCGTCATCAGCTGCACCCGGCCGTCGACCGCTTCCCCCGGCGCCGCGCTGGCAAGGGCCGCGTGGTCGAGCAGCTCGGTCGCGCTGTGGAACCCGCTGGCGAGCGTGAGCAGCTCCTGCAGGTTCTCCAGCCGGTCGACGGTGTCCTCCGCCTTGCTCTCGCGCAGCCAGGTCCGATAGCCGGTGCGGTCGAGCAGCAGCGAGAGCTGGTCGGCCAGCGTCGCCCCGCGATCCTGGGTGGCGCCGCGGACGGCCCCCACGAACGCCATGGCCGCCGCCCGCGTCTTCGGCGGCAGCTTGGCGGTGTCCACCGCGCGCAGCAGCGACACCATGCCGAAGGCCGCCTCGCCCTGGATCTCCTCCATCGCCTTCGGCCCGAGGCCGCGGGGTGGGACGTTGCACACCCGGCGGAACGCCTCGTCGGACTGGTAGTCGTCCGGGCGGGCGGCGAGGCGCAGCAACGCCAGCGCGTCCTTGATCTCGGCGCGCTGGTAGAAGCCGACGTCGCCGACGATGACGTAGGGCACCCGGGCCCGCATCAGCGCCTCCTCGAAGCCGCGCGACATGAAGTTGGAGCGGTAGAGCACCGCCATCTCGTGCCAGGACGCGCCGGCAGCCCGCCGCCGCTTGATCTCCGCCACCAGACCCGCCGCCTCGGCCGGCGGGTCTGAGAAGCCCACGATCTCGATCGGCACGCCGATCGGCTTGGTGGCGCGCAGCGTCTTGCCGAGCCTATGGGGGTCGCACTCGATCACCGCATTGGCGGCGGCCAGGATGTGTCCGGTCGAGCGGAAGTTGTCCTCGAGGCAGACCTGGCGCGCCTGCGGGAAGTCGCCCGAGAAGCGCCGGATGTGCGCGATGTCGGCGCCCCGGAACGAGTACACGCTCTGGTCGTCGTCGCCGACCGCGAAGATCTCGCCGTGCCCGGCGGCTAGCAGCCGCAGCCACGAGTACTGGGCAAAGCACACGTCCTGGTACTCGTCCGTCAGCACGCAGTCGAAGCACCCGGCCCAGCGGCGGCGGTAGGCCGGGTCGCGCTGCATGGTCTTCGCCGGCCACAGCAGCAGGTCACCGAAGTCGGCCACGTTCGCCTCCCGCAGCCGGCGCTGGTACTCGAGGTAGACCTGGGCCGCGAGGCGCAGCCCCTCGGGATCGACGGTTCCCCTGGTGGTACGTGCCGCGGCGATCTGGGCCTCGACATGGGCCGGCGCCTCGTCCGGCGTCACCAGCTGGTCCTTCATGCTGGAGATCCGGTTGCACAGGCGCTTGAGCGGGTCCCTGCCCTCGCCGGTGTCCTCGATCGACACGTTCATCGCCTTGAGCGTGCGCTTGACCAGACGCCGGCTGTCGTCCGCGTCCAGGATGTCGAAGCCCGGCCGCAGCGCCGCCACCTCGGGCTCGATCCTGAGCTGGCGCGCGCCGAGGCCGTGGAAGGTGCCGACCCAGGATGGCACCGCCTGCCCGACCAGCATGGCGCGGATGCGGTCGGTCATCTCCCTGGCCGCCTTGTTGGTGAAGGTCACCGCCAGGATGCGGTCGGCCGGGATGCCACGCGCGCCGATGCGCCAGGCGACGCCTGCCGTCAGCGTCCGGGTCTTGCCGGTGCCCGCACCGGCAAGCACCAGCACTGCGCCGTCCAGCGTGGCGGCTTCAGCCTGCGCGGGGGTGAGGCCGGCCAGGATGGTGCTCCGGAGGCCGGCGAGGTCGAGCGGCGGGGGCTGATCCGGCCGCTCGCCGGGGTCAGCGGACATCCACATGGCAGTTGTGTCCGTGGCAGACGATCAGCTCCTCGTCCGCGGTGAAGATCGTGAAGGGCTGGTCGAGCAGCCACTGGCCGTCCTCGTCGTGCTCGCCGCCGACCACGATGCCCTCGGCATGCTGCCAGCAGTCGTGGCCGGTGGCGGTGACGTAGGTGTCGGACAGGCTGCTGCCGGTCGGCGGGCGGCATCGCCGGCGCTTGTTCTCGGGCAGGCGGGAGAAGGCGGCAGCCAGCCTGGTCATGGTCCGCTCGTGGTCAGCGGCGGCGGCAAGGCTGGCCGGCTGCTCAGGCTCCGACTGGTCGGACGCCAGCTCGCGCAACTTGAACAGGAACAGTGATGCCGCCAGCTTCGCCGGCCACGGCTCCCAAGGCTTCAGGCCGTCGGCTTGAGGCAGCGGATCGTCCAAGGCCGGCGCGAGCTCGATGTTCAGCGTCTCGTAGAGGTCGCGCCTGGACCATCCCGCGACGTGGACCGCCTCCGAGGCGGCGGCCAGTCGGTCGGCGCGCTTGTGCAGGACGTGGTCGTCGCCCCGCCAGGCCGGGAGCCGGTAGCGCGTGTCGATCGCCACCTGCAGCTGCCCGGCAAGCCGCTCGAAGTCCTCGCCGAGGTGCGGCTTGATCGGCGAGATCGGGTCGAAGCCGAGGAAGCCCTCGTGCCCGTCGTGCAGCAGCTCGCGCAGCGCCTCGCCACGGGAGAGCGGCTGGTGCGGTTGCATCTGCTGGCGCAGCACCAGCACCAGCAGGCTGTGCTGGGCGACGGACAGCGGCAGGTCCCAGCACGAGTGGCCGCCCCAGCGGTAGGCACGGGACAGGCCGATCGCGAGGTCGCTGTCCTCCCAGCTGTCCGGCGTCGGGTCGAGCAGGTTCAGGCGCTTGCCCGACTTGAGCCGGACCCAGGCGCGATCGGGCCTCATGTGCCTCTCCTCTGCTTGAGCACGTCGTTCCAGTCCGCACCGTCGACCGGGGGCCGCAGCCGCTCGAAGCCGACGCCCGTTGCGGCACTTATCTGCTGCAGGCACAGCGCGTAACGGTCCCCTGCGGTGTCGGCATCGGTCGCGGCGACCAGCACGGATCCGGGCACCGCTGCGACTGTGGCCAGCTGCAGCTCGAGCGCCTTGATCGTCTCCGGCCCCATGCCACCGGCGGTCGTCACGTACAGGCTGTCGGCGGGCAGCCGCTCCAGCACTGCCAGGCTCATGGCGTCGATCGGCGCCTCCAGCACCACCAGCCGGCGGACAGGGCTGGCACCCATGGTGAGTCGGAACAGCGTCTTGTCGCCGCCCGGGCTGAAGCCGCGGAAGGCCGGCCCGCGCATCTCGATCCCGGTCTGCCGGCCATCATGGTCAAGATGGGCGAACCAGGCGCTGCCGTGCGGACCCTCGCGCAGCACACCGGAGTTGATCGCGAGCTGAAGCACCGGCTCGGGCAGATGACGGTCCAAGGTCAGGTAGCGCCAAGTGGCAGAGCCCCGCACTGGAACCCGCTTGCGATCCCACCGGGTCTGGACCGGCACCGCCGGCGTCGCGGTCCGACGAGCTCGCAGATGCTCCGGGAAGGTCGGGCTGAGGCCAGCCAACGGTCGGAGGACCTTGCGCACCTGACCGAGGTTCAGCCCCGGCTCCAGGTGCTGCACCAGGGAGAACACGTCGCCCTTGGCCGTGCTGCCCGGGTCCCACCAGCCGCGGCCCTCGTGCGTCACCAGCAGGATTTCGCCCGCACCACGCCTGTACTTGAGGCAGTTGCGGGTGCTCTCCCGCTTGTCGAGCTGCCAGGGTGGCGGGTGCCGCTCCAGCAGCACCGCGCAGCTGACCCCTGCCCTCAACTCCTCGAGCTCCATGTCGTGGCTCACCGTTCCGCACTCCTGTCCTTGGAATGCGTCCCGGCGACCGCTCGACGCGGACGGGACAAGGGCGGCGGCGTAGCCGGCGGGCGCCTGGCGCCGGACCCTTGTGGCGGCCGTGGCGCAGGCGGTAGCGGATCTCGCATCGTATTTCGGCATGTCATCCGCCGAGCCTTCCCGGGCTCGGCGCGAAATCCCACTCCACTCGATGATCCTGCGAAGATTCGCGCCGAGCCGGTGCAGCCTCTCTCGGGTAGGGCAAGTCAGGAGGTGACGATGCTGCGCGTGACCCGGCGCGGTCGCATCGAGCAGGTCAGGGACCTGATGCTGGACGAGGACCGCGCGCTCCGGCGCGCCTTCGGGTGTGGCGCGGAAGAGGAAGCCCGCCCCGCCGGTGCTGCCGTCGTTCGCGCCCACCAGCACCAGAAGGGCGGCCAGTGGTTCCTCTGCGACTGCCTGGGCGAGGTTGCCTATCCACCCGCACTCGTTCCCGTGGCCGAACTCCACGTCCGCCGACATGTCGAGCCGCCTTGGCCCGAGCACGCAGCCTGGTGCGACTTCTTTCGCGACCCGCTCGAGCAGCGCCTGGTCACGACCAGCTACAGCCGGCCACCTCCCGGGGTGAAGCTCAGGCTGGTCGACGCCTACCGGGAGGACCAGCGAACGGAGGCCCGGGTCACCGGCCACAGCGTCCACCGCCGCCGCAGCCGCCTGGCTACCCTGCTCATGACCCTGATCGAGGCAGCGAAGCTCAACCGGATCGAGGCGGCAGCACCCAACGTCCGTCTGAGCGAGCAGTATCGGGCACTGCGCGAGGCCGCGCGTGAGGTCGAGCTGGACGAGGGTATCCCGTTGTCCAGCTACCTCTGCACCTACCCGCCTGCCCTACCCGAGTTGGTGGCCAAGATCGCCCGGACCGAGCCGGCACGGTTCGGGCGGACGAGGCGGCCACATGGCATCCTGATCGGGATGGCAAATGCTGTTCGTGCCGGTCACGTCGAGCCTTTCCAGGGCGATGCAATCCCGGTCTCTGGCGAGATCGCGATCTTCGGTGAGGTCGATGGGCACAGCGAGCACCGGCCGGCGTCTGTCGATACGCGTCCGCCCTACCTCATGATCTGTCTAGTGGGCCGGTTCGGAGTCAACCAGCCTGTCGGAGTGCTCAAGGCCTATCTGCATCCCTGTGCCGGACCGGGAAACCTCATGCCGGTCGACAGCAACCTGGAGCGGCAGACGTTGGCCGTCCTCCGGCGGTTCCAGACCTGGATCGGCGAGAGGGAGGCGACCCGGATCACCATCGAGAAGCCGGTGTTCAACCTGGCGCTCCCGACAGCAGTCCTTGAAACGGAGGGTGAGCCTTGCCTGCCGGACTTCATCGTCCGGACGGCGGAGGGGGCACCAGACGAACCTCTCGGCATGATCGTCGAGACCATGGGCTACAGCGTCCCTGCCTATCGCGAGCGAAAGCAGCGGACGCACGAGCTGATGTCGCAGGCTCTACATGGTGCGCCGGTCATCGCGCACGACTTCCACCTTCCGATTGACCAGGTTCAACGGGAGCGGGATCGATGGTTCTGGCGAGCCTGCCGGCGCACGCTTGACGTCATCTGACCGGTTCTGTCAGGTCTCGCACAACAGGACGTTGCCGATGACCTCCCTTTCTTCTGAAACAGTATCGGTTCCAAGAATTGGTTAAGGTAGTGAGAAGTCATGAACATAACTGTGGGTAGACAGCGGTCCGGCGCGAGACCTGACAAACTACTCAACTCATTTAGTCCCCTCGTGGGAGGCCTATTTGCGCACCATCGACGCACGCTTCCTAATGGGCGCCTGAGCGCCCGGACACCAATGGCGCCGAGCGCCTGACATCAGGGGAAATCATGTCGAGCGTCGCCACAGTGCCAGCCGCTTCCCCACCAAGGACGCAGATGCCACGCGTACGGTGGGTCATGGTTTGGCTGTGCTTCGCGGCACTCGCCGTGAACTACACCGATCGCGCCAATCTGGCGGTCGCCGCTCCGAGCATCCGACACGATCTGCACATCGGCGACACGACGATGGGCTTCCTGCTCGGCTCGTTCTTCTGGACCTACGCGCTGATGCAGCTTCCGGCAGGCTGGCTCGCGGACCGCTTCGGCGCTCGTCTCGTGTTCCCGGTCGCGGTCGGCTGGTGGTCGTTGTTCACTGGGTTGATGTCGGTCGCGAACTCGGTCTCGACGATGTTCGGGCTTCGTCTGCTTCTGGGCGCCGGCGAGGCCGGGGGCTATCCGTCCAGTGCGCGCGTGGTTTCGCGCTGGATGCCGTCGCACGAGCGCGGCCTCGCGTCCTCGGTCTTCGATTCGGGGTCGCGCGTCGGCAATCTCGTCGCGATCCCGCTCTGCGCCTGGCTGGTGGGGTCGTTCGGCTGGCGCACGTCGTTCGTGGTCACCGGGCTACTCGGCTTCGTCTGGATCGCGGGTTGGCTGCTCATCTACCGCAAGCCGGAGCGCCACCCGGACGTCACGGCGTCGGCACTTCGTGAAATGGAGGAAAGCCGCGAGGCATCGGCGGCGGATGAAGCGCCGATGCGGTGGGTGTCGCTTTTCCGCTATCGCACCATTTGGGGCATGATGATCGGGTTCTTCTGCCTCAATTTCGCGATCTACTTCTTCATCACTTGGTTTCCGACCTACCTGATCTCGGCGCGGCATTTTTCCCTCAAGCAGTTCGGCGTCTTCGGCCTGATCCCCGGCCTGATCGCCGTGCCGGGAGGATGGCTCGGCGGGTTCACCTCGGACTGGCTGTACGCCCGCGGCTGGAGCCTGACCGCTACCCGCAAGACTTGCCTGATCGGCGGCATGCTGATCTCGTCCAGCATCACGCTCGCAGCGGTGGTGCCGGCCGCCTGGATGGCGCTGGCCGTGTTCGCGCTCTCGTATGCGGCGCTTGCCTTCACCGCCGCCAGCATCTGGTCGCTGCCCGGCGATGTCGCGCCGACACGGGCGCAGGTCGGCTCGATCGGCGGGATCCAGAACTTCGCTGCCAATCTTGCCGGCGTGGTGACGACGAGCTTCACGGGCGTGATGCTGACGATCACGCACGGCTCGTTTGCCATCCCACTGATGGCCGCGGGCGCGTTCTGCGTGGTCGGGGCGGCAGCCTACCTGTTCGTGGTCGGCCGGATCGAGCCGTTGCCGCTGATCCCTGTGGGAGGGTAGCAGCCCGCTTCGTCCCGACGGAAGGGCATGAAGCATCGCCGGCGAAGCCGAGCGACGGATGAAGGCGCTCATAGCCATCACCCGCCTACCCTATTCTCGGCAGCTTCACGCGTGCCGGTATATCGTATCGAACTACATGTTCCGCTCCGCAGGGCGCAGGTGCGATCCGTCGGCCTGTCGCTACCGCTGCTAGGCCTGGACAGGCCGACCGATCTGGAACGGGCGCAGGATTTGCTGGTCGGACGTCAAGGAGCTACCGCATGAATGTCACAGCTCCTCCCGTTCCCGCCCTGCGACGCGAGATGAGCGGACTGGACGGGCTGCTCGTCACCCTAGCCGGGCTGTCGCCAAGTATCGGCGTGTTCATCGTCGGGTCGGACGTGATCCACATGGTGGGCAGCGGGGCGGTGCTCTGCTTCCTGGCAGCCGTGGTCCTCGGTATCGCGATGGCGTCGGTCTATGCCGAGCTGGGGTCGTCCATGCCCAGCGCAGGCGGCGAGTACACCATTGCCAGGCGTCTGCTGGGACCGGATGCCGGCTTCGCCATGCTCTCGGTCAACCTCTGCGGCCTGTGCTTGGCGATGTCGCTATCCAGCTTAGGCGTCACCGGCTACCTGCGGGCGGTGCTGCCGGGATTGCCCGTGATACCCACGGCGCTGGGCTTGGTCGTGGCGGTGACGGGACTCGCGGTGCTCCGCATCCGGGTGAACGCGCTGGTGACCGGGCTGCTTCTGGGATGCGAGATGGCCTCGCTGGCCGCCGCCGCCTGGCTCGGCTTCGCTCACGTACAGCCTGGGGGAGCCGCTCGGCTGTTGCACCCGATGATGGCCGAGCCGAGCGGCGTGTTGCACGCGGTGCCGCTCGCCATGCTGGGCGTGGGCGCTGCCGGCGGCATCTACGCGTTCAATGGCTACGGGTCGGTGATCTTCTTCGGCGAGGAGATACGTGACGCGCGGTGCAGCGTAGCTGCCATCGTCTATGGCTCGCTGGCCATCGCCGCGGTGACGGAGCTCGTGCCGATGGCCGGGATTGTCATGGGTGCTCCCGACCTCGCGCGACTTGCGGCGGCACCGGCACCGGTCGCGCAGTTCATCAGCCAGGCGGGCGGAACGGTGTTCACCCGCATCATAAGCCTGGCCGTGGCGGCGGCCATCTTCAACACGATGATCGCGGTCATGCTGAGCGCCGGGCGCCAACTCTATGCCAGCGCGCGCGACAACGCCTGGCCGGCGGGCGGGCGGCACCTCGCAGCCCTGCACCCGCGCTTCGGCTCCCCGCACGTGACGACCCTGGTGGTGGGCGGGGCCGCCCTGGCCTGCTGCCTGCTGCCCGCGAGCGTGCTCGTGACCATCCTGGCCAACGGCAACGTCGCCACCTATGCGACCTTGTGCGTGGCGGCGATCGCCGGGCGACGCAGCGGCCTGATGGGCGATACCCAGGCACGGGCGCCCTTGTTTCCGCCTGGTCCGGTCTGCGTCCTTCTGGTCCTGGCAGGCGTGGTCTGGGCGGACCTGCTTGATCCGGCAACCGGGGTACCGGGACTGTTGGCCATGCTGGCGATCGTGGGGCTGGGGGTGGGCGCGCACCGGCTTGTGGTGCGCGGCAACCGGGCCTGCGGACACCGGGACTAGCCGATGTGCTGGTCGACGTCCCTCAGCCTGCCGATCAGGCCGCCCTGACGAGACCGGCTGATCCTACCCCCATCCTCGCCCATCGCTGCCGCATGTTCTGCTTTTTCGAGCGTCTGCTGACGCCTACCGTCCTGCCCCCGGACGCGCCCCCACCCCTGGTCGACAGCCCCCGCGCCCTGGTCCGCTTCTACTGGCGGATCCCTGTGGATCATTCGCACAACCCTGGGCGGTGTCCCGCCTGATGGGACTCGCCTCACAAGGTGCTTGACGTGATGCAGGACGGAAGGAAGGCGAGCACGGACGGGAAGTGCCTTCGTGTCTCCGCGTTCAGCCAAGCGCGCGCCTCGCCAGCCAGCCGACCATCGAGGCGTCCCTATGCTCCGCATGTGGATCAGCAGGTCGTTTGACTCCTCATCGGCTTCCAAGATTGGCCCCACCTATGAAGGCTCAAGTGCCTGAACGAGTTACTTAAAACAGGCTTCCTGTGGGGTTAGTTTTGGGCTCATCCTCGGCTTCGGTGCAGGTCGTTGTCATGCTGCGCGGACCAGGTGCG
>CAXUDP010000062.1:4189-21053 GCA_964249735.1 uncultured Acetobacteraceae bacterium | reverse complement strand
GTGATGATCTGCTGCTTCAGCACGGTCCAGCGGCGGCCATCGTGCTCGATCACCTGGCCGGCACGGATCAGGTTGGCCTGCTGCTTCATGAAACGCGCCTTGACTGCAAGGACGGGCTTCTAGCCCTCCCGCGCCCCGGTCGCAAGAACATGGGACATGCCCCCGGGGTCGCGCACCGAGCCGCCGTCGGAACCAAGATAATCCGGCCCGATCGGCACCTTGCCGTGGCCGCCGGGGATGTCGAGCACATAGGTCGGCCAGGCGAGACCGGTGACGCGGCCGCGCAGCGCCGCCAGCAGCCGCCTGCCTTCCGCGATCGGCACGCCGAACCGTGCGGTGCCGGGCGCCGGGTCGAGCTGGTGCAGGTAGTACGGCTTCACCCGCGCCTGCACCATCGAGCGGAACAGGGCTTCCAGCGCCGCCTCGCTGTCGTTGACGCCGCGCAGCAGCACCGACTGGCCCAGCACCGGCACCGCGCGCGCCTGCACCCGGCGCAGCGCCGCTCGTGCTGCCGCGGTCAGCTCGCTGGCGTGGTTGGCGTGCAGCACCAGCCACACCGCCTTTTCGCTGTCGAGCGTGGCTGCCAGCGCCTCGGTCAGCCGCTCCGGATCGGCCACCGGCACCCGGGAATGCAGGCGGATCGTGTGCACGTGCGCCATCGCCTCCAGCGCGCGCAGGATGCGGCCGAGCCGGCGCGGCGACAGCATCAGCGGGTCGCCGCCGGTCAGGATCACCTCGCCGATCGCCGGATGGTCGCCGAGCCAGTGGAGCGCCCGCTCCAGCGCCGCCTCGTCCAGCAGCCCGCCGCCCGGTCCGACATGCTCGCGCCGGAAGCAGAACCGGCAATATACCGGGCACACGAGCAGCGGCTTGAGCAGCGCGCGGTCCGGGTAGCGGTGCACGATCCCGGGCACCGGCGAGAACCGGTCGTCGCCGATCGGGTCCGACAGCTCGTGCGGCGCCGCCGCGAGCTCGGACGGGTGCGGCACCACCTGCAGCCCGATCGGGTCGTCCGGCGAGCCGACCAGCGCCCGGAACGCCGGCGGAATCGCGGTCGCATAGCGGGCGGCCACCGCGTCCAGCGCGGTGCGGTCGCGCTCCTCGGCGAGGCCGGCCCCGATCAGGGCGGCGGTGGTTCTGATCGACGCGTCCATGGCCGGGCTGTACTGCCGGTGGGCCGTCCCCCGCAACCGGACCTCGCCCCATGAACACCGTTCACGCAACGCCCGACCGCCTGCCCAGCCTTCCCGACCGCCTGCCTCTGCTTCTGCGGCGGGGCCGGATGGTCCGCGGCGTGCGCGCCTTCTTCGAGGCGCGCGGCTACCTGGAGGTGGACACGCCGTATCTCGTGCCGACCCCGGGCGAGGAGGTGCACCTCCGCCCGTTCCGCACCGTGCTGGAGCGGCCGGACGGCGGCCGGGAGGCGCTGTGGCTGCACACCAGCCCGGAGTTCGCGATGAAGCGCATCGTGGCCGCGACCGGGCTGCCGGTGTTCCAGCTGGCGCGGGTATGGCGCAACAACGAGGACGGCGCGTTGCATGCGCCGGAGTTCACCATGCTGGAATGGTATCGCCCCGGCGCCGACCTCCGCTCCCTGCTCGACGAGACCGAATGCCTGCTGCAGCGCCTGCTGCCGCCGGTGGTGGACTGGAAAGGGATCACGGTCCGGCTCGACGGGCGGTTCGAGCGCCTGACGGTGGCGGACGCGTTCCGCCGACACGTCGGCGCCGACGTGCTGGCCACCCAGGACGACGCCCCGGCCCTGGCGGCGGCGGCGGGAGCGGCGCTGCGTGACGGCGAGACCTGGGAGGACCTGTTCTTCCGGCTGCTGCTGGAACGGGTGGAGCCGGCGATCGGCCGCGGCCGCCCCACCTTCCTCACCCATTGGCCGGCGGCGCAGGCGGCGCTGGCCAGGCAGGATCCCGCGGACCACCGGGCGGCGCTCCGGTTCGAGCTCTACGCCGCCGGGCTGGAGCTCGCCAACGCGTTCGAGGAGCTGACCGACCCGGCCGAGCAGCGGCAGCGTTTCGCCGCCGATCGCGCCCGCCGGGCGGCGCTGCCCGACCACGATCCGGCGACGGACTGGCCGATGGACGAGGCGCTGCTTGCATCCCTTCACCGCCTGCCGCCCTGCGCCGGGATCGCGCTCGGCCTGGACCGCCTGGTGATGCTGGCGACCGGTGCCGGCCGGATCGGCGCGGTGCAGTGGCGACCGTGATTGGACCGTCGCTTGCGGGCCGACGCCCGTCGCACCAGATTTTCGTAACGTGATGTAGCGGGTCGCTTCCTGCCGTGGCTCGGACGCCACATCCTGCATCAGTTCAACGCCTCCTTCGCCCCTGGATCCTCATCCCATGACGCCGCAGAGACTGATCCCGCTCGCCGCCACCCTGCTCGCCCTGTCCGCCTGCGCCGTGCCGAGCCCCGCGCAGCGCAAGGTGCTCGACTCGATGATCGGCCGGACCGAACCGGAGCTGGTGCGCGCGTTCGGCGTGCCGAGCCGGACCTTCAGCACCGAGGGCCACACCTTCCTGGCCTATGTCGAGAACGATTCGAGCTACTCGCCCGGCTTCGGCGGGTTCTACGGCGGCGGGTTCGGCTACGGCGGCTATGGCGGGTTCGGCGGCTTCGGCTATGGCGGCGGCTTCGGCGGGGGGTATGGCGGGTTCGGTGGCTTCGGCGGGCTCGGCGGGTTCGGCGGCGTCCCGCCCACCTTCTACTCGAGCAGCTGCGCCACCACCTTCGAGATCACCAACGCCCGGGTCGCGTCCTGGTCGGTGCACGGCGACGGCTGCTGATCCGAGGCCTCCGGCGGTCGTTGCTTGCACGGCTCGTTCCCAGCGCCTATCGAGACCGGGATCGGCGCACGGTCTTGGTCCGGCGCGTCGGCAGCTTGGAGCGGGTGATGCGTTCGAACATTCCGGCATGGGCCCTGGCACTGGTCGCGACTTGCGGGCTTTCGCTCGGCGGCTGCGAAAGCACCGCGCGGCAGGACCCGCTGTTCGTGCGCAACAGCACCGACGCGCTGGTGTTCGGCGACGTCGCCTTCTTCCGCGACCGGCCGATCAACGAGAGCCTGCTCAGCGCCCTTGAGCTCGTCGACTACACCACGGCCCTCGACCGCGCCGGCCTGCTCACCCTGCTGCAGCAGCCGGGACCATTCACCGTGTTCGCGATCCCGAACCAGCCGCTCGAGGCTGCGCAGGCCGCGTATGGCGGCCACCTGCTCGACCCGTCGCGGATCCCGTCGCTGCGCCGCCAGCTCGGCTACACCATCGTGCCCGGCGCCTACGGCGACGTCGCCTTGCGCGGCCTGATCGCCAAGGCACGCGGCCCGATCGCGCTCCGCAGCATCTACGGCGACGTGCTGACGGTGTCGATCGAGCCCACAACCGGCCAGCTGCTGCTGAGCAACCAGGTCGGGCAGACCAACCGCATCTGGCTGTCGAGCATGCCGCAGTCGAACGGCGTGCTCTACGCCACCCAGTCGATGCTGAACCCGGTGACGCCGGCGGTCACCGCCATCCGCTAGCCGACGATGGCGGCGTTCATCGCCCGCACCCCGGCGCCGGGGCCGTCGGGATGGTTCCAGACCGCACCGACCACCGCCAGGAAGTCGGCGCCGGCCTCCACCAGCGGGCGGCAGTTCTCCGGGGTGATGCCGCCGATCGCCACCACCGGCAGCTCCATCATCTCCGACCACCAGCGCAGCAGCTCCGGGTCGGCGCGGATGGCGGTCTCCTTGGTGGCCGACGGGAAGAACGCGCCATAGGCGACGTAGTCGGCGCCGAGCTCGCCCGCCACCATGGCGGCATCGCGGCTGTCGTAGCAGGACACGCCGAGCTGCAGCTCGCCCAGCACCCTGCGCGCCCGGGTGACGTCCATGTCGTCGGCGCCGACATGGGCGCCGTCGCAGCCGGAGCGGACGGCGAGGTCGGGCCGGTCGTTGAGCAGGAAGGCGACGTCGCGCGCCTGGGCCACCGGGCGCAGCAGCTCCACCGCGTGCAGGATCTCGTCGTCGGACACGTGCTTGAGCCGGAGCTGCACCGCGCCGACATCGCCTGCGTCCAGCGCCTCGGCCAGGCGGGGGATGAAGTCATGCGGCACCAGCGCCGGCGGCGTCACCAGATAAAGGCGGCAGCGCTCGGGCATCGCGGCTGCCTGGTCAGGCCGGCGATGCGGTGGTGCCGCGGGTGCGGGACGGGGCGCTGGGGTGCGGCGTGATCGGCATCGAAACAATCCTGCGCGGCGGAACCCGTGCACCGGATCTACCCGACCCGGCCGGGCTTGTCATCCGACGCCGCCGCCTGCAACGTCGCGCAGCCACGAGTCGAGCCGGCGCCGGGCGTCCGGCAACGCGAGGTCCAGCGCCGGCGGCCGCGACGGCAGCACGATCGCGCCCAGCGCGTCCGCGCGCTCTCCTACTGCGGCGCGCTGCGGGCAGGCGGGCGACAGGATCAGGCCGCGCTGCCCGAGTCGGAGCGCTTCCGCGGCGCGGCCGGCGGCGTTGCCGCAATCCAGCAGGTCCTGCCGCAGCACCTCCGGATGCAGCGGCGCCGCGGCTTCGACCAGGGCCCGCCACCAGGCGGCGCCCATGAAGCAGGCGGCGTCCGGAGCCGACAGCAGCGTGACAGTGACGCAGCCGGCGCGCGCCGCCGCGTCCAGCGCCAGGCGGGCGTCGTCTGGGCCGTGCATCACCACCGCCGGGGACCAGGAGCGGACAGCCGTCATGCTTGACGTTCAAGTCGTTGCGCGCGAACAGTCAAGCGGTACGTGAACCGGGGGCGGGGTACGGGTGGCGCAGCAGGACCAGTGGCAGCAGGACCCGGCGTCGCACGATGACGGTGCGATCCTCCGGCTGGAAGCGGCGCTGCGCCGGATCGCCGCCGCCGCCGGACGCAGGCAGGACGAGCTGCGCGTGGCCGAGCTGACCGCGCGCGCCGCCCAGCACGAGGCCGGGCTGCTGCTGCAGGCCCGTGCGGACCGCGACCAGGCCGACCGACAGCGCGAAGAGGCGGACGCGTTGCGCCGGGTCGACGAGCAGGCGGTGCAGCGCGACGAGGAGATGCGCGAGCTGGCGTCACGGCTGGACGGGCTGATCGCGACCGTGCGGACGGCGATCCCGGACTGGACGCCAGGCCAGGCGTTGCCCAGCCAGGCCTTGCCCGGCCAGGCCTCCTCGGGATCGCCCGGACAAGGTTCCACTGGATTGGGCGCCTCGCCGGCCGGAGAAGGATGAACCGATGGCCCAGGTCACGGTACGGATCAACGGCTACGCCTATGCGGTGGGATGCGAGGATGGCCAGGAGCCGCACCTGCAGTCGATGGCGGCCCAGGTGGAGCGGCGGATCGAGCGGATCAAGTCGATCGGCGGACAAAGCGGCGAGGCGCGCCTGCTGGCGCTGGCCGCGCTGCTGATGGCCGACGAGCTGCACGACCTGGCGGCGGAGAAGCTGCCCTCGGGCACCGCCAGCGCGCTGGCCGAGGGCGAGCAGGCGCGCACGCTGATGATCCAGCGGGCGCAACTGGTGGCGGGCCTCGCCGATCGTGCGGAAGCCATTGCGGCGGCGCTTGAGCGCGACTAGGTATGGTCGGGCGGGGCTACCCGGTTCGTCAGGCAATTCAACCCCCGAGCCGATAAGCACTTCCTCGGTGACTGGCACTGTCGCGATCCTGGTCGCGTTACCTGGTTGCCACCTGCACTAGCGGGTTCAGGGAGGCTGACAGTCCAACGGCCATGGTGGCTCCGCACCCTTCATGTCGCTGATCGATCCGCGGGACGCCAAGAGTGCCTTGCGTGCGCTCGTCCGCGGCGCCCGGCGGGGCGATGGGACGGTGCTGGTCGACGCGCTGCTGGCGCTGCCGGTGCCGCCGGACCTGGTGCTGGCGGGGATCTGGCCGCTGCCCGGGGAACCGTCGCTGGTGCCGGCCTGGAACGCCCTGCACGGGCGCGGGCACCGGATCGTGCTGCCGGAAACCACGCCGCCGGGCACTGCCCTGGTGTTCCGGTCCTGGACTCCCGACGCGGTGCTGCGGCCCGGCCGGTTCGGCACTCTGCATCCGGACGGCCCGGTCCTTCCGCCGGACATCATGTTCATGCCGCTGCTGGCCTGGGATCGGTGCCTGAACCGGCTCGGCTATGGCGGCGGCTACTACGACCGGACGCTGGCGGCGTTGCCGTTGGCGGTGGCCGTGGGCATCGGCTTCGCCTCGCAGGAGGTGGAAGCCGTGCCCGTGGGGCCATATGACGTGCCGCTCGACGCAATGGTGACGGAGCGCGGGCTGGTGACGGCGGAAGGGCGGGACTTTGAGAATCTTGTTTCTGGGCGACATCGTCGGACGCAGCGGCCGTGACGCGGTCGAGGCGCGTCTGCCCGGGCTGAGGCGCCAGCTCGGCATCGACCTCGCGGTGGTGAACGCCGAGAACGCCAGCCACGGCTTCGGGCTGGCGCCGGCGATGGCCGACACCCTGTTCGCCGCCGGCTGCGACGTGCTCACGCTGGGCAACCACGCCTGGGACCGCAAGGAGCTGATCGGCCATATCGGCAGCACCCCGCGCATCCTGCGGCCGTTGAACTTCCCGCCCGGGACGCCGGGCGCCGGCAGCGTGGTGGTGAGCCTGTCCGACGGGCGCAAGGCGCTGGTCGTGAACGCGATGGGCCGGCTGTTCATGGACCCGCTGGACGACCCGTTCCGGATCGTGCCGGAGCTGCTGTCGCGACACCGGCTCGGGGTGACGGTGGCGGCGGTCGTGGTCGACTTCCACGCCGAGGCGACCAGCGAGAAGGCGGCGTTTGCGCACCTGCTCGACGGCCGGGCGTCGCTGGTGGTGGGCACCCACACCCACACGCCCACCGCCGATCACCGCATCCTGCCGGGCGGCACCGCCTTTCAGGCCGATGCCGGCATGTGCGGCGACTACGACAGCGTGATCGGCATGGGCAAGGTGGCGGCGGTGGCGAAATTCGTGCGCAAGATGCCGGGCGAGCGGCTGCAGCCGGCGGATGGCGAAGCCACGATCTGCGGGCTGTTCGTGGACACCGACGACGCGACCGGACTGGCCCGCCGGGTGGCGCCGGTGCGGATCGGCGGCCGGCTGTCACCGGCGATGCCGGAGATGTGACGGTGTTCGGCTGGAGCATCACCGGATCGGATGTGGTCACCTGACCGGTGACGATGCTCGGCAAGACAGGGAGCCGGACTGCGACCGGCGAACCAACGTGAATGGGTGTGGTCTAGCGGCCGCGCAGGTAGGTGACGATGTCGACCAGCCCGGCCGCGGACACCGGCAGGATCAGCAGGCTGAGGCCGAGCACCAGCAACAGCACGGTCAGCACGTTCTCGGCGCGCGACGGCCGTGCCGGCTGGTTCCGCCGCGTCAGGAAGTCGATACCGTCGAAGGGCAAGGCGGGGCTCCTCGTGACCAGAGCAGCACTATCGTCGCAGCCGACGTTCCGTTGCAAGTTCATTGGCGGCCAGTTGACGATCCGACGCCTGGATGCGGCATGCCCCGGTCCAGCGGGTCGACCACACCGGGCTTAACCGACACCAGGCTGGTCAAACGCGTGATCTTGACAAAGGCGTAACCAGCCGCGTTCGGGATGTTGCCAACCTTGCGGGGCGCACCTGTCCGGCGATGGTTTCCGGCAGCAGGCACACGGCCCGGAGATTCCCCGGGTGCCGATCCGGAGGCCACGCTGACCTGAGGTTGTGAGGGCGACTGCCGTTCCAGCAGAGGCCGCATTCCTTGTTCGCCGCTTCGGAAGAAGTCGGCCCTCGTCGGACCGATATGGCGCCGCGTTGGTGGCGGACAGGCTGTGCGAAGCGGGCTCCAAGCAGACTGCCCATGCCGGCTCGACGAAACTGCCTGCCGACGGGGCGGGCCATGCGGTCACGATAACTGCGTGGCCGACATCACGACATGGCCCGATCGGCAACTCTTCCGACCCTTCCGGCTTGACGGGAACGCGGCTGTCACCCGTCGCCGCCACCTGACCCGAAGAGATTCCCATGAACGATCGCATCCGAGCGGTGGCCACGGCGGCCGCCCTGTCCTGTTGCCTTGCCTTTGCTCCGGCCGGTGCCCGCGCGGCGTCGCTATCGGGTGCGGATCGCGATTTCCTGGTCAGCACCGCGCAGAGCGCCACCTATGAGCTCGCGGTCGCCAAGCTGGCGATGACCAAGACCACCCAGGGCGACATCAAGAGCTACGCCCACACGATGATCGCCGACCACGAAAGCCTGAACCCGAGGCTGCACCAGGTCGCGCGGCAGAACAACCTCCAGCTGCCGACCACGATGACCAGCGACAAGCGGCAATCCTTCGACCGCCTCAGCGCACTGAACGGCAAGGACTTCGATACGGCGTTCGTGCGCGACGAGGCCGACGACAACAAGAACGACACCGCGACCGAACAGAAGGAACTCGCGGCGACCGACAACGCGCAGGTGAAGGCGGCGGACACCAAGCACACCAAGATCGGCGAGACGCTGCAGCAGGCCGGCCAGTAGCCGATCCTCGACCGGGAGGCCTCTGCCGCGCCTTCCGGCTGGACCTGCCTGTCAGATCCTCTGCCGTCGGAACGGCGCAGGTCGTGCAACTGACACCGTGGGGCGCGATGCTTTCGGACGCGGCAGCATCGGCAGCCGTTCCTGCCAGACGAGAACGTCGCCTGCGACACGCCTCGACAGGGTGTGGACATCCGAATCGGCATGGAGATCCGCTTTCCGACCCTGGAGGGTCGGGCGGACCAGATCGTTCTCGTCTCCGGGGACGCCGACGTCGTTCCCGCGGGAACCCGCGCTCGCCGCGACGGGGCGGGCTTCGTGCTCGACCCGACGCGGGGCAACATCGGTAAGGACCTGAAGGAGCAGCTCGGTGGCGTGCGCTCTGCCTGTGCCTGGCAGCAAAGCTGGGGGCCGAATTCGCGGACGCAATTACCATTGCGGCCAGGCTTCCCGTCGGCGGTTGGGAGCCGACCACTCGTCGCAGACGAAGCCACCGACCAGCCTGGAATTGCACAGGAGCCCTCACCGCAGAGGCGGCTCGTCGAAGCCGCGCAGCTTGCGCGAATGCAGCCGATCCACCCCCTGCTCGCGAAGCGAGCGCACGGTCTCGATGCCCACCATGAGGTGCTGGCTGACCCGCTCGCGGTAGAAGCGGTTGGCCATGCCGCGCAGCTTGAGCTCGCCGTGCAGCGGCTTGTCCGACACGCAGAGCAGGGTGCCGTACGGCACCCGGAAGCGGAACCCGTTGGCGGCCACGGTGGCGCTTTCCATGTCCACCGCGATCGACCGGCTCACGTTGATCTGCTCCCGAAGCGCCTCGAAGCGGAGCTCCCAGTTGCGGTTGTCGGTGGTCATCACCGTGCCGGTGCGCAGACGGGTCTTGAGTTCCGGCCCGGTCAGCCCGGTGACCCGGCTGGTCGCCTCCTGCAGCGCCACCTGCACCTCCGCGATCGGCGGCACCGGCACCCAGGGCGGCAGGTCGTCGTCCAGCACGTGGTCGGCGCGGAGATAGCCGTGCGCCAGCACGTAGTCGCCGAGCCGCTGGGTGCGCCTGAGGCCGGCGCAGTGGCCCACCATCAGCCAGCAATGCGGACGCAGCACCGCCACGTGGTCGGTGATGGTCTTGGCGTTGGACGGACCCACGCCGATGTTGATCAGGGTGATGCCGTCGCCGTCCGGGCGCACCAGGTGGTAGGCCGGCATCTGCGGCAGCGGCCCGATCGGCCCGGGACCCGGCGCGTCCTTGGCGTGCACGATGTCGCCGGGCTCGACGAAGCGCTCGTACTCGCCGCCCTCCTGCAGCCTAGCCTGGCCGTACTCGCGAAACTCGTCGACGTAGCGCTGGTAGTTGGTGAGCAGCACGAAGCGCTGGAAGTGCTTGGGCGCGGTGCCGGTGTAGTGGTGCAGGCGGCCCAACGCGTAGTCCACCCGCTCGGCGGTGAACAAGGACAGCGGCCGCGGCTCGTCCGGCGACGGGGTGAGCTGGCCGTTGGCGATGCGGTCGTCGGTGGTGGCGAGGTCGGGCAGGGCGAAGCGGACGTCGAGCGGGCGCAGGGGGTCCGCGGACACGTCCGACACGCTGGCGTCGATCACGTAGGGCAGCGGGATCGGCCGGTGCGAGCGGCCGACCAGCACCGGCCGTTGGTAGTGCCGAAGCAGCAGCCCGATCTGCTCGCGCAGGTAGCCCGCGAACAGCCCGGGCCTGGTCAGCGTGGTGCCGTAGAAGCCCGGTTCCAGCAGCACGCCATAGGGGAATCGGTCGTCGGCCGGCTGCGCCGCCGGGTCGATCTCGATCGCGAGGTAGGGATAGACTGCCTCCGCCGCCCGCGTGGCATCGCGTCGCAGGAAGCCGTCGCGCAGGCCGGCGACGCTCTGGTCGTACAGGGCGCGGATACGCGACACCGCCGCGTCCGCATCGTCGAAGGCGGTGAAGTCCCGCCCGGCCCGCTCGCGAAGCGCCGCCTGGCCATCGGGGCGTGACTGGCTCATTCAAGATCGCTCCGTGATGCCGCGATCCGCGCGGCGGATGAGACCTTACCATTACGCAGCCGGTGTGACACGTGTCGCGTCCGTGACACCTCCTGGAGACCAGCCCGCATGTCCCTCGATCGTCCCGGCGCATCCCCCGCTCCGGCCGCCCCTGGCGGCGCACCGGTTCCGGCGGCGCAATGGACGATGCTGGGCGGGCTGTCCCTGCTGTGGGGCGGCTCGTTCTTCTTCTACCGGCTGCTGGCGCCGGTGCTGCCGCCGTTCACCCTGGTGCTGGGGCGGGTGGCGATCGCCGCCCTGGCGTTGTGGCCGGTGCTGCTGCTGCGCGGCGAGGCGATCCGGCCGAGCCGGTCGCTGTGCGCCTGGTTCCTGCTGCTGGGCACGCTGAACTGCGTGCTGCCGTTCTCCTTGTTCGCCTGGAGCGAGCGCACCCTGTCCAGCGGGCTCGCGGCGCTGCTGAACTCGCCGACCCCGATCCTGACCGCGATCGTCGCGCACGTGGCGACCCGGGACGAGCGCCTGACCCGGCGCACCGCCGCCGGCGTGCTGTGCGGGTTCGCCGGCGTGGCGGTGCTGATCGGGCCGGCGGTGCTGGGCGGGCTCGGCTCGTCGAACCTGGTGGCGCAGCTGGCCTGCCTCGGCGCGTCGCTGGCCTATGCGGTCGGCGGCGTGCTGGCGCGCCGGGTGCGCGGCGTGACCCCGTTGCAGTTCGCCACCGGACAGCTGACCGGGGCGGCGGTGGTGATGCTGCCGTTGGCCGCCATTTGCGACAGGTTCTGGGACCTGCCGCCGCTGTTCTTGTCTGGCTGGGCGTCGCTGCTCGGCATCGCGCTGCTGAGCACGGCGCTGGCCTACGGGCTCTACTTCCGGATCCTGGCCTCGTCGGGGGCGACGCGGGCGGCGCTGGTGACGTTCCTGGTGCCGATCAGCGCGCTGCTGCTCGGCTTCGTGTTCCTGCGCGAGCCGGTGGCGCCGCGCGACGTGCCGGCGATCCTGTTGGTGGCCCTCGGCCTGGCGCTGATCGACGGCCGGGTGCTGCGGCTGTTCCGCCGCGCGCCGGTCGCGGCTTGAACGTCGTTCATGTGAACCACGTTCAGCGGATCAGGATATAGTTCACCGTCAGGTCGATGTCGAAGTGGTCGCCGCTCATGTCGTCCGGCACCGGCGGCAGGGTCGCACCGCGGAACATGCCGGTGGTGGCGTCGTCCAGGGCGTAGGCGCCGGACGAGTCGACCAGCCGGGCGCTCTTCACGTGGCCGCTGCGGTCGATCACCACGTGCACGCGCGACGCGCCGTCCTCGCCGCGCTCCGCCGCGTCGGGCGGATAGTACAGGTGGCGGCGGATCCAGGTGTCGATCTCAGCGCCGTAGTCATCGCTGACCCCCTTGATGCCGACGGTGGCGTAGGGGGTGTTGAGGTGGCCGTTCTTGACCAGCGGCCCGAGCGACAGGTCGACCGGGGCGTGCGAGCCGCCGGTGCGGCCGGTGCGGGCGCGGGACGGGCCGGGGGCCTGGGAGAACGACAGGTCCATCGGGTGCGAGAACGGCGAGCTGCGCGCGCTGCGGCTCGGCGCCGGGGGTGCCGTGCGCAACGCGAAACGCTCGGGCGGGGTCCGGCGCTGTGGCGGCACCTCGGTGGGCGGCAGCGGCTGCGGCTCGGGGGGCAGCGGCAGCAGTTCCGGCACCGGCACCGGCGGCGGGGCAGGCGGGATCTCGGTATTGACGGTGGGCTCCTGCTGCGGCGGCGGGGCCGGGGCGGGAGCCGGCTGCGACGCCGGCTCGGCCGGAGGCGGGCTTGGCTTGGTCGGCGGGGCGCCGCCGGCGTCGTCGGGCGAGGGCTGCTCGCCGGTCATGCCGCTCTGGCCGAACACCATCTGGACGGGGGCCTGGTCGGGCGGAGTCGGCAGCCGGCCCTGGCGGGCATACAGCAAGGCCAGGAGGGCCAGCAGCAGCACGTGCAGGACGGTCGAGCCGCCGAGGGCCCGCTCCAGGCGGGTGCGCGGCCGTGGCACCGCACGCGACAGCGGCGCCCCGGCCAGCGCCGGACGGACACCGCGGACCGGGGCAGTCGGGTGCCGGAACGGGCCGGACCCGGCGGTGGAGGGTGCCAGCCCCGCGGCCCCGGACGGCAGCGGCTCGGGCGGCAGCAAGGCCCGCGCGGAGCGTCGTGCCAGTGCTGCGCGCGGAACGGCCACGGGCGCCGTCCTCCGGTCACGCGATCCGGATGACTGGATGGAAGCTCGGTCGGCCATGGGCTGGTCGGGTGTCTCCGCCTGATCGCCCGCGGCGACAACCATGGGGCACAGGGCGGAGCGGCCCTGGCCGGCCCGGTCCTGTGCCGGCATTGTGCCACCTGCTCCGTGGCTTAGCCACTCCCGCCGGACCGGATGGTGCGACGTGTCATCGAATGCCGCCGATCCCGTTCCTCCCGTGCCGGCGCCGCTGCCCGCAGACGGCGATCGTCCGGTTCCGGGTGCTGCAGCGGCGCGGCGGCATCTGCTGCTGGCCGATCCGGCGCTGGCGGCGCTGATCCGGCGGGTCGGGCCGTGCCGCCTGCGCGCGGATCCGGGTCGCGAGCCGTTCGAGAGCCTGATCCGCGCCATCGCCCACCAGCAGCTGCACGCGCGGGCGGCAGAGGCCATGCTCCGCCGGCTGGTGGCGCATGGCGAGACCAGATTCCCGACGCCGGACGCGCTGCTGGCGCTGCCGGACGCGGCGTTGCGGGGGTGCGGCTTCTCCGGGTCCAAGGCGGCGGCGATGCGGGCGGTGTGCGAGGCGCGCCTGGCCGGCGTGGTGCCGACGCGCAAGCAGGCGGTGCGGCTGTCCGACGAGGAGCTGATCGCCCGCCTGGTCCCCTTGCGCGGAATCGGGCGGTGGACCGTGGAGATGCTGCTGATCTTCAGCCTGGGGCGTCGCGACGTGATGCCGGTGGACGATTTCGGGGTGCGGGAAGGCTTCCGGCGGATCAAGGGGCTCGCGGTGCAGCCGAAGCCGCGGGCGCTGGCGGACGCGACCGCCGGATGGAGCCCGTACCGGTCGTTCGCCGCGTGGTACCTGTGGCGCGCCGCCGACGGGCCGAAGCCGCCCGAGCCGGGCGAGGTCGATCGGGCGCCGTCCTAGCGGCCGAGAAACAGCCGTCCGCCGATCCCGATCAGGACCAGCCCCATCACGGTCTCGATCGCCGTCTTGCCCCTGGCGAACAGGCGCCGGGTCGCGGCCTGCGAGAACAGGAGCGCCAGGCTGCAGTACCAGGCGGCGGACACCAGGGCCGCAATGGCCACGATCGCCACGTCGAACCACCAAGGGGCAGCGGCCGGCACCATGATGCTGAAGATGCTGCCGTAGAACGCGATCGCCTTGGGGTTGGTCATGCTGACCAGGTACGCCTTGCGGACGGCGGCCGCGACCGACGTGGCGGTCCGGCCCGCTTCCGGCATCGGCCTGGCCGCGCCGAGGAGCATCCTGATGCCGATCCAGACCAGATAGGCCGCTCCGGCCACCCGCACGGCCAGGACGATCTCCGGGAACCGCGCCAGGACGAGCCCGATCCCGGCGACGGCGAGCAGCGCCCAGGTGCAGGAAGCGGCCGCGAGCCCAAGGCCGGTGAGGATCCCGGCCCGGCGGGACGCGGTCATCGCCGTCGAGGTGACGATCGCGAAGTTCGGGCCGGGGCTGAGCACGCCGAGGAACAGCACGCCCGCGATCGCCAGCAGCTGGAGCAGGTGGTTCATGGCATGCGTCCCGGCAGGGGCCGCGAGCCTGGCGTCCTTTCGGCGGATCGTCCAGCGTCCCGGCGGACGCGTTCCGTCACCCGTCGCCGGCGCCGGTGAACGCTTGCACCAGCTGGAGGAAGCGGGCCGGGTTCTCGACGTGCAGCCAGTGCCCGGCGCGCTCGATCACCTCCAGGGTGTAGCGCGGGAACAGGCGCCGCATGGTGGGGTAGTCGGTCGGGCGGATGTAGGGGGAGTTCTCGCCGGCCAGGAACAGGGTCGGGCCGTCGTAGCGGTGGCCCTCGGGGATGTAGGGCCAGCCCTCGATGTTGGTCATGGAGCCGACGATCTCGGCCAGGCCGATCACCCAGCCGGGGTCGGCCCCCAGCCGCAGGTTCTGCAGCATTAGGTTGCGTATGTCGGCGCTGGGCTCGATCCCGGCCAGCAGCGCGTCGGCGCCGGCGCGGTTGAGGTAGGGCGGGAACGACACCTTCAGCATCCGCTCGCCGACGGCGAAGCTGCCATGCCCGGTGGTGGCGGGCGGGATGTCGGCGACCAGCAGGCCGGCCACGGCCTCGGGGCGGGTCAGCGCCAGCGTCATCGCCGCCTTGCCGCCCATGGAATGGCCGACCAGGGTGGCGGGCAGCGCGTCGTGCTCGGCCAGGGTTTCCAGCAGGTCGAACGACATGCTGGTGTAGTCCATCTGGCCGTGCGGGCTGTCGCCGTGGTTGCGCAGGTCGATCGCCAGCGTGCGTCGCGTGGCGGCCAGGCGGCGCTGGAAGTAGCCGAGGTTGCGGGCCCGGCCGAACAGGCCGTGGATCAGCACGATCGGCGGGGCGTTGCGCGCGGCCGGGCTGTCCGTGTCCGGCCCACGGGAAACCACGTGGAGCTTCAAGCGGCATCGTCCCCGTCCAGGGTGAGCACGATCTTGCCGGCGTGGCTGCCGCCTTCCATCAGCCGATGCGCGTCCGCCGCCTGCTCGAACGGCAGCACGGCATGGATCAGCGGCCGCACCGTGCCGCCTTCCAGCAGCGGCCACACGTTCTGCAGCAGCGCTTCCGCGATCTCGCCCTTGAAGGCGGCGGAGCGGGGCCGCATCGTGGTACCGGTGAGGGTCAGCCGGCCGGTCATGATGCGGCGCAGGTCCAGGCGGTCCGCGACGGCGCCGCCCTGCACCGCCACCAGCACCAGCCGGCCCAGATCGGCCAGGCAGCGCAGGTTCGGCTCGAGATAGGAGGCGCCCATGATGTCGAGCACGATGTCGACGCCGCGCCCGCCGGTCAGCGCCAGCACCCGCTCGGCGAAATCCTCGGTCCGGTAGTCGATCGCGGCCTCGGCGCCGAGCGTGAGGGCGATGGCGGCCTTTTCCGGCGAGCCGACGGTGGCGAATACCCGGGCGCCGAAGGAGCGCGCGAGCTGGATCGCGGTGGAGCCGATGCCGCTGGTGCCGCCATGCACCAGCAGCGTCTCGCCCGCCGCCAGGTGGCCGGTGCGGAACAGGTTGGACCACACGGTGAAGTAGTTCTCCGGCAGCGCCGCCGCCCGCACCGCGTCGTACCCGGCCGGCCAGGGCAGGCACTGGGCGATCGGCGCCGTGCAGTACTCGGCGTAGCCGCCGCCGTTGACCAGGGCGCAGACCCGGTCTCCCAGGGCGATCGGAGCGGCCGCGCCGGGGTGCGGTTCCGCCTGGGCGGCGGGTGCGATGGCGACCACGGTGCCCGCGACCTCCAGCCCGAGCTCGGGACTGGCGTCCGGCGGCGGCGGATACAGTCCGCGGCGCTGCATCACGTCCGGCCGGTTGATGCCGGCCGCCGACACGCGGATCAGCAGCTCGCCCGGACGCGGCTGCGGCAGCGGGGCGTCGCGGACGCGCAGCGTGTCCGGATCGCCGCCGGCGGGATCGTGAGCGACGAGGCGCATCGATGAGGGAAGCTTCACGGCCTGTTCATCTCCCGTGTGTGAGGGTGGGCGCAAGGTCAGGTACAAGTTACCGGGGCGACTGGAACGATTCCGTTGCAAGCGGGACCGGACATGACGATCATTACGCAGCCGCGCATGACGGGATGCGGTGTTGAAGGGAGCGGCCCAGGCATGGAACGCGCAACGTTCGCAAGACGCCTTCACCTGTCCGGGTTTTCCGGCGAACGCGGTTCCTGGCGCGCTGCGCTGGCCGCCCTGGTGTCCGGCGGCCAGCCGGAGCCGCCGCCCCCGCCGCCGCCCGAGGATCCGGACGTGCCGCCGATCGGCGAGCCGCCTGGTCCGATCCCGGTGCCGCCGGCTCCGGAGGCGCCGCCGATGCAGCTGCGCGCGGCGCAGCCTGCCGCCTCGCCTGCGGACGGGTCCGGGCTGCCATGGATGTTGCGCCGGACGCGGCCAGGCTTCAGAACACGCTGCATCGCGTCACGATGAGCGGTGACGCCGCGAGGCTGTCCTTTTGCCCGGTTCGCTGCCTTTTCTTTCCGCGCGCCTGCGCCGTGAGCGGCCGGACCTGGCGGCCGTAGGCGTGTCCGAAGCGGTGGCCGACGGGGCGCTGCCCGACAAGATGCTGGCCGACGAGATGCTGCCTGGGGACGTGCTTCCCGGGAACAGGCGCCCGCGTGATGCGGTGGCCGAGACGGGCAGGCGGCCGGCGTTCCGCGACGGGATCGCCCAGCGCGG
>CAXUDP010000062.1:0-4089 GCA_964249735.1 uncultured Acetobacteraceae bacterium | reverse complement strand
CGGTGGCCGAGACGGGCAGGCGGCCGGCGTTCCGCGACGGGATCGCCCAGCGCGGGCACCAGGTGCGCGGCTGGGTGCTGCAGGCGCCGCTCACGCTGCGCGCCCTGGTGCGCGGCGACGAGATCTGGCTGGCGGTGCTGGCGTCCGGCATCGGTGTCGCGGCCGGGCTTCTGGTGGTGGCCATCAACGCGGTCACCCTGCTGATGCACCGGCAGCTGTTCGCGCTCGCCGGCAGCGGCCGGATGTCCGGGCTGCTGCATCTCGATCCCTGGCGCGCGGTGCTGGTGCCGACGCTGGGCGGGCTGGTGCTCGGGCTGTTCGGGCTGCTGGCGGTGCGGGTGCGTCCGGGGCGGCCGGTCGATCCGATCGAGGCCAACGCCCTGTTCGGCGGCCGCATGTCGTTCCGCGACAGCCTGATCGTGGTGATCCAGACCGTGCTGTCGAACGGCGTCGGCGCCTCCATCGGGCTGGAGGCCGGCTATACCCAGATCGGCTCGGCGCTGGCGTCCAAGGTCGGGCGCGCCTTCCGGGTGCGCCGGGAGGACATGCGGGTGCTGGTCGGCTGCGGCGCGGCCGGCGCGATCGGTGCCGCGTTCGACGCGCCGATCGCCGGCGCCTTCTATGCCTTCGAGCTGGTGGTGGGCACCTACGCGCTGGTGAACCTGGCGCCGGTCACGCTGGCCTCGATCTGCGCCATCCTGGTCACCCACCTGCTGGGCGGGGCGGCCCCGTCGCTGGCAGTGGTGATCCCGCCCGGGATCGGTGGCCTCGACTACGTGACCATCCTGGCGCTGGGCGTGATCTCGGCGCTGGTCGGCATCGTCATCATGCGCGGGGTGACGCTGGCGGAGTCCGTGTTCCGTCGCTCGCGCCTGCCGGTCTGGCTGCGCCCCGCGGTGGGCGGGCTGATCGTCGGGCTGATGGCGCTGATCACGCCGGCGGTGATGTCGTCCGGGCACATGGCGATGCGGCTCGGACTCGACTCGCAGTACGGGTTGCAGACCGTGGCGATGATGCTGCTGCTCAAGGCGGTGGCGTCGGCGGTGTCGATCGGGTCGGGCTTCCGCGGCGGCCTGTTCTTCGCCTCGCTGTTCCTCGGCGTGCTGACCGGCACCCTGTTCGGCGACCTGCTGTCGCTGGTGTCTGCCAACGCCCTGTCGCCGGTGGTGTGCGCGCTGATCGGCATGAGCGCCATGGCGGTGGCGATCATCGGCGGGCCGCTGACCATGGTGTTCCTGGCGCTGGAATCCACCGGCAGCCTGCCGCTGACCAGCGCGGTGCTGGCGGCGTCGGTGGTGTCGTCGCTGACGGTGCGACGCATCTTCGGCTACTCCTTCGCCACCTGGCGCTTCCACCTGCGCGGCGAGAGCATACGCAGCGCGGTCGACGTCGGTTGGATGCGCAACCTCACCGTGGGCCGGATGATGCGTCGCGAGGTGCGCACCATACGCATCGACACCTCGCTGGCCGCGGTGCGTCGCGACTTCCCGCTGGGTTCGGCGCACCGGATCATCGTGGTCGAGCCGTCCGGCCGCTATGCCGGGCTGGTGCTGGTCCCGGAGCTGCACGGCGAGGAGGAGGTCACGCGGCTGCACGACCTGCTGCATTACGGGGACGTGATGCTGCAGCCGCAGATGCGCGTGCGCGAGGCGGTGGCGCTGTTCGAGAGCGGCGAGGCGGACGCGCTGGTGGTGGTGGACGACGGGGAGCGTCGCCAGGTGCTGGGCGAGCTGACCGAGCAGTACGCGCTCAGGCGCTACAGCGAGGAGCTCGACCGCAGCCGGCGCGAGCTGTCGGGCGAGGGACAAGGACCGGACCGGCTCAGACCGTGATCGAGAGCCTTCCGCCCGCGGCCGGTGCCTGCCCCGTTGCCGCCGTTTCCGCCGCCTGGGCCTGGGCGAACTCGGCCGAGGCCTTGTCCACGTCCTTCTGATCCACCGCGACGCAGCCCGGGCTGTGCGCCCGGCGGTCCGCATCGACGCGGCCCTGCGCCTGGTCCAGGGCCTGCTTCGCGACCGCCACGGCCTGGGCGCCCGACTTCCGCGCCGCCGGATCGTGTCCGGCGCCGATTGACGCGCTTGACTGGCCGAGGCCGGCAGTTCCCGACATGGCGGCTCCCCGTTCCATCGCCGCATCCTGCATTGCAAAGGTTGACGGGAGATGAACCGGCCGGAGCGTCAGCCGATCCCGCGCGGCGTGCGCCAGGCGGCGCGCGGCAGGGCCAGCTCGACCTCGTGGCTGATCTGGCCGTCGAAGAAGTCGGCGTCGAGGATGATGCGCACGGTCCCGAAGCCGAGCCGGTCGAACAGCGCCAGCGAGGCCGTGTTGCGCGTGTCGACCAGGGCGGCGGCCACGGCGCAGCCGTAGCGCTCGAACAGGCAGTCGAGCAGGCAGGACAGGGCCTCGGTGGCGATGCCGCGTCGCCAGAAGTCCGGGAAGATCATGATCCCGATCAGCCCGGTCGACGATTCCTGCCCGGCCTGCTCCACCGTCGCCTGCACGGTGCCGGCATAGGCATCGTCGTGGTTCTGCCGGATCATCCAGCTGCACCAGAGATCCGCCCCGTCCGGGGAACGGCCGGACCCGCCCACGCGGTCGGACAGCTCGTCCGGCGAGGCCGGTGGCCGGTCGGCAAGGCAGCGATACAGGGCGGGATCGGACAGGCCGGCGAACAGCGCCGGGAGGTGGTCCGCCTGCAGCGGTTCGAGCGTCAGCCGCGTGCTGCGCAGGAGCGGCGGGCAGCGGGGGAGTGCGCTCACGCGGATGGCGCCGTCGGCCTCGCTGCCGCCGGCGCCATCCGCACGGCCGGATCAGACGGAGTAGTACATCTCGAACTCGGCCGGGTGCGGCGTGTGCTCGAACCTGTACACCTCCTGCCATTTGATCTCGCAGTAGGCCTCGATCTGGTCGCGTGTGAACACGTTGCCGGCGAGCAGGAACTCGTGGTCCGCCTCCACCGCCTGCAGGGCTTCGCGGAGCGAGCCGCACACCGTGGGGATCTCCTTCAGCTCCTCCGGTGGCAAGTCGTACAGGTCCTTGTCCATCGCCTCGCCGGGATGGATCTTGTTGCGTATGCCGTCGAGCCCGGCCATCAGCATCGCGGCGAAGGCGAGATAAGGGTTGGCGGTCGGGTCGGGGAAGCGGACCTCGACCCGCTTGGCCTTGGGGCTGGTCGCATACGGGATGCGACACGAGGCGGAGCGGTTGCGCGCCGAGTAGGCCAGCAGCACCGGCGCCTCGAAGCCCGGGATCAGCCGCTTGTAGGAGTTGGTGGACGGGTTGGTGAAGGCGTTCAGCGCCTTGGCGTGCCGGATGATGCCGCCGATGTAGTACAGCGCTGTATCGGACAGGTCGGCATAGCCGTTGCCGGCCATGGTCGGGCGGCCGTCCTTCCAGATCGACTGGTGAACGTGCATGCCCGACCCGTTGTCGCCGTGGATCGGCTTGGGCATGAAGGTCGCGGTCTTGCCGTAGCTGTGGGCGACGTTGTGCACGCAGTACTTGTAGATCTGCAGGAAGTCGGCCGCCTTCACCAGGGTGGTGAACTTGGTGCCGAGCTCGTGCTGCGACTGCGCCACCTCGTGGTGGTGCTTCTCGATCGGCAGGCCCATCTCGCCCATGGTCGACAGCATCTCGGCGCGCAGATCGTGCTCGCTGTCCACCGGCGCCACGGGGAAGTAGCCGCCCTTCACCGTCGGGCGGTGGCCCATGTTGCCTTCCGGGTAGTCCTTGAGCGAGGCGCCCGGCCCCTCGATGCTTTCGAGGTGATAGGAGGCGAAGTTGGGCCCGGTGCCGAACCTGACGCTGTCGAAGATGAAGAATTCTGCCTCCGGGCCGAAGAAGGCGGTGTCGCCGATCCCGGTGGACTTGAGGTACGCTTCGGCCAGCTTGGCGGTGCCGCGCGGGTCGCGGGCGTAGGGCTGGCCGGTGGACGGCTCGACGATGTCGCAGAACAGGATCATCTGCGGCTTGGCCGAGAACGGGTCCATCACCGCGCTGTCGGGGTCCGGCATCAGGATCATGTCGCTCTCGTTGATCGCCTTCCAGCCGGCGATCGAGGAGCCGTCGAACATGATCCCGTCGCGGAAC
>CAXUDP010000061.1:18798-21355 GCA_964249735.1 uncultured Acetobacteraceae bacterium | reverse complement strand
GGCTGGACCGCGTCAGCTTCGGGATGATGTCGCGCAGGTGGCCTGGCACGTCGTCAAGCGACAACAGGGCGCGGTGCCGGAACTCGGCCACCACGGTCTCCCGCTCCGGGCTCAGCGCGGTGCTGCGCAGCGCGGCCGGCCCCACCGGGGCGTCGGCCGTGGTTGTCCGGCCACGCCACTTGTTCACGGTGGTACGGCTCAGGCCGTAGGTCCTCTGGACCGTCAACCGATCCAGGGCATGGCTGCAGCGAGGGTACTGGTCGCCTCTTGCGACGCTCAGGGCGCTCGGCTCGAACTCGCAGCGTCGTTCGGGCGCTGCCGTGAGGACTATCCGCCATGGCGCTTCCTCCGCTTCCCGCGTCAGGATAACGCCACGATCCTCCCGTCCTGGACCAGACATTTGGCAAGCTCGGCCCGCCGAGGGCCTAAGGGCAGGGCCGGTCGTCCAGCCAGCCGGCTGCCCTTACCTCGGCGACGCTGGTGCGGGCGACAGGGACCTCCAGACCGTTGCTGAGCCGCAGCCGGAGGTTGCGGCCGTCCCGACCGAAGCCCCTGACCGCCTGGCGCGCCACCCACCACGACCGGTGCACCTTCAAGCCCCCCCGTCCCGCGGCGCCAAGCTCCTGGACGGCCTGGCGCAGCGGGATCAGGACCAGGCCGGAGCCCTTGGCGGTGTGCACGCGGACATAATGGTCCTCCATCTGCAGCGCGATGACCTCGCGGCCGAGCCCGGCCGGCAGCCGGGCCAGGAGCCGTCCGGATGCCGATCCCGGGGAAGCCGCCGCGGGTAGCGATCCGGCCTCCCGCGCCCCTCCGGTGCCCCTCGCGAACCCGTAGCTCATGGCCAGCGGAACCGAGATCACCAGGGTCTGTCCGTACCAGGCCAGCAGGCCGATGCGGTCGATCTGGACCGGCCACAGGGTCGCCGCCGCCACGTGGCAGAGCAGGGCGAGCGGCATCGCCACCAGCGGCGTCACCACCGCGAGCATGGCGACCCGTGGCAGCCTCCAGCGCGACGCGAGCCGGATCGCCGGCCGCAAGGTCACGCCGAACAGGATCATCCCGGCCCAGACGGCAGCGATCCAGTAGGCCACCGTCACCAGGTGGGAGCCGTTCAGATAGCTCCCGAACGGCCCCACCAGCCCCAGAAAGAAGCCGCTGCTGGTCGCGACCACCAGATCCAGCCCCCACTCGCGCCGGCTCCCGAGAAGCGCCTGCATCCTCCCGCCTTCCGCCAGTCGCCGCACGGTCACCGGGCGAGGATGCCTGCCGGCCGCCTCGCGAACCCGTTCGCCCGTTCGCGAAGATCGGCCTGCATGGACCGCGAAGTCGGGGCAAGACGCTCGCCCTGCAAACGGAGACGCCTCATGAAACCCTCGCTCCTCCTGGTTGGCTTGGCTGCCTGGCTGGCCGTGTCGTCGTCGGCGTGCGCCGGTCCCGTCGGCTTCACCCGGATCGCCGTTCCCGACGGGGTCGAGCCGCCGCTGGAGGTCGGAATATGGTATCCCACCGAAACGTCGCCCAAGCCGACGCCGATCGGCCTTTTCGTCCAGACGGTCGCACCCGACGGCGCGATCCGAGGCAGCCGCCTTCCCCTGGTGGTCATCTCCCACGGGACCGGCGGGGAACTCACCGGACACAGCGACACCGCCTACGCCCTGGCCGCTTCCGGCTTCGTGGCGGCGGCGCCGACCCACACCGGCGACAACCCGCGCGACCACAGCCGGGCGCTGGACATCGCCGACCGCGCCCGCCAGCTCCGTACGGTGATCGGGTTCATGGTCTCGCACTGGCATCCCGGGACGGTGGACCCTGCCAGGGTCGGCGCGTTCGGCTTCTCCGCCGGCGGCTTCACCGTTCTCGTCGCCGCGGGCGGAACACCGGATCTCCGCCTGATCGGGCCGCACTGCGCCGCCCACCCCGCCTTCTTCGACTGCCGGCTTGTCAAGGCGCATGGCCAGGACCCGGCCGCCATCGCCGGACCGCCTCCGTCGGCGTTCGTCCATGACGGGCGGATCCGGGCGATCGTCGTGGCCGCACCCGCGCTGGGCTTCACCTTCACCAGGCAGGGCCTCGCAGCCGTCGCCATGCCGGTTCAGCTCTGGCGCGCGGCCGACGACAGCGTCCTGCCGTCACCCGACTACGCCGACGCGGTAAAGGCCGGGTTGCCGGGCAGCCCCGAGATGCACCTCCTGCCGAACGCGGACCATTACGACTTTCTGGCGCCCTGTCCGGAGGCGCTCGCCCAGGCCGTCCCGTCGATCTGCGTCAGCCGGCCGGGCTTCGACAGGGCGGCGTTCCACCGGGCGTTCAACGACAACGTGACGGCGTTCTTTCGGCGCACGCTCGGGAGCCGACCAGTTCGCGCGCCGCCACCGGTGCCGCACCCAGGCGAGCGAACGATCTATCGGACCAGGAAGCAGTGGACAGGTCGGACTCCAGCCTCCCGGTCAGCCGGGCATCCTCATCCGACCGGCCGATCCGGTTCGATCGGACGATGTTCTAGCGCAGGATGATCTCGACGCGTCGGTTCTGCGGCTCGCGGCTGTTCGGGCCG
>CAXUDP010000061.1:10311-18698 GCA_964249735.1 uncultured Acetobacteraceae bacterium | reverse complement strand
CTAGCGCAGGATGATCTCGACGCGTCGGTTCTGCGGCTCGCGGCTGTTCGGGCCGGTGGCGACGAGCGGACGGGTCTCGCCATAGCCGTGGATGTCGATCGCTGCCGCCGGCACCCCGTCATGGATCAGCTCGACCTTGACGCTGGTGGCGCGGCGCAACGACAGGCCCTGGTTGTAGCGGGCCCCTTGGCTGCCGCCGTGGATGGAGGAGGTGTCGGTGTAGCCGTCCACCTCGAGGCGTGTGGTCTGCACGTGGGTCGAGGCCTGCGCCGCCTGCGCCACGATCTCGCGGGCCCGCGCGGTCAGCACCGCGCGATCCCAGTCGAAGAACACGAGGTAGGTGCGCGCTTCCGCCGGCGCCGGTGCGGCCGGCACCACCGGGGGCTGGGCGGCAGGCGGCGGTGGTGCCGGGTTGAACTCGTAGCGCACGCCCAGAAGCAGCGAATGGTTGAAGTTGGTGGTGATGTCCTGGTTGCCGCGCGAGATGCCGTAGGGCTTGGGCCCGAATGCCCCTTCAGTGCCGATGCCGTCGCCGGTGAAGCGCTGCGGCCCCAGGATGGAGGTGAAGCGGTACTCCAGCGTGCTCGACAGCCCGACCACCCAGGGCACCGGCACCGACAGGCCGAAGATGCCCTGGTAGGCGAAGTTGCCGTTGGTGCCGCCCAGGCGCTCGGCGTAGGGATAGTTGGTGCCACTGTAGTGCTCGGCCGCGTGCGTCCAGATGTAGCCCGCGCCGGCGCCGAAATACGGGTAGAGCCAGCTCTTGCCGATATCCATGTCGAACAGCGCGTTGACCATTCCGCCGTAGTCTTCCTGGTAGCCGCCGGCGAGGGTGGGGAACCGGGTACCCCGGAAGTGCTGCAGCGGGTCGTTGCGGTAGTTGCCCTCGACCTCCAGCCGCAGCCCGTTGCCGAAGCCCCATCCGACGCTGCCGAGCCCGACCTCGCCGGCGCCGTAGCGCAGCTCGCCGCTCGGCTGCTGCGGCGACAGCCGCACCGTCTGGTCCTGCGCCAGGTTGCCGCCTCCGGCGATGCCGATATACAGCCCCTGCACCGGCTGTGCACGGGCAATGCCGCTCATCGCTGCCATCGTGCAGGCGGTCCCCACCAGCAAGCCGAACCGTCTCGTCATCGTCACGTGTCCCTTCGCGCGCAGCCGGCCGGAGCGGATGGCCTCGACGCCATCGGATAGCCAAGCCGCGACCGCTTCCTCCCGTCGCACGTAGCCGGTTTTTTCGCCAGGAAGAAGCGCCGCCGACGCGTCCCACTTGCGGCAGGGTCGGTCCGGGCAGGGACGGCCAACACTGCCGCCCAAGCCGGGCACCACTCGTGTCATTTTTGCAACATTTCCGCCGAAGAGGCCAAAACCGCTCCATGCCGCTATTGCATGGGTGCCCTGTCATGAACTTTAAGTGTGTCACAAACCGGTTACGTGCCGACGGGCGGGTAGACGGTTCTGATTTGCCAGGACGGCATCCGGCAGCATCGTTTGTCGGACAGTGTGGCGTTGGAGAAATGAAGGCCGTTCCTCGGCGGACCTTCGTCGGACGCTTCACCGTATCCTGGCTGTTCGTTCATTTCCCGGCGGTCCGGACTGGAGTATTTGAAAATGACCCGTCACCATTTTTCCCTGCGCGGCGTTCTGAAAGGGTCGGTGGCGGCGCTGGCGTTGGGCCCCGTGCTGGGCGTGTTACCCGCCTATGCGCAGCTCGCGCCGACCTCGAACGCCGGCGCGACGGCGAGCAATCCCGACTCCTCGTTCCTGGGCCCGATGCCGACCTTCGCGCAGACGACCTCAAGCCAGGCCACCGCATCGGGCACGTTCGGAACGTCCGCATCGGATCCTAACCTGCAGTTCGCGCAGATCGCCCCGATCCCGTTCGCCGCGAGCGGCACATCGACTGCCCCCGGCACTGGCGCGCCGGCGGCCGAAAACATCGAGGTGACCGGCTCGCGCCTGCGCACCAGCAACCTGACCAGCGAGGCGCCGATCACCGTAGTCACAGCCAAGCAGATCGAGCAGTCCAGCTCGCAGACCATCGAGGACGTGCTGCGGAAGATCCCCTCAGTCGGCAACGCGGGCACCTTCGCCAGCACCAACAACGGCGGCAACGGCTCGTCCTGCATCGACCTGTTCAACCTCGGTATCACCCGCACGCTGGTGCTGGTGGACGGACGCCGTTACGTCCACTCTGCCTACGGTGCCGGCAACGACTGTGTTGACCTCGACACCATCCCGATCCAGATGGTCGACCGCATCGAGATCCTGAAGGACGGCGCCTCGACTATCTATGGTGCCGACGCGGTTGCGGGCGTGGTCAACATCATCACCAAGAAAAGCTACTCAGGCACGCAGCTCAACCTGGGCGGCAACATCACCGCATCCGGCGACAACAAGCAGGGCGAGGTGTCCGGCATTACCGGCTTCGACTTCGCACAGGGCCGCGGCAACGTCGAGGTGAGCGGCCGCTACCTGCAGCGCCAGCCGGTGCTGCAGCGGGACCGCGATTGGTCCGACCCGGTGGTCGCCGGGGATCCTGCGCCAGGCGAACCTTTTGAGATCGGTTCGGGGACCCCGGTTGCCGGACGGTACTTCTACGCGGGCACCGGGACCCCGCAGGCAAACGGGTTCGCCGGAACGACCGGCGGCACCGTGATCAACGGGCAGGTGCAGCCGTTCATCAACAGCTACCAGGGCGCAAATGGCGCGAACCCGAACATCAATGGCCGCTACGACTACGGCTACGACCAGTTCCTGTCCGACTACGAGTCGCAGGGGAACCTGGCCGGCCAAGCGCACTACGACGTCAACGACCACCTGACCGCCTATGCCTCGGCGTACTACACCCACAAGAACACCGAAGAGCAGTTGTCCGGCCAGCCGGTGACCGGCAACCCGAACACTGCTACGTCGCTGATCATTCCGCAGGGCAACCCGTTCGCAGAGGCGCTCGGTGTCAACGAGCCGCTGTCCGGGTTCCGCCGCACCACCGATCTCGGAGCGCGCCAGTACGAGACCGGCACCGACACCTGGCAGGCGACGGTCGGCGGCCGTGGCAACATCACCGGCAACTGGAACTACGACGCCTACTTCACCTACGGCTATTCCGACACCACGATCAGCGTGCTGAACTCGATCAACGCGGTCAATTTCGAGAACGCGCTCGGTTCCGATAGTGTTGCTGCAGACCCGTTTAACGCGTCGCTCTGTAATCTTGGTCAGGGCTGCGCGCTGCTGAACCCGTTCGGTGCCGGCAACGTCAGCGCGGCAGCAGCGCGCTATGTCGAGTTCACCGACAACTCCAACGCGTACTACCAGTTCCGCGACTACGGCGGCACCGTGACCAACAACAAGGTACTGCAACTGCCCTACGGGCCGCTTGGGCTCGCGGTTGGCTTCGAATACCGCCAGGAGAGCGGCGCCTATCATCCTGATCCGGTCGTCGAGGCGGGCGAGGCGACCCAGGCGAAGATATTGCCGACCGGCGGCGGCTTCGACGTCGGCGAGGTGTTCGGCGAGCTGAACATTCCGATCCTGAAGAACCTTGTAGCTGCAAAGGACCTTTCCGCCGATGTGTCCGGCCGCTGGTCCGACTACAACACCTTCGGCGGCGTGCAGAACTTCAAGCTCGGCCTGAACTGGTCGCCGACGCGGGACATCCGCTTCCGCGCCAACCTCGGCACCTCGACGCGCCAGCCGGCAATTTCTGAGGCGTTCGGTGGTGACACCCTGAACTTCGAGCAGGGCACCGATCCTTGCGTCCAGGTCTCAAGCTACGGTGCCGCCTCCGGCATCGTCGCTGCTAACTGCGCCCGGCAGCACCTACCAGCCGGATACACGCAAAACGGCACGCAGATCGCGACGCTGGTCGGCGGCAATCCGCAACTTCTACCCGAAACCTCGCGCACCTACACGATCGGCTCGGTGCTGACGCCGCGCTTCCTGCCGAACTTCTCAGCCGAGATCGACTACTACCACACCTCGATCAACAACCAGATCGGCGAGGTGCCGGTGCAGTTCGTCGAGGACCAATGTTATACCAGCGTGAACCAGAGCAGCCCGCTCTGTGCCGATGCGGGCACGCGTAACGGATCCGGCAACATCGCCCTGGCCAATGCGCCGTTCCAGAACCTGGGCGTGCTGCGCACCAACGGCATCGACTTCGACCTGAGCTACTTGCTGAAGCTGCGCGGCGGCAACAACTTCCAGTTCACCAACGAGCTGGTCGACACCATCGGCTACACCGAGCAGCTCACCAACGGCGGCCCATTCATCAACCTCAAGGGCACGCTCAACACCGTGCTGGGCGGCGGCCTGTATCCGGTCGGCGTGCCGGTGATCCGCGACAACTTCACCGGCACCTACTCCCACGGGCCGTTCAGCTTCAGCTGGACCGTCCGCTACATCGACGGCATGGTCTACAATGAGGGCGGCGCCAACTTCACCGCGGCGAGCCGGTTCTACAAGACCAACGAGGTGTTCTACCACGACATCGTCGCGACCTATAACTACAAGAAGATCCAGGTCGTCGCTGGCATCGACAACCTCTTCGACCGCACGCCGCCGTTCGTAGTGGACACCAGCACGAACACGGCGTCGAACGTCTACGACATCTACGGCCGCACCTTCTACGCGAGGCTGCAGGTCAGGTTCTGATCGCACGGACCGACGGCAACGGTCTTGCAACCTTCGGGTCGCATGGCCTTTTCTTATTCGGTGGGAGGCAGCTCGCGCAGCATCGGCGCGAGCTGCTCGGCGTATCGTTTCCAGCGTCCCACCCCGGAGTCGTTGATGGGCCGACGCACCTGGGCGCGGCTGGCGGTGCCGACCCGCCGGTCCTGCTCGAAGAACCGCGCGCACGCCGGATCGTAGGGCAGGTCGAGGAACGCCAGCACGCGCCGCAGCGTGCCGTCGAAGTCCCCGATCCATTCGGCATGATCCAGCATCAGCATCGGCGAAGGCAGGCTCGACCGCCAATGCGCCAGCAACCGCTTCTGCCGGGCCATGTACCAACCCAGGTCGGCCAGATCATGGGCGTAGGGATGGTAGCCGAGAAACCGGTGGCCGAAGATCGAGGCACCGACGTCGCGCAGGTCGCGGGTGCAGCAGATGATCCGCGCGCCCGGCAGTAGCGTCGCGATGAAGCCGAGCTGGAACACGTTGTCCGGCATCTTGTCCACGACGCGCGCGGCGTCCGGCGCCAGGGCGTGCAGCTCCGCCAGGTAGTCGCGCGAGGCCGCGCTAAGCGTCGGCGCGTCGAGCGCCGCGGCGCGTATCGCGGCGGTGCTGACCGTTCCGGTATCGGTCAGCCGCGCCAGCGTTTCGCGGATTGCCAGCCGTTCTCCGGCGCCGTGCACCATCGGGTGCGCGCTAAGAATCTGTTCCAGCAGCGTGGTGCCGGTGCGCGGCAGCCCGACGATGAACACCGGGGCCGGATCCCGTATCGCCGACCGCGGCCCGTCGGCTAGGCGCTGCGCGCCGTACCCGCGCAGGATCGCCGCCAGGGTGGCCGTGTGCTCGTCGCGTGAGAACGGCTGTGCCATACGCAGCAGCCCGTGGCCGCGGATCCAGTGGTCGAACGCGTCCGCGTGCCTGCCGTCCGCGCTCCGCAGCTCGGCCAGGTCGAAATGAGCGTCGATGCGCTGCTCGAGGCTGCCGGCGTCGCGGCGCGAGACCAGGCTGCCCACCCGGTCGGCCAGCGCGTCTGCCTCCGGACGACGATCGCGGCGCGCGAGCACCAGGCGCTGCCAAGACAACAACAGCGCCAGCCCCCTCACCGGCGGCCGCTCGGCCTGTGCGAGCGCGTCGCGGGCAGCGTCGTCGCGACGGAGCGCCACCAGGGCGGCCGCACGGTAGGCATGCCAATGCGATCGTAACGGCCCTGGAATCGGGGGCAACGCGTCCAGCAGGGCGAGGGCCGGTGCCGCGTCGCCGTCGAGCAGCAGCCGGCTCGCCAGATGCAGGCGGGCGACGGAGCAGCTGGGATCGCGGTCCAGCACTGCCCGCAACCGTGCCGTCGCGGCCAGCGGCTGTCCGCACAGATGCTCCACCAGCGCCAGCTCGGCCTCGGCCTCCGAATGCGGCGTCTGCTGGCCGAGCGCCTCGACCAGGGCGGCGCGCGCGTCCATCACCTTGTCTAGGCGCAGGCAGATGCGGCCGAGCGCCAGCCAGGCTTCGGCCAGGGCGGCCGGGGTCGCGTCATCGGCCTGCAGCATGGCCAGCGTGGACAGGCGCACCGCATGCTCCGCGTCGAGCAGCAGCGGCGCCAGCGACACGGCCCGCCGTGCCGCGTCGAGCGCTGCGTGCGGCTGTCCCAGCTTCAGCAGCGCCCGCGACAGGTGGATCAGCGGCGCCGGGTCGGCGGCCGCCAGCCGGCTCGCCGTTCCCAGCGCCGAGGCGGCCTCCGTGTAGCGGCCGGCAGCGTGCAGCCCGATCCCGTGCCAGAGCGCGGAGGGCGCCTCCCCCGGCGCCAGTTCCCGCGATCGGGCCAGGTAGGGCAGACCCTCTACCGCCTCGCCGCTCCGGACCAGCGCCATCCCGCAGAGCCGGAGCAGCACGACGTCTGCCGGACCTCCCGACACCAGCGGCACCAGCGCCACCAGCAGCTTGGCAGCACCTGGGTAGTCGCCCGCGTCGAAGCAGCGGATCGCTCGCGCACGTGCATCGGCTGCAGACGATCGATTGGCCCCGGATGGCTGACGGTCCTGGATTCGCTCGCCTCCCGCGGTTGCACACGTCCTGCCTGCGTCTATGCTCGGCGACATCGGACACAAGGGATCCGCGGAATGAACAGATCCATCTTCAGCATCGCCTGCATGCTGGCGCTAGCTGCCTGCGACAACACCTACACGCCATCTGCGCATCATCAGGCCGACGCTTCAACCGGAAGCCTGTTGTCGGGGACGGACACCGGCGCCAACCTCAACGGTAGCGGCGGCGACCCGTCGATCAGCTCGAACCGTGGTGCCTCCTCCGGCGGCGGCCATTGACCGTGGTGCCGATCACCCCTTGATCAGCATCGCCTGCGAGGTCGGCAGCTCCACTGCGCGTTCCGGCTTGTCGGCCAGGAACTCGTCGAACGCTTCCCGCACGCCGCCGAGGTAGGAATAATCGTGGCTGACGATCACGCCGCCCGGCAGCATGCGCGGATAGAAGAACTGCAGGCAGGCGAGGGTGCCCTCCTTCAGGTCGACGTCCAGGTGCACCAGCGAGAACTTCCGGTCCGCGCAGGACACGTTCTCGCCGGTAAACATGCCCTTGTGGAACACCAGGTTGGGCCGGTCGGACAGGTATGACCGCACCGCCTCCAGCGAGGCGGCGTAGTGGCCCTGCCGCATCGACCGTCGTTCTGCGCCGTCCGGTTCCGGCAGGCCCTCGAAGGTGTCGAACAGGTGCAGCTCCTCGGGTTGCCCGCCGAGGCTGATCAGCTTGGCCGAGCAGCCCTGGAACACGCCGACCTCGGCCATCACGCCGCCGACCGCCGCCTGGGTGCGCGCCAGCGAGTGGATCATGAACGCCTCGTTGCCGCTGAGCAGGCTTTCGCGCTCGCGGCGCACCTGCCGGATCAGCCGCATCGGACCGCGCTGCTTGTGGCCGCCCAGGATCGCCAGCTCCACCGTCGCCAGGACCCCCACGGTCAGCCTGCGCACGGCGCGGCTGCGTGCGAACAGGCGGTGCACGATGGCTTGCGGCTTGGGCGTGCGACGGCGGGCGGAGGCGGTGCGCAGTGTCGATGACAGGACGGCGTCGGAAATCGTCGTTACTCCGGGAGGAATGGGGGAGGATGTCGGGCAGAACAGACCGGATGGTTCCTGCGCTCCGTGCGTCTACCACAGATCCATGGAACCGGCCGGACGACAACCGACACCGCTGACCATGCCGAGGTGATCGGCACGGCGCAACGGAGGAAGACGTGGATGGAGCAACATCGGGCACGCTGCAAGGCGGACCTGGGACAGCTGGCGCGACCTGCGCGTCATCCCCGGACGCACCGTCACATCGAACTCGGCTGCGCCGACCAGGATTGCAGGACTACCGCGTCCCGCTGCTCCGGGTGCCGCAGTCCGCGAACGCTGGCGCAACGCTTGCGGGATCGACACGAGCGATCTTCCAGACAAGGCTGGTCTCGACCATGTGGACGCACAACTCGGCATGGCCGACTGGCCCAGGCGCCACGAGCAGACATGGGTCGTTGGGCAAGCCGCCTGTTGCCGTTGCCGATATGTGCGCCATCCAGTCGGAGGCGTCATAATCCTGAGTCTTCAGAAAGTAGCCAGCATCCTCGACAAACCTTCCTTTCCGATAATCGGCCCGAAGATGTTCAAGCAGCTTCGGAGCGGCATAAGCCTCGATCTGATCGTTGAGGATCGGTGCCCGCATTGTTGACG
>CAXUDP010000061.1:0-10211 GCA_964249735.1 uncultured Acetobacteraceae bacterium | reverse complement strand
CGGAACGAGGTGGATCCCGCCCGCCTCGACCGCCAGTCGGACGAACCGGGCGCATCGTGACCGGCTGGAAGCCAGAGCGGCTGACCGGAGACGCGCGACCGCTTCCGCAATGTCCCGTGGTATGTCCAGTATCGTCCACCTTCCGGATCGTCACATGGCCGATCCGGCAGCCCCGGACGAAGCTACACGATCGTCGCCTCGAACGGCGGAACCAGGTCGGGCCCCTCGATCTCCAGCACCCACAGGTCGGGATCGCGTCCGACCTGCCGCGCGACATAGGCGTCGGCCCCTTCCTGGTCGACCGGGACGGCGCCGGTGCCACGCGTCCAGGCGTCCTCGCCGTCCGCCGTGCGCGCCTGCGTCAGCACCACCATGCGGCCGTCACGGTCGCGCAGCACCACCAGGATGCCGCCCGCATCCGCGTCGCCACGACGCAGCACCATGCCGGAGCGGCCGAGCTGGTGCGCGCGACGCAGCGCGGCGCTGGCCCACAGCCCGGCCTTCAGCCGCGCTCCGGTCATGTGCCCGGTCGCCTCACGGCACCGGCTCGGCCGCCTGCGGCACCAGCGCCGCGTCGTAGGCGCCAGGCGTGTCCAGCAACGCGCGCGCGGCATCGAGGTCGGCATCGGTGCCGATGGCGGCCGGGCAGGCGGAGCGCAGGTCGAGGATCCGCGCCACCGCAAGCGGCCAGCGCGCCGCCCGGCTCTGCACCACCGCGTCGCGCTCGTCGAAGCTGCCCGCGGCCAAGTCCTGCAGCTGCTGGTCCAGCCGGGCCTGGCCGAGGCTGGTGCACAGCTGCGGGATCACCCCCAGCCCCTGCAGCGGCCAGCCGAGCGGCGCCAGCACGCGGCTCCAGGTGACGAACAGTTCGCCGCCGTCGGGCAGCTGGGCGATGAACTGCACCAGCCCCTTGCCCAGCGTGGCGCTGCCGACCACCACCGCGCGGCGATGATCGGCGAGTGCGGCCGCCATGATCTCGGCCGCACTCGCGGTGCGCCCGTCCACCAGCACAACGATCGGCACCCCCTCGGTCAGGTCGCCGCCCTGCACCGCCCAGACGTGGTTCGCCTGGGGGTCGCGCCCTTTCGCCGTCACCGCCACGCCGTGGTCGAGCACCAGCGCCACCGACGTCACCGCCTGCTGCAGGAAGCCGCCGCGATTGCCGCGCAGGTCGACGATCAGCCCGTGCAGCGGCACGCCCGCTCTGGCCCCCGCGCCGCGCTGCATCGCCTGCTCCAGGAACTGGCTCATTTCCTGCGCGGTGTCGGCGGAGAAGCCGGTCACCCGGATCACCACGATGTTGCCGTTGCTGAAGGCGAACACGGTTTCCGGCGGCACCGCGGCACGCACCACCGGGACCCGCATCGGCGGATGCCCGGGTGCCGCCACCACCAGCACCACCGTGCTGCCCGGCTCGCCCTGCAGCGCGGTCGCGACCGCGTCCGGATCCTGGCCGCGCACCGGCTCCCCGTCGATCGACAGCAGGCGCATGCCGACCGAGATCCCGGCCGCCCAGGCCGGCCCGTTGGTGTTGACAGCCGACACCACCAGCGACCGGCCCTGACGGGTCACGCCGAGGCCCGCCTCCGCGGTGCCGCCGGTGCGCACGGTGCGTTCGGTCTCGGCCGGCGCCGGCGCCACGTAGCGCGAGTACGGGTCGAGGTGGTTGAACAGCTCGTCGAAGAAGCTCTGGATCACCGCCTGCTGGCCGGCGTTGCGTATCGCCGGCGACCCAGCCCAGGCCGCCGCGGCCATGTCGACCGCGAGCCGGGCCCAGCCGGCGGTGTCGTCGGAAGCGGGTGGCGTGCGCGCGAACAGCATGCCGCGCGGCGTGGACAGGCGGACCGGCCCCCGCGCCGTGGCCGAGCCCTCCACGGACAGGTCGGGATCGATCGCTGTCAGCCCGTTCAGCCCCCACACCGTGAGCTGCTGCGCGGTGTGCGGCTCCAGCGTGCGCGGCTGCAGAACCGACAGCGCGGTCTCGATCACGCTCGTCGCCAGCGCCTGGTCCAGCCCGGGACCCGGGACCGGCTCGGCCCGACCGTTCCCGGCCGCGGCGGCCAGAAGCAGGCAGGCCAGCAGGCAGCAGAACGCGAGCCGTCTGCGTGCGCGGTCGCGTCGCTGCCGCGTCCGGGGTCGGGTCGGCAGAAGCGGCGCGCGGGCGCCCGCATCGGCATCCAGCCCCGGGCGACCGATCCTCACGGAATGCGCTTGCCGGGTCCCCGGAGGCGCCGGTCGGCCTGACGCGCCGACGTGGCCGGCGCGTCGCCACCGATGGCGAACAGCAGCCCGCCGGTCAGCGGCGCCGCCTCGACCAGCCGCACCACGACAGGCTGCGCCAGGCGATACGCCATGCCGCTCCGCCTGCCGATCAGCGCCTGTGCCGCTTCGTCGTGCATCCAGATTTCGTCGGCTCCCGAGGGAGCGGAAAGGGAGGAGATCGGCACCAGCCCGCTGGCGCCGGTTTCTGACAATGTGACGAAAAGCCCGAACCGGGTCACGCCGGAAATGCGCGCGAAGAAGGTCGCGCCGATTTTGTCCGCCATGTGTGCAGCAATGTAACGCTCGACCGCGTCGCGCTCGGCCAGCGCCGCCCGCCGCTCCGTGGCGGTGACGTGCGCGCCCGCATCGGCGAAGCCGGCGCCGTCCTCCGTCCCGAGCCCGTCGCCGCCGAGCCTGAGCCCGCCGATCAGCGCCCGGTGCACCAGCAGGTCGGCATAGCGCCGGATCGGGCTGGTGAAGTGGGCATATTCCGGCAGCGCCAGGCCGAAATGCCCCACGTTGTCCGGGCCGTACTCCGCCTGCGACTGGCTGCGCAGCACCATCTCGTTGACCAGTGGCGCCTGCTCGGTGCCGGCGACGCGCGTCAGCACCGCATCCAGGTCCGCCGGGCGTATCTCGCCGGCCGGCTTGAGCGGCAAGTCCAGCGTGCCCAGGAACGCACGCAGCGCTTCCAGCTTTTCCGGCGACGGCGGCGCGTGCACCCGGAACATGCAGGGCTGGTGCAGCCGTCCCAGTTCCTGGGCCGCGGCCACGTTGGCCAGCACCATGAACTCCTCGATCAGCCGATGGCTGTCCAGGCGCGCCCGCGGCACGATCGCCGCGACCCGCCCCGCCTCGATCACCACCTTGCGCTCCGGCAGGTCGAGGTCGAGCGTGCCGCGCTGGGTGCGCGCCCCCAGTAGCGCCCGGAACGCACCGTACAGGCTGTCCAGCAGCCCTTCCGGCAGGGCGAGGATCGCGTCGCCGTCATGCGCCGCCTGCACCTGCTCGTAGGTGAGGCGGGCGGCGCTGCGCATCAGGCCGCGGCCGAACCGGTGCGCGTGCTTGGCGCCGTCCGCGCCGATCCGCATCTCCACGAACAGGCAGCCGCGCGGCTCGCCGGCCTTGAGCGAGCACCAGCCGTTGGACAGCGCCTCGGGGAGCATCGGCACCACGCGGTCCGGAAAGTACACCGAGTTGCCGCGCAGCCGCGCCTCCCGGTCGAGCGCCGAGCCGGGACGGACGTAGTGCGCGACGTCGGCGATCGCCACCACCAGCCGGTAGCCGCCGACGTTGCCCGGATCCGGCTCGGCGAACACCGCGTCGTCGAAGTCGCGCGCGTCGGCGCCGTCGATCGTCACCAGCGGCACGGCGCGCAGATCGGTGCGCCCGGACAGCTCCACCCCCGTCGCCGCCTCCGCCTGCTCGACCGCCTCGGCCGGGAAGTGCTGCGGAATGTCGTGCGCATGCAGGCAGAGCAGGCTGACCGAGCGCGCATCGCCCATCCGCCCCAGCCGCTCGACGATCCGCACCGGCTTGAGTCCCAGCCCCATCTGCGGCAGCGGCTCGGCCAGCACGATCTCGTCCGGCTCCGCGTCCCCGGTCTCGCCGGCCGGCACGCTCCATTCCGCCTTGACCCGCCGGTCGACCGGGACCAGCCGTCCGGCCTCGGGCAGATGGCCGCGCCGCACCGGCGCGTCGTCCGGAGGCAGCGGGCGGTAGACCCCGAGCACGCGGCCGGGCCGTGCGTCCAGCCGCCGGACCGTGCGGCCCTGGTAGCGCCCCTGTCCGATCGGCTTCAGCCGCGCCAGCACCCGCTGACCGGGCGCCAGGGCAGTGCGTCCGCGCAACTCGGGATGCATGACCACCAGCGGCGGCGGCCCGGCCCCCTCCCAGCCGACCGGCCGCGCCAGCGCGTCGCCGTCACCGTCGATGCCGGTCACCTGCACCACGGCCTCCTCCGGCAGCCGGCCGGGGCTGGCGAAGCGGCGGGCGCCAGCGGGAACGAGCTCGCCCTGGCGTTCCAGCGTCTTCAGCAGGTCGCGCAGCGGCACCCGGTGCTCCGGCCCGAGCCCGAACGCGCGCGCCACCTCGCGCTTGCCGACGCGGCCGCCCGACTCCGACACGAAGCGCCGGATCGCCTCGCGCGACGGGAACGTGCCGGTGCTGCGCCCTTCGGTGCCCTCTCCGTCCGCGACCGGCGCGGCCACCGGCGGCCGCTTCGGCATCAGGCGCGGGTCTTGGACGCGGTTCTGCCGGACCCGGCCGCAGCCACCTTCGGCGGGGGCTTGGCCCGGCTCGCCGGCTTCTTCGCGACCGCCTTGCCGGCCGCAGGCTTGACCGCCTTGGCCGCGATCTTCGGTGCCGCCGATGGCGGCTTCGGCGCAGCACTCGCGACCGGCGCCGCCCTTCTCGCCGGCTTGGCCTTGGCCGCCACGCCCTTCTTGCCGCGCGGCTTGAGCGGCTTGCCCCGTTCCGCCAGCAGCGGCACCGCCTCCGCGAGGGTGAATTCCTCCATAGCGCGGTCGCGCGGCAGGTTGGCGACGACCTGCCCGTGCTGCACGTAGGGCCCGAACCGGCCCTTGCGCACCAGCACCGGCTCCCGGTCCTTCGGATGCTCGCCCAGCGTGCGCACCGAGGCCAGCTTCTTGCCCAGCACGTCCACCGCCCGGTTCATGCCGACCTCGAGGATGTCGTCGTCCTTTTCCAGCGAGGCGAAGATCGCACCCATCTTCACGTACGGCCCGAACCGGCCGATCCCGGCCTCGATCGGCTCGCCCAGCTCCGGATGCAGCCCGACCAGGCGCGGCAGCGACAGCAGCCCCACTGCCTGCTCCAGGGTGACGGTGTCGCCCTCGAAACCCTTGGGCAGGGTGGCGCGCCGGGGCTTGGCCTTCTTGTCGTTCGGGTCCGGCTCACCCTGCTGCACGTACAGCCCCCACGGTCCGCGCTTGACGGTGACCTCCTCGCCGGTTCCCGGGTGGGTGCCGAGCGCGCGCATCCCGTCCTTCAGCGTTTCGCCGCCTTCACCCTCCTTGGCATCGATCACCAGTCTCCGGGTGAACTGGCAGGCGGGATAGTTCGAGCAGCCGATGAAGGAGCCGTAGCGTCCGAGCTTGAGCCCGAGCCGCCCGGTGCCGCAGGCGGTGCAGGTGCGCGGGTCGCCGCCGTCGGCACGGGCGGGAAAGAAGTGCGGACCCAGATCGGCGTCGAGCGCGTCGATCACGTCCGAGATCTTGAGGTCCCTGGTCTGCGCCACCGCGTGGGAGAAGGCTTCCCAGAACTTGGCCATCACCGCGCGCCAGTCGGCCCGGCCGTCGGAGATGTCGTCGAGCTGCTCCTCCAGCCCGGCGGTGAACTGCGGGTCGACATAGCGCTCGAAGAACGAGGTCAGGAACGCCGTCACCAGCCGGCCGCGATCCTCAGGGATGAAGCGCCGGTTCTCCAGCCGCACGTAGTCGCGGTCGCGCAGCACGGTCAGGATCGAGGCATAGGTGGAGGGCCGGCCGATGCCGATCTCCTCCATCTTCTTGACCAGGCTGGCCTCGGAGAACCGCGGTGGCGGCTGGGTGAAGTGCTGGTCCGCCGCGACCGCGCCGCGCTTCAGCGGGTCCGCCTCGCGCATCGGCGGCAGCATCCGGCCGTCCTCGTCCTCCATGCCCTTCTGGTCGGCGTCGTCCCGTCCCTCGGCATACAGCTTGAGGTAGCCGTCGAAGGCGACGATCGAGCCGTTGGCGCGCAGCCTGGCCCTGCCGGCCGGCTCGGCGATCTCCACCACCACCTGGTCGAGCTCGGCGGACTGCATCTGGCTGGCCACCGCGCGCTTCCAGATCAGCTCGTACAGCCGGCGCTGCTCGTCGCCGAGATAGCGGCCGATCTGCTGCGGCGTGCGCGCGACGTCGGTCGGACGCACCGCCTCGTGCGCCTCCTGCGCGTTCTTCGCCTTGGTCGAGTACTCCCGCGCGATCCCCGGCAGGTAGTCGCGGCCGAACGCCTCGTCGATATGCCCGCGGATCGCGTCCACCGCTTCCCGCGCCATCTGCACGCCGTCGGTCCGCATGTAGGTGATCAGGCCGACCGTCTCGCCGTCCAGCTCGATGCCCTCGTACAGCTGCTGCGCCGCCCGCATGGTGGCCTGCGCGCCAAAACCCAGCTTGCGCGAGGCTTCCTGCTGCAGGGTCGAGGTGGTGAACGGCGCCGGCGGGTTGCGCTTGACCTTGCGCCGCTCCACCGAGTCGACCGAGAACTGGCCGGTTTCCACCGCCGCCTTGGCGGCGAGCGCCCGTGCCTCGTCGCCAAGGTCGAACTGGTCGAGCTTCTTCCCGTCCAGGTGGGTCAGCCGCGCGGTGAAGGGTGCCCCTCCCGGCGTCGTCATCTGCGCCTGCACCGACCAGTATTCGCGCGGCCGGAACACCTCGATCTCGGCTTCGCGCTCGCAGATCAGCCTGAGCGCCACCGACTGCACGCGCCCGGCGGAGCGGCTGCCGGGCAGCTTGCGCCACAGCACCGGCGACAGGGTGAAGCCGACCAGGTAGTCCAGCGCCCGTCGGGCCAAGTATGCCTCGATCAGCGGCATGTCGAGGTCGCGCGGCGCCTTCATCGCCGTCCTGATCGCGTTCTTGGTGATCTCGTTGAAGGTGACGCGCTGCACGTCGATGCCGCGCAGCAGGTGCTTCTCCTCCAGCATGGCGCGGACGTGCCAGGAGATCGCCTCGCCCTCGCGGTCCGGATCGGTGGCGAGATACAGCGTCTTGGCGCCCTTCAGCGCCTTGGCGATGGCGGCGATCTGGCGGTTGCCGCGCTCGTCGGCTTCCCAGTCCATCGCGAAGTCCTGCTCCGGACGAACGCTGCCGTCCTTGGGCGGCAGGTCGCGGACGTGGCCGAACGAGGCCAGCACGGTGAAGCCGTCGCCCAGGTACTTGTTGATCGTCTTCGCCTTGGCAGGCGACTCGACAACGACGACGTCGGCCATGAACACTCCGGATCCGGATCGAGGGTCTGCAACCCCCGGCTGCACCGTCAGCCCGGCCGGAACCGGTCCGCCAGCAGCCCGACGCGGTTCCCGGGAAGGGATTCCACACGTCCTGCGAGTTCCAGCTCGGTCAGCACCGCCAGTACGGCAGAGATCGAGAACTGGCAGCGGCGCACCAGATCGTCAACCGGCGTGGGCGTGTGACTGAGCAGCCGGAGCAGCGCATCCCGCACCGCGCCGAGCTGGTCCCAGCTTTCCGGCGCGTCCGCGCCCCAGCTCGAGGACGGTTCGGCAAAGCCGGTCGGCCCCAGGTCGGGCGGCGGTTCCGGCAGGTGGCGCAGCACGTCGGCGGCGTTCTCGACCAGGTTGGCGTGGCGCTGTCGCAGCAGGTCGTTGGAGCCGCGGCAGCGCGGATCCAGCGGGCTGCCCGGCACCGCATACAGCTCGCGGCCGTAGTCCAGCGCCAGTCCGGCCGAGATCAGGCTGCCCGATTTCGGCGCCGCCTCCACCACCACGCAGCCTAGCGACAGCCCGACGATGATGCGGTTGCGGCGGGGGAAGTGCCTCGACTGCGGCGCGGTGCCGAGCGGGGCCTCCGCCACCACGCAGCCCTGGGCGGCGATGCGCTCCTGCAGCGCCGCGTGCTCCGGCGGGTAGGGCTTGTCGAGCCCGCCGGCGATCGCCGCCACGGTCGGGCCCACATGCAGCGCGCCCGCATGCGCGGCCCCGTCGATCCCCCGCGCCAGCCCCGACACCACCACCAGCCCGGCGCCGCCGAGCTCGGCTGCCAGCGCCTCGGCGATGCGCAGTCCGGCCGCGGACGCGTTGCGGGCGCCGACGATCGCCACCGCGCGCCGGTGCAGGATCGCAGGATCCCCCAGCACCGACAGCACCGGCGGGGCGTCGGCGAGCTGGGCCAGCAGCGGCGGATACTCCGGCTCGCCCAGTACGAGGAACCGGCCGCCGAGGCGGCCGAGCGCCTCGATCTCCGCCTCCGCCATGCCTTGGCTGGGGACGGCCGGCGGCACGTCGCGGCCACCGGCGCGGGCGAGGCCGGGCAGGGCGTCCAGCGCCGCCTCGGGATCGCCGAAGCGCTGCATCAGGCGACGGAACCCCATCGGTCCGACACCCTCGGTGCGGATCAGCCGCAGGATCGGCGCAAGGGACATCCGGCCGCTCATGTTTCCATCCCTGCCGGGCGCCCGCCGATCCGCGGCTCGGTGCCGGACAGCAGCCGGGCGATGTTGGCATGGTGCCGCACGAACACGATCAGCGTGATCGCTAGCCCGGCCCAGGGCAGCGGCGCGCGGAGCATCCCGCCACCCAGCGCCAGCAGCAGCGGCGCCGGCAGGACGAACGCCGCCAGCGCGCCGGCCGAGGAGATCCGACTCAGCCGCGCCACCAGGAGCCAGAAAAGGCAGCAGATCGCCCCCGCCCGCCAGTCCAGCGCCAGCACTGCGCCCAGCCCGGTGGCGACTCCCTTGCCGCCGCGGCCCCGCAGCCAGACCGGGAAGCAGTGCCCGAGCACGACGCAGACCGCAGCCACTGCCGCCGCCGCGTCGGACACCGACAGCAGCACGGCCAGCCCGCATCCCAGCACTGCGACCACCCCCTTGAGCCCGTCCAGCAGCAGGGTGGCGGCGGCGAGGCCGCGTCGGCCGGTGCGCAGCACGTTGGTAGCGCCGATGTTGCCCGAGCCGATCCGTCGCAGGTCGCCGGCCCCGCCGAGGCGGGTCAGGATCAGCCCGAACGGGATGCTGCCGAGCAGGTACGACAGCACCGCCACCCCCGCCAGCGGCACCGTGCCGTCGCCCATGTCCGGGCCGCTCATCCCCACACCCGCCGCCCGCTCTTCCAGGTGCCGAGCACGCGCCCTTCCAGCGCCCGCCCGTCGAACGGGGTGTTCTGCGCATGTCCCGGCAGCTTCCCCGCGACCACCTTCCAGGCGCGCTCCGGATCGAACAGGCACAGATCCGCCGGCGCACCCGGAGCGAGCCGCCCGGCGGCGCTGCCGAGCAGCCGGGCCGGAGCGGCGGTCAGCAGTTCCAGCGCCCTGAGCAGGCTCATGCTCCCGTCATGCACCCGCGCCAGCGTCACGCCGAGCAGGGTGGCCAGCCCCACCCCCCCGGCACGCGCCTGCGCGAACGGCAGCCGCTTGTCGTCCGGATCGCACGGCGCGTGGTCGGAGCCGACCGCGTCGATCGTGCCGTCCGCCAGCGCCGCACAGATCGCCACCCGGTCCGCTTCCGGCCGGAGCGGCGGCGACAGCTTGGCGTAGGTGCGGAAATCGCCGATCGCGGTCTCGTTCAGGTCGAAATAGGGCGGGGCGGTGTCGCAGGTGACGCGTATGCCGTCCGCCTTGGCGCGCGCCACCAGCGCCACGGTTTCCGCGGTGGACACGTGCGCGAAGTGCAGCGCGCCGCTGGTCAGCTGCGCCAGGCGCAGGTCGCGCGCCACCAGGATCGATTCCGCCGCTGCCGGGATCCCCGGCAGGCCGAGCCGGGTCGCGAGCTCGCCTTCGGTGGCGACGCCGCCGCGCGCCAGCGCCGGGTCCTCGGGATGCTGCACCACCATCGCCCCGAAGCCGCGCGCATAGGACAGCACCATGCGCATCAGCCTTGCGTCGGCGATGGCGCGGGTGCCGTCGGTGAACGCCACCGCGCCCGCCTCGCGCAGCAGCCCGAGCTCGGCCATCTCCTCGCCGCGGCAGCCGCGCGTGACCGCCCCGTAGGGCAGGATGCTGAGTGACCCGGTCTCCTCGCCGCGCGCGCGCAACAGCCTGACCAGCGCCGGGTCGTCGATCGCGGGCAGGTTGTTCGGCAGCGCCGCCACGGTGGTGACGCCGCCGGCCGCCGCCGCTTCCGCAGCCTCGGCGATGGTTTCCCGGTACTCGTGCCCGGGCTCCCCCAACGCCACCCGCATGTCCACCAGCCCGGGGCACAGCACCGCGCCGCCGCCGTCGACCACGGTGGCGCCT
>CAXUDP010000060.1:0-21503 GCA_964249735.1 uncultured Acetobacteraceae bacterium | reverse complement strand
CCCGAGCCTGATCCCGGCGCGGCGGATCGCAGGGAGGTCGGCGCCGTCGAGGTCCTCCTGGCCGAGATGGAGGAAGCCGATCCCCTCGTCGATCGCCGCCTGCCAGTGGTCGTTCAGCACCAGGCAGGCGCCGTAGCGGTCGCACGCCGCCTTTGCCGCGCGGATCCCGTCGCGCAACGCCGGGCCGTCGGGCGACTTGTTCCGGAGCTGGACCAGACGCGCGCCGGCCTCCGCCATGCGACGCACCCAGTCGGCGCTGTCCACGACGGGATAGAAGCGGCCGGCCAAGGCCTGCATCACACGAAGGCCCGGCCCAGTACCGGGGTCGACGGGCTCGCCATCTCGCGCGGCTCCATCGGGTCGGCCAGCCGCGCCGCCTGCCCGGCCTCGATCGCCAGGCGGAAGGCGCGCGCCATCGCCACCGGGTCGCCGGCCTGCGCCACCGCGGTGTTCAGCAGGATCGCGTCGTAGCCCATCTCCATCGCCGCCGCCGCCTGGCTGGGCAGGCCGATCCCGGCATCCACCACCAGCGGCACCTCCGGGAAGTGCGCCCGCAGCGCCCGCAACGCCCACGGGTTGTTGAGCCCGCGGCCGGAGCCGATCGGCGCTCCCCACGGCATCAGCACCTCGCAGCCGGCGCGAAGCAGCCGCTCGGCCACCACGAGGTCCTCGGTGGTGTAGGGGAACACCCGGAACCCGTCCTCGGTCAGGATGCGCGCCGCCTCGACCAGGCCGAACACGTCCGGCGTCAGCGTGTCGGTCTCGCCGATCACCTCAAGCTTGATCCAGTCGGTGCCGAACACCTCGCGCGCCATCTGCGCAGTGGTCACGGCCTCGCGCACCGAGTGGCAGCCAGCGGTGTTGGGCAGCACCCGGACGCCGAGCCCCCGGATCAGCGACCAGAAGCCCTGCCCGGCTTGCGCTGACGAGGCCTCGCGACGCAGCGACACCGTCACCAGCTCGGTGCCCGACGCGCGCACCGCCTCGGCCAGCACGTCGGGCGACGGATACTGCGCCGTGCCCAGCATCAGCCGCGAGCCGAGCTCGGTGCCGTAGAACAGCATGGTCAGCCTCCCTGCATCGGCGCCAGGATCTCGACGGCACTACCTTCGGCGAGCGGCTGGGCGGCACGACGGGCGGCCGGCACGAAGTCGCCGTCGATCGCGGTGGCGACGCGCAGGCTGGCGTAGCCGAGCTCGGTCAGCGCCGCCTCCAGGGTTGCGGCGGCGACGTCGCGATCCTCGCCGTTGACACGTATCCTCATGCCCGTCCTCCGGCGATCCGCACCTTACAGGAACCACGTCACGACGAGGCCGCCGGCGGCGATGAAGGTGATCGCGTTCGTGGTCCATCCAAGCCGGTTGGTCAGGCGGCGGTTCACCCGGTCGCCCGTCACCGCACGGTCGCTGGTCATCAATGGCATCATGAACAGCAACGGCGGCACCGAGAAGCCCTGCACCACGCCGGACCAGACCAGCGCCCGCATCGGGTTGAAGCCGAGGAAGTTCAGCGCCACCGCAGCCACCGTCGTCGGCGCGATGATGGCGTAGAACAGCTTGGCCTCGTGCATGGGGGGCGTTCAGGCTGCCGGGCCGCCAGCCCGTACTTGGCGCCGACGCTGGCATGGGTGCCGATCGCCGACGGATCGTCGTCCGCGGCGCCGGTGACGATGCCCGAGCCGACCAGCTTCAGGAGGCCGCCGCGTTGGGGCAATTCCGTCGCCGGACGGGAGGGCTCGCGCAACTGGTCCGGCATCGATGCCTCCTCCGACGCCGTCGGAGCGGCCGGCTCAAGCGCCCGGGAGGGCCGCCGGTTCGATCGCCCGGCTGCCGAGCAGCGCGTCGGCCAGACGCATCGCCAGCACCGGCGCCAGCAGATAGCCGTGCCGGAACATGCCGTTGACGTGCACCGGATCGCCCGCGGTGTCGAGGCGCGGCATGTTGTCGCCGAAGGACGGGCGCAGATCGGCGGCGATCTCCAGGATCTCCGCCTCGGCGAAGGCCGGATGCAGCGCGAAGGCGGCGCTCATCAGCTCCATCATCGAGCGCAGGCGCGGCGGCCCGCGCTCCTCGCTCTCGATCATGGTGGCGCCCAGCATGAACACGCCGTCCGCGCGGGGCACCAGGTAGACCGGGAAGCGTGGATGCAGCAGCCGCACCGGCCGGCGCAGGACGATGCCGCCGGCCCGCATCAGCAGCATCTCGCCGCGCACGCCGCGCAGGGCCGGCAGCACCGTCTGCGATCCGATGCCGCGGGCGTCCACCACCCGGTCGAACCGGCCGGGCGGGTGGTCCGGCTCCCGGAGCGCGATGCGGCCGCCGAGCGCTTCGAGCCGTCGCGCCAGGGCCGGCAGTGCCGAACGAGGATCGAGATGGGCCTCGTCGGGAAAGAACAGCCCGCGTCCGAACCGCCCGTCCAGATCCGGCTCCAGCGCCGCGATCCCTGCCCCGTCCAGCGCCTCATGGCCGGTGGTGCGCCGGGCCATGCGGTTGAGCTCGCCGGCGTCGCGCCCCAGCGCCAGCACCAGCGTGCCGGCGGAACAGGTGTCCGGCACCTGGCGGCGCCACCAGTCCAGGGAGGGCAGCGCCATGGCGGTCAGGCCAGGCGGCGCGTTCTCCGCCTCGCACCAGGGGGCGAGCATGCCGCCGGCCTTCCAGGAGGCGCCGGAGCCGATCGCCGGTCCGGCTTCGGCCAGCGTCACCGCGGCCCCGCGCTCCGCCAGCGTCACCGCGCAGGCGAGCCCGGCGACGCCGCCGCCACGCACCAGCACCGCGAGCGGCGCGGTCATGGCGGCGGGGACGCGCCGTCGAGACCGAGGTGGCGGAACACCGCGATCTCACCGTTGCCGCAGAAATCGTCCTCGACCGAGAGGGCGGCCATCAGCTCCGGGGACAGCCGGATCCGCCGATCGCGCACCGCCTGCAGCATCGCGGTCGCGGCCTCGGGGCGGAACGGCAGGTCGAGCAGGTCGGGTCCCCAGCAGCGGATCAGCGTGCGCGCGTACTCCTCCACGCCGTCGTAGATGCGCTCGAGGGTCGGGAACACGTCCTGCGACAGGCCGTCGTGCCGGAACAAGGGCGTCGCCGGCAACGCGCTGTCGTCGTAGCCGACCACCTGGCCGTGCGGCGCGGTCAGGAACGCTTCCAGCATCAGGCCGTAGCCGCCGGTGAAGTCGGCGACGTTGCCGTCGGCGAAGGCGCCGAAGGCGTGGCCGCCGCCCGCCCGCACCTGCGACGCGTCGTGCGACACGCCCATGTAGAGCCCGATCAGGGAGCGGCCGAGAGCGGTCTGGATCGCGGTCTGCATGGTGCCGCTATAGCCCACGTCGACGAAGCCGATCGGTCCGGGCCCGGTCAGGCCGACCTGTTCGGCGTAGGCGGAAAAGGCACGCAAGGCGCGCGCGCCGTGTGCGGCGATCCCGTCGCCCATCAGCTCGATCATGCAGCGCACCAGCTCGGCGTCGCGTGGGAAGCTGACCGGATGGTGCCGGTGGCCCAAGGCGGCGTCCGGCACGAAGCCGAGCCGGGCCAGGAGGAACGCCTCGAGCGAGCCGTTGAACCCAGCGCCGCGCAGCAGGGCGTCCGGGTCGAGCCCCCGCCCCTGCGCCGCCGCCAGCGCCGCCCGGCGCGAGCAGTGCAGGTAGGAGGACGGGGGCAGGTCGGTCCGTCCGGAGGCCTCACGCACCACGTCGTAGAGCCGTTTCAGGAACCAGCCTTCGCGGGACACGAAGAACAGTTGCCGCATGTGCCGCAGCGTCGGGTGCCGCGCCAGCCAGGCGATGAAGGCGAACACGAGCGGCCCGAACAGCAAGGCGCCCGCTTCCTCCGGCTCCCGCACGGTCAGGAGCGGGTCGGAGGAGTCGAGGTAGGGTGAGTTGAACAGCCGGGCGGCGACCGGGCCCAGCAGGATGTCGTCACCGAGCGTGCGCTCGCCCGCAGGGCCGAGCCCGTGGAACTCGAACAGGGCGGCGGGGCTGAGGACGTGGAAGTGGCGGATGCCGTGGTCGGCGGTCTGCTGGATGTCGGACTGCTCGTTGTCGCCGACATGCAGCAGACGTGGCGCGGCACAGGCATCGCCTTGTTCCTGCGCCGCCACGAGCGGCCACAGGTCGCCGCGATCCTTCCGGGCGCGGCGCTGCGAGGACAGGTAGACTTCGTCGACCGTGATGCCGGACTGGGCCAGCACGGCGTCGAAGGCTGGCCGCGGGAGGTAGCTGTCGCTGGTCGCGAGCACGCGTCGTCCGGTGCGCCTGGCGTGGCCGAGCGCGTCGATCATGATCGCGCGCGGCCGCAGGGTGCGCTGGTCGAGCGCCACCTCCTCGTGACGCACGAAGGCGAGCGCCTCGGGGCTCCAGCTCGGGCCGGCATCTGCGGCGAGGCGGGCGTGGATCTCGTCCAGGTCGACGTCGCCCGGGGCGTCCGGCGCTTGTCGTGCCGCCGCTTCGGCTGCGCGCCGGTGCCGGACGAAATCGGTCGCGCCGGGATGGCGGCGCGCCGCCTGCAGCTCCAGGAAGCGGTGCACGGCGTCCGGCTGGAGGCAGATACGGGTCAGCAGCGTGTCGAACACGTCGAACGAGACCGTGTCCACCTGCGCGATCGTGTCCAGCAGCCCGGCATGGGAGGCACGCCGGTACTGCTCCATGTTGCGGCTGCTCCAGCCGGGGCGGCACAGCCCGCGCTCGTAGTCGAGCTCGGTGAAGGTGTAGCCGGCGTCCTGCGCCACCAGCACGATCACCCGCTCGATGGCATGCATGATCGTGCCGTCGGTCTGGCCGAGCTCGGGCGGGAAGTCGTCGGTCCGCCAGGGATGGTCGAGCAGGGGCGCGATCGCTTCCGTGCGGGCCCAGAACATGCCGCCGACGGGGTAGTCCAGCATGCCGGCCGGCACCGACGCGCGCAGGCCCAGCCGGTCGAACAGCGGCTGGGCCAGATGCCGGTTGGACAGCCAGTTGTAGCCCCAGTAGCGCATCTCCTCGCCAGGCGAGGCGGTCAGCACGCCGAGCTGGGGGTCGTCCACGAAGCGCTGGATCAGGCCGCCGACCACCGGGCGCGCCGGCAGCAGCGTGCGCAGGAGGACCTGCCGCCAGCCGGCCTGCTCGGCGCCGCGGTAGGAGGACATCTTGGTGTGGAGATGGAGCACGAGGTCGTGCGCGGCGACGGCGTGGCGCAGCCCGACCAGGAACGGCCCGAAATTGCGCCCGCGGTTCTCGGCAACGTGCACCAGAAGCGAGGCGTCGAGGGCGTGGGCTGCGAACTCGGTCTCGATCCGCTCCGCCTTTTCCGGCTCGTCGGTGGTGACGAGCAGGGAGAAGCGGTACGGCAGCATCGCCAACGCGGCGCAGATCTCGCCGAACAGATCGACGTGGAACACGTGCGCGACGACTGCGACCGTCGGCTGCTGCGAGGGGACGGAGAGCGACAGGAGGCGTTCGAACGGGCGCCCGAACGGGTCCCGGGGCGGGTCGGCCAGCACCGACACAGGGAGGTGGCCTTCTGCAATGCCGCCCTGGAGATAGTGAGCGAGCGGGTCGTCGATCCCTGGCCGAAGGTGCCAAGCCTGTTGGAGGTAGTCCCGCACGTCGAACAGCGGGCCCGGGTCGGCCTGGACGCGGACGCCGCAGGCCAGGTAGTGGTCCAGCGGTTCGAGGTCGCTCTGCCGGGCGGGCGGATGGTGCCGGAGATACCAGTCGCCGTCGAACAGGCCTGAGCCGGCGACCAGCGCCCGCCGCCGCTCGATCCCCTGCCGCCGGACGATCGCCTCCTGCCGCTCCCGATCGGGAGGAGCCGCGTCACCACTGGAACCGTGATCCATCCGGCAAGGCTACCACCTGCCGGGACGCGGCTTGAAGCCTTCAGCCGGATCCGAGGCGGACGCTCGAACGACGGACGCCGCCGGACGGCGCCTGGTGGTGGCCGATGCCCCGGAGCGGGCTGGCGTGGGGACGGAAGGTGCGACCGGGTCGGCACCTACGGAACAACCGGTCGCAGGTCCGTGTCATCCTCCAGATTACGGGGCCGCGTGTTGCTGCCTCGCACCGTCCGTCGGCGGCGCGAGGCACGAGCGGAGGAGGACCAGCGAGCGGCGCACCGCATCCTCGATGGCCGGCACCTCCAGCCGCGCCACCCGGCGCCACGGCTGCGCGTCCGGGCCCCGGTGCATGCGCAGCGGCAGCTCGATGCCGAGCGGCAGGTCGGGCCAGGCGGCGAGCGCCGCGAGGAGCGGGTCGCCGTCGTCGTCGCCCTCGCCGAGCGGCACATTGAACCAGCCGTTCGCGGTCCGGCGCACCGCCTTCAGGTGCAGGTGGGCGCAGAACGGCAGCGCGGCCACGGCGTCCGCGATCGCGTCGACCCCCGGGCGATGGCTGGCGGTGTTGGCGGCGTCGTAGTTTAGGCGCAGGCGGGGCGAGCCGATCCGCCGCAGCAGCGCGATGCCGTCCGCCGCGACGTCGATCAGGTTCGGACGGCCGTCACCGGGGTTCTCGAGTCCGATCACCAGGCCGAGCTGCTCCGCGTGGCGGAGGATCGGCTCGACGTTGCGGAGGAACGCCGTCTCGTTGGCGCGGACGGCGGCGTTGGTGTTGATCACGAACGCGCCGAGCCGGCGCGCGAAGTCCATCCGGCCGCGGAACACGGCGACGGCGTCCGGGCCGCCGAGGTCGATGTGCGAGGACATGGCGTGGCAGCGCAGGCCGGACTCGCGCAGCCAGCCGGCGTAGCGGCGGGTGTTCGCATCCGAGAACGCGTCCTCGTCGAAGGGCTCGGTGTAGCCGACGATGAAGGCGGGCTCGACATGGGTGGCGCCGCAGCGAGCCAGGCTGTCGAGCAGGGCGGGCGGGTCCCAGCCGTCGTATGGAGCGGCGGATACCGACACGATCCGGTTCATGTCGCTGGTCTCCTCAGGATCCGGCCAGGCGCGGCACCACCAGCGCCGCGACCGGCGGCAGCGACTGCAGGAGGTTGAGCAGGCACATCAGCGCCAGCAGCAGCACGCTCCAGCCGATCACCCGGCGCAGGATGGCGGCTTCCCGGCCGACCAGCGACACGGTGGCGGAGGCGACGGCGAGGCTCTGCACGCTGATCGCCTTGGCGACCACCCCGCCCGAGGAGTTTGCGGCGGCAGCGAGCATCGGCGGGATGCCGACGCCCTTGGCGGCGACCACCTGGAGGCCGCCGAACAGGACGTTGGAGGAGGAATCCGAGCCGGTGAGTGCGGAGCCGATCCAGCCGATCAGCGGCGAGGCGAGCGCGAAGCCGATCGGGCCAAGGCCGGCCAGCAGCAGTCCCATGGTCCGGGTCTGGCCGGACAGGTTGGCGACGAAGGCGAGCGCGAAGATCGCCATCACGGTCAGCACGGCGCTGCCGATCCCGCGGGCGGTGTCGCGATACGAGCGCCACGCGTCCACGGGCCGGATCCGCAGCACGGCGGCGGCGAGGAGACCGGCGAGAAGCAGCAGCGTCCCGGTGGTGCCGAGCAGGTCGAGGCGGAAGGCGGTGGGCACGCGGGTGTTGTCGGGAAGGAAGACGGCGAGGCCGGGCCAGGGAAAGGCGATCCGGGTGGATCGCAGCAGGCGCGCGATCAGGGGAAGCTGGGCGAGGACGAAGACCAGGATGATGAGGCCGTAGGGCGACAGGGCCAGCAGCGTCTCGCGACCGTGCCGGCCATCGGTCGCCTCCCCGGTGCCGCGTGCGCAGATCACGATCACGGTCGAGGCCACGAGTGCCGCCACCACGTCGGCGAGCTTGACCGACAGGTAGTTCGACACCGCGAACTGCGCCGCGCCGAACGACAGCCCGGCGAACAGCGCCACCCGCCCGTGCAGGCGCAGCCCGCGTGCGCCGTCGACCAGGAACAGGAGGATGAAGGGCACCAGGGCGGCGAGCAGCGGCGTCTGCCGGCCCACCATGGCGCCGAGCGTGTCGAAGGGCAGGCCGGTCGCCGAGGACAGGGCGACGATCGGCAGCGCCAGGGTTCCGAACGCCACCGGAACGGAGTCCGCGACCAGGGCGCAGACCGCCGCTTCCAGCGGCGCCACCCCGGCCGCGACCAGCATGGCGCCGCAGATCGCGACCGGTGCGCCGGCGCCGATCAGGCCTTCGAGCAGGCCGCCGAAGCCGTAGGCGATCAGCAGCACCTGCACCGGACGCGGCCCGCCGACGCGGGCGAAGGCCTGACGCAGCGCGTCGAAATGGCCGCTCCTGACGGTGAGATCGTAGATCCAGATCGCGTTCAGGATCACCCAGGCGACCGAAACCAGGCCGAACGCGGCGCCCAGCGCTGCCATGTCGAGTGCCGGGAGCGGGCCGACGCCGTAGACCAGGACGGCGACCAGGAGGGCGGCGGCGAGGGCGGCCCCGGCGGCCCGCTCGGCGCGCCAGCCGGCGAGGCCGAGCAGGGCGAACAGCACCAGGATCGGGACGAGCGCCACCGCGGACGACCAGGCGAGCGAGCCGAGAACGGGTGCCGCGACCTGCCGGACCATCGGGAATGCTCCGCCGTGCCAGGGATCGGAAGGGGGGTTCAGTGGATGTGCGAGCCGCCGTTGATGTCCCAGGTGGCGCCGGTGACGTAGGAGGTGGACGGCCGGCACAGGAAGGCGATCACGTCCGCGACGTCCTCCGTGGTGCCGGAGCGGCTCATCGGCACCTCGGCGACCAGCCTCGCCTTGCGCTCGGGATCGAGCTTGCCGGCGGTGATGTCGGTGTCGATCAGCCCGGGAGCCACCGCGTTCACGGTGACGCCGTGCGGGCCCACCTCGCGCGCCAGCGCCCGGGCGAAGCCGAGCAGCGCCGCCTTGGCGGCGGAATAGGCGACGCCGCCGAACACGCCGCCGCCGCGCTCGGCGGACACGGAGGACAGCATCACGACGCGGCCGAAGCCGCGGGCGACCATGCCCGGCATCGCCCGGCGCGTCGCCAGGAACGAGCCCTGCACGTTGATTCGCATCACCCGGTCCCATTCCGCCACCGTGACCTCGTTGAAGCGGGTCGGCGAGGTGACGCCGGCGTTGTTCACCAGCGCGCCGACCGGCGGCAGGTCCGCCTCGACGGCGGCGAAGGCGTCCTCGAGCTCGGCCTCCGCAGTGACGTCGCAGCGCAGGCCGAGCGCCCGGACGCCGCGACGTTCGGCGATGTCCGCGGCGGCCTGCGCCGCCGCGTCGCCATCAAGGTCGAGGATCGCGACGGCCCAGCCCTCGGCGGCAAGCGTGTCGGCCGTGCGGCGGCCGATGCCGCGGAGCGAGGCGGCGCCGGTGACGATCGCGGTGCGGATGCCGGGCTGCATGACCCTGTTCCTCCTGCCTCTGTCTGATTGTCGACAACAACCCGTTTAGCTCCGGGCGTGGTCGGCTGTAAAGTCGCGGCGCACCTTCCGGAGGCCGATCCGCGATGCCCGCCACCTCCCTCGGCTCCGTCGAGCGCAGCACGCTGCGCGAACGCTGCCTCGCCGCGCTGCGCTCGGCGATCACCGCAGGCGAGCTCGCCCCGGGCGACCACCTGAGCGAGGTGGCGCTGGCGGGTCGGCTCGGCGTGAGCCGGGCGACGATCCGCGAGGCGCTCCGGCACCTGCAGCAGGACGGGCTGGTGGTGGCGGGGCGGCGGAGCATGCTCAGGGTGCGGCAGCTCGGCGACGGGGAGATCTGCGAGCTCTATGCAGTCCGTGCCGCGCTGGAGTCGCTGGCGGCGGAGGCGCTGGCGAGCCGCGACGACCGTGCGCCGGCGGTGGCGGCGCTGGACGAGGCGGTGGAGCGGCTCGACCGGGCGGAAGGCGACCTGCCGGCGCAGGTGGAAGCGGACCTCGCCTTCCACGTCCGGCTTTGCGAGCTCGCCGGCAACGGGACCCTGCTGCGGCTGTGGCGTTCGCTCGAAGGGCCGATCCGGGTCACGATCATGCATGCCGGCCCGGGGCGCGCGCTGCACAACATGGCGGCGGCCCGGCACCGGCCGATCGTGACGGCGATCGCCGCCGGCGACGGCGCGGCCGCACGGAACGTGATCGCCCGCCACATGGCGGATGCGGCGGACCGGCTGGTGCGGGTGACGAGCGGAGGCTAGCCGGCGGCGGCGGGCCGCACCCGGGCGCGGCCCTGCGCGGGAAGGTGGCTACGTGCTGGTGCCGAGTTCTGCCGTGTGCTCGGTCAGGAGAGCCGGGACGGGACGTGAGCTCGCGTGTGTTCCAGGCCGGCGCGGGTTGTCGGAGCGCGGCGGCGGAAGTCGGGCGTCCAGCCGAAGGAGCGCTCGACCCGCTTCTCCTCTGGGTTGTCTCGGCGGGATGGAAGCGGCGGCGCGGCCGTCGACGTCGACGGGCATGGCGCCGAACGCCGGCAGTTGCCCGAGCGTGTACACGGCCAGGTGCAGCGTGGTGCCCTGATGTGCGTGCGCCCGTTCCAGGCTGCATGACCGCCGACGGCTCCGCCTTGCGGCCTCGCCAAGTACAGTGCGGCGCGCAGGTCTTGGACCGGCATCCGGCAGCAGCTTGTACGAGCCAAGGCCGGGCCTGTTCGTTCGACCGCACGTGCCGGAACGGGAGGTCGTCGGGCATTCATCGCGACGACACGCCGTAGCGCACCAACTCGCATGCCCCCTCGAACACCTCACGCAGCGGGGGCTCGCGCTGTCGGCGTCCTCGGAAGGCAGCTTTGGTCAGGGAGCAATGTGAGACGGGCGCAGCCGGCGCCGGCCGCTCGTCTGGCGCGCCTGCGGGCTGCTGCGCGCTTGTAGGCTCCTTCCGCAAGGAGAAGCCTTATTCAGGGCCAGGAGACCTCCCAACCCTTTGCGCCCCCGCGCACACCTCGAATCCATCTGCCCGTGCCACCGCCACCAGCGTCATCCCCGCCTGCTCCGCTACCCGCAGCGCCAGCGCGGTCGGCGCCGAGACTGCCGCCAGCACCGGCGCCCGCATGATCGAGGCCTTCTGCACCAGCTCGACCGAGATCCGGCTGGTCATCACCACGATCCCGTCCGCCGCCGCGCGGCGGGACGCGGCCAGCGCGCCGTGCAGCTTGTCGAGCGCGTTGTGCCGGCCGACATCCTCGCGAAGGAACACCAGCCCCTCCTGCTCGGTCCAGAAGCCGGCCGCGTGCACGGCGTGGGTGCGCCGGTTCAGCACCTGCGCCGGGCGCAGCGACCCCATCGCCGCCTGCACCGCCTCCGGGGTGTAGCACCGGCCCTCCGGCACCGCGCGCGGCGGCCGCAGCGCCGCGTCCAGGCTTTCCAGCCCGCACAGGCCGCAGCCGGTCGGGCCGGCGACGTGGCGGCGGCGGGTGTCGAGCATGTGCATGGACGCCTCGCCCACCCACAGGCGCAGCTCGATGCCGCGCGGCGGCGAGTCCGGTCCGGCGCGCAGCAGCACCGTCTCGATCTCCTCGATCTCGTCCACCGAACCGACGATTTCCTCGGACAGGCTGAAGCCGCGCGCGAAGTCCTGGAGGTCGAGCGGCGTCGCCATCATCACGGCGTGCGAGGTGCGGTTGTAGGAGAGAGCCACCGGCATCTCCTCCGGCACCTCGCGCGTCCCGGGGGTGAACGCGCCGTCGCGCCAGCTCAGGCGCTCGATCCGCCGGACCGGATCGACCGCGTCCACCGCCGGCGCCTATTCCACCGTCACCGACTTGGCCAGGTTGCGCGGCTGGTCCACGTCGGTGCCCTTCAGCAGCGCCACCTCGTAGGCCAGCATCTGCACCGCGATGCTGTGCAGGATGGGTGCTGTGAAGGCGTGCGCCTCCGGCAGCACGATCAGCTGCTCCGCCACACGTTCCATTCGCGCGGCCCCCGCCGGGTCGGTGAACAGCAGCAGCCGTCCGCCGCGGGCGCGGGCTTCCTGCAGGTTGGAGGCGGTCTTGTCGAACAAACGGCCGGAGGCGGCGCTCGCCACCACCGGCACGGTACGGTCGATCAGCGCGATCGGGCCGTGCTTCATCTCGCCGGCGGCATAGGCCTCGGCGTGGATGTAGGTGATCTCCTTGAGCTTGAGCGCGCCCTCCAGGGCGACGGGGAAGTGCGCGCCGCGACCGAGATACAGCACGTCGCGCGCCTCGGCGACGATCGCGGCGGCGTTCCGGATCGCGGGCCCGAGCGCGAACAGCTCCGCCGCACGGCCGGGCAGGTCGAGCAGCGCCTGCACCAGCTCCTCCTCGCGCGCTTCCGTCAGGGTTCCGCGGGCGCGGCCGGTCGCGATGGCAAGGCAGGCCAGCACCGACAGCTGCGCGGTGAACGCCTTGGTGCTGGCAACGCAGATCTCGGGACCTGCCACGGTGTCCAGAACCAGGTCGCTTTCCCGCGCCATGGTGCTTTCCGCCACGTTGAGCACCGACAGCACGTGCTGGCCGCCGGCGCGCAAGGATCGCAGGGCGGCCAGCGTGTCCGCGGTCTCGCCGGACTGGCTGATCAGCAGGCCGAGCCCGCCCTCGGCCAGCGGCGGCTCGCGGTAGCGCAGCTCCGACGCGACGTCGGCATCCACCGGGATGCGTGCCTCGGACTCCAGCCACCAGCGCCCGATCATCCCGGCATAGAACGCCGAGCCGCAGGCGGTGATGGTGATGCGCGGCACGCGAGCCAGATCGAAGGGCAGCTCAGGCAGCACCACCCGGCGGGTGCCGGGGTCGATCATGCGCTGCAGCGTCTGGCCGATCACCAGCGGGTGCTCGTGCAGCTCCTTCTCCATGTAGTGGCGGTAGCCGTCCTTGCCGATGGCGCCTGCCGGCAGCGCGCTGTGCCGTATCTCGCACGGCACCTGCTCGCCGTCGGCGTCGAACATGTCGGCGCCGGAGCGCGACAGCACCGCCCAGTCGCCGTCCCGCAGGTAGGCGATGCGGCGGGTCAGCGGCGCCAGCGCCAGGCTGTCGGAGCCGAGGAACATCTCGTCCTCGCCGAAGCCGACCGCGAGCGGCGCGCCATGACGGGCGCCGATCATCAGCTCCGGATGGCCGGCGAAGATCATCGCCAACGCGTAGGCGCCGCTCAGCCGCTTCAGGCAGGCATGCGCCGCCTCGCGCGGCGCCATGCCGTCCTTGAGGTTGAGGTCGACCAGCTGCGCCACCGTCTCGGTGTCGGTCTCGGTGGAGAACACCTGGCCGCGTTCCTCCAGCTCGGCGCGCAGCTCGGCATGGTTCTCGATGATGCCGTTATGCACCACCGACACGCGCGCGGTGCCGTGCGGATGGGCGTTGCCCTCGGTCGGCGCGCCGTGCGTCGCCCAGCGGGTGTGGCCGATGCCGGTCACGCCCGGCAGCGCGCGCCGCTCCAGCACCTCGCCCAGCCGGTCGAGCTTGCCCTCGGCGCGGCGGCGCTCGATGTGCCCGTTCAGGAGGGTGGCGATGCCTGCGGAATCGTAGCCGCGATATTCCAGCCGGCGCAGCGCGTCGAACAGGAGCGGAGCCGCCTCGCGCGTGCCGACGACGCCGACGATGCCGCACATCAAGCCTTCTCCCGTTTCAACCGGGCACGCAGGGTGGCACCCCGTCCCGGCTTGGTGTCCTGTCTCGCCCGTCCGAACGCCAGCGCGTCCGCGGACACGTCGTCGGTGATCGTGCTGCCGGCGGCGACGAAGGCGCGGTCGCCGAGCGACACCGGCGCCACCAGGGTGGCGTTGGAGCCGACGAACACGTCCGTGCCGATCGCGGTGCGGTGCTTGGATACGCCGTCGTAGTTGCAGGTGATGGTGCCGGCGCCGATGTTGCTGCCGGCGCCGATCGCGGCGTCGCCCAGGTAGGCCAGGTGGTTGGCCTTGGCGCCCGTGCCGAGACGGGTCGCCTTCAGCTCGACGAAGTTGCCGACGTGTGCGAGCGCCTCCACCACCGTGCCGGGACGCAGCCGCGCATAGGGGCCGATCAGCGCCCCCTCGCCCACCACGGCGCCCTCCAGGTGGCTGAAGGCGCGTATCTCGGCTCCGGCCCCAACCGTCACGCCGGGGCCGAACACCACGTTCTGGTGCACGGTGACGTCGGGGCCCAGCACCGTGTCGGCGCACAGGAACACCGTGTCCGGCGCCAGCAGGGTGGCGCCGTTCTCCATCGCCCGGCCTCGCAGCCGGCGCTGCACCGCGGCTTCCGCCTCGGCCAGCTCCACACGCGAGTTGATGCCGCGCAGCTCCTCCTCCGGCGCCTCGACATGGCGCACGAGCGCGCCCTCGGCGGCGGCCAGCGCCACCACGTCGGTGAGGTAGTACTCGCCCTTGGCGTTGGCGTTGCGCACCTCCCCGAGCCAGCGGGCGAAGTCATCGGCGGCGGCGCACAGAACGCCTGCGTTGCACAGGCCGATCGCCCGCTCCGACGGGGTAGCGTCGGCCCACTCGACGATCCGTCGCACGGTCTCGCCGCCGGCACCGTCCGGCTCCGTCACCAGCCGCCCGTAGCGGCCCGGATCCGCCGGACGCATCGCCAGCAGCGCCAGACCGGTGTGGTTCTCCTGCCGGCGCGCGACCAGTCGGGCCAGCGTGTCCGGCGAGACCAGCGGGTTGTCGGCGTACAGCACCGCCACGTCGCCGGTGCCGAACAGTGAGGCCGCCTGCAGCGCCGCGTGCGCGGTGCCGAGCCGGTCCCGCTGCACCACCACCGGATGCGGGCTGGCGACCGCCTCCAGCGCCGCCGTCTCGGGACCCGCCACCACCACGATGCGCTCGAACACCGCGGCGCAGCTGTCGATGAGGTGGCGCAGCATCGGCCGGCCGGCGATCGGGTGCAGCGCCTTCGGCCGGACGGATTTCATGCGGGTGCCGAGGCCGGCGGCAAGCAGGATGGCGGTGGCGTCGACGCGTTGGGACATCTCTGCTGGCGGTAGCGGTCCATGCGGATGCCGTCAAACCCGGCCCGAACCGGAACCGATCAACAACCGTTACGGATTGCTGCATGACCCGATCTCCACGCGACCTGCCCCTGCTGGTGTTCGACCTTGACGGCACCCTGGTCGACAGCGTTCCCGACCTCGTCGCCTGCGCCAACCGCATGCTGGACCGGCGGGCGCTGCCGCACATCGAGGCGGACGAGCTGCGGCCGATGGTGGGCGACGGCCTGCTCGCGCTGGTCGAGCGCGTGCTGCTCAGCCGGCGGGCGGTGCCGGACGGGCGGGCGGTCAGCGCCTACATGGCCGACTACGCGGTGCACGCCGCCGACAGCTCGCGCCTGTTCCCCGGGATCGCCGCCATGCTGGAGGAGGCACTGGCAGGGGGCTGGCAGCTCGCCGTGTGCACCAACAAGCCGGCGGCCGACGCGCGCCTGCTGCTCGCGGCACTCGGGATCGGCGCCTGGTTCGCCGCGATCGGCGGCGGCGACAGCTTCCCATCGCGCAAGCCCGACCCCGCCCATCTGCTCGGCACGATCGGGCTGGCGAGTGGACGGCGCGAGCGGACGGTGATGATCGGCGACCACCGCAACGACGTCGCCGCCGCGCGTGGCGCCGGCATCCCGTCGATCTTCGCCGGATGGGGCTATGGCGGCCCGGAGATGCAGGCCGGCGCCAGCGCGGTAGCCGGCGACCCGGCCGAGGTGCCTGCCGTCGCCGCGCGCCTGCTCGACCCGCGACGGGTCCCGACCTGACGGCTGGACGACGAAGCTCTGGCATGGCTTGTGCAGGCAGCCTGCTCCCGCAACCCGATGCATGGAGCCCGATCCGCGATGCGCACCCGCCCGACCATCCTGCCGGACCATGTTCGGTGACGACGCGGCTCGTCCTCCTCGCCCTGCTGATCCCGGGCGCGGCGGCGGCTGCCCCGTCGGGCGCCGAGCTCTACACGCAGCAATGCTCGAGCTGTCACCAGGCCAATGCCGCGGGGCTGGCGGGGCAGTATCCGCCGCTGAAGAACCGGGTCGACAAGATCGCCTCCACCCCGGAAGGCCGGCATTATCTGGCCGACGTGCTGACGCACGGCATGGCGGGCTCGATCCAGGCCGCCGGCGACACCTATGTCGGCTACATGCCGGCCTTCTCGCACCTCAAGGACGACGAGATCGTCGCGGTGCTGGACTGGATCTCGTCGCTCGGCGACAGCAGGCCGCCGCCCACCCTCGCCGAGGCGGACGTGTCCGCGGCGCGCGCCCGCACCCTGACCGCAGCCGCGGTGGCGCAGGAGCGCAAGGCGCTCGACGCCCAGCACCCGCTTCCGTAGAACGGGACGGCGTTCGCGATCCCGTCGCCCGTCCTGGTCCTGCCCGGCGGGAGCGCGAAACGGTGGCTCCCATCACGCTTCCCTTGTCCGGCGTGGATGCGTCGCTGAACCTGTTCAACGCCCGCCTCACCCGGGTGTCGGACCCTCTGAAGCAGATCGCGGGGGCGGTGGCCGATCAGCAGGACGACAAGCGCAGGGCGTTGATGCAGAGGCATCCGGTCCGCCTGCATCGGCGCACCCTGATGCTGGACACGGTCATCGTGCTCGGCGCCGTCGGCGGTGCTGCCACCTTCTGGCTGGTGTTGCTGTTCGGCGTCGCCCTGCCGTGCACGGTGAGCGCGCCGGCCAGCCTCATCGACGACAGCGTGCTGGCGTGGCGGATTCCGCGTAGAGGGGCCGCTTCCGCGGCAGAAGCCCGCCGCGGGGGGTGATCAGGCGGCGGGGATCGTGCCGCCTGCCTGCTGCGCGGCAGCCGGCGGGTCGATGCTGATCCCGAAGCTGCGTCGCTCGACGCTGGCCGGATCGCCGGACAGGACCTGATGGCGCGTCGCCGCGCCGTCGCGCCAGAACCGGATCGAGTAGTCCTGGGCGCCGACGGTGAGATCCTGGATCGTGACGTCGGGCAGCCAGTCGGGAAGCTCGGGATCGATGAACACCCGGCCGGCGACCGCATCGGGCAGCAGGCCGAGCATCGACTGCAGCAGGGTGAAGGCGGAGCCGGCCGCCCAGGCCTGCGGCACGTTGGCGCCGAGATACTGCACCGGGAAGTTGCTGCCGTCCTTCTGGATGCCGGCATACAGCTCGGGCAGCTGGTTGTCGCCGAAATGACCGGCGGCGCCGCTGATGTCGCGGGCAACCTGCGCCGCCTCCGCGCCGAAGCCGTAGCGCTTGAAGCCCATCGCGATCAGGGAGTTGTCGTGTGGCCAGACGGCGCCGAGCTGGTAGGCGTACGGGTTGAAGGACCGGTGCGCGGCCGACAGGGTGCGTATGCCCCAGCCAGACCACATGTCCGGCTGCATCAGCCGTGCCACGACGCGCGCCGCCCGGTCCGGCGGCACGATCCCCGACCACAGGCAGTGGCCGGGGTTGGAGACGACCGACAGCACCGGCTTCTTGTCGCCGTCCAGCGCGTAGGCGTAGGTGCCCTCGGCCTCGTTCCAGAACAGGGCGTTGAAGCGCTCGAACAGCCGGGCCGCCTTTTCGCGCAAGGTGGAGGCGCGGGCCGTGTCGCCGAGGTGGTCGAAGATGTGCGCCATCCGACGCCAGGCGTCGTAGACGTAGCCCTGCAGCTCGCACAGCGCCTTCGGTCCGCGCACCAGGCTGCCGTCGGGATACATCACCGCGTCGCCGCTATCCTTCCAGCCCATGTTCTCGTAGCCGGCGGAGGACCGGGTCTGGTACTCCTGGAACCCGTCGCCGTCGCGGTCGCCATAGTTGTCGATCCAGGCGAGGCAGGCCTCGGCGGCTTCGAGGTGACGGTCGAGCAGGTCGCGCCGGCCGGTCGCGCGCCAGGCCGCGTGGAGGGTGATCAGCCAGAGCGGTGTCGCGTCGGCGGTGCCGTAATAGGGCGTGTGCGGGATCAGCTTGAAATGGGCGAGCTCGCCGTAGCGCAGCTCGTGCATGATCTTGCCGGGCTCCGCGTCGCGGTAGTCATCGCGCGTCGTGGCCTGCAGGCCCTGCAGGACCGCCAGCGTTCCAGCGGCGAAATCCGGATAGATGGTCAGGTTCTGCAGCGACACGATCAGGCTGTCGCGGCCGAACGGCGCCATGAACCAGGGCAGCCCGGCGGCAGGCATGAACGCCATGTGGTCGCCGTCGCCGATCGGCAAGCGGAGCGCCGCCATGTCGGCGGTCGCCTGGTGGAAGAAGCGGTAGAACTCCTCGTTGGAGGTGCTGATCTTCATCACGCGGCGCTGCCAGTCGCGCAGGTCGGCGGCCTGGCGGTTGTCGGCGTTATGGGCGACGCAGTTGCGTGGGGCCACGATCTCGTGCCCGCAGTCGAGAAGATCGTAGTGCAGGCAGCAATGCCAGCTTGCACCGGGCTCGAGGTCGATGGCGAAGCTCAGCCGACCGTTGGCGTAGAGCGCTTCGGCTCCCGCTGCGGTGATCGTCACCGCGCGGACGAAGTCGTCGTTGCGGTAGGTGTTCGTCAACGACTGACCGGCCGGGTCCCACTGCGTGGTGATCCGGCCGCGACGGACGATCTTGTCCGACTTCACCTCGAACGTGTCGGCGAAGTCGCAGCGCAGCGAGAGTTCCAAGTTGAACCGGACGGGGTGGAGGCCGTGGTTGGTGATGTCCAGGTCTTCGTGGATGCCGCCATCGACCTCGCGGCTGATCACCAGTGACAGGGTGCGCGCGGCGACGGCGCCGTCCTGCGTCAGCACGTCCGCATTGGTGAGGAAGATGCGGGACGTATAATAGTCGATGGCGCCGCCGTTGAGCAGCACCCAGGGAGCACCGTTGGCATAGATTGACCAGGCGCTGATCAGCCGCGTGTCGCGGAAGTAGAGCCCCTTGTCGGAGGGCCAGGCGATCTGCCCGTTCTCTTCCGAGATGAGCACCGTCTGTCCCTGGTGGATGGCGATCTGCGGCGGACCGACCTGGACCTTGAAGGGCATCTGCTTGGCTCCCGGCGTCTTGACCGATAGACTTCAACACGAGGAGGCCGCTTTCGTTGCACGAGAGTGATCGCCGAACGGAAGCCGTGCACGCTGTGTGTCCTGCCTTTGAGATTCGCATGCGAATTCTGGGGATGAGCAGGCCGCCATTCCATGGGGAGGCTGGTATCCGTTGAAGATCCGAAATCCGATGGGTGCCAGATTGGACACTCCGACAATTGCCGATGTCATGAACCATCTCCGGCATCAAGTGCTGGCGGCGTTTGCGGGACTGGCAGGAGGCAGATGTCTGGGACGGGCTGCACCGCGAGCTGCTGCGTCGGCTGCGAGCTGCCAACCGGATCGACTGAAGCCGGGCGTGCATGGACAGCGCGTTTCCTGCTGCCAAAAGGGAGTGATAAGACGGAGCCGAACCCAACCGATCGAGGCTGGCTCGGCACGAAGCGTCATCTTGCCGCCGACCGGAACGGCATGTATCTCGCCTTCCTCCTGACGGGCGTAAACACCAACGACAGCATGCCGTTCGAGGAGTCGCTCGACAGCATCCCGGCGACCGATGGCAAGGCAGGTCGAAGACGGCGTCGGCTGGACAAATTCCACGCCGATAAAGCCTTCGACCATCGACGCTGCCCTCAAGCCTGCCGCCGTCGCGGGATCGCTCCACGCGTCGCGCGGCGGGGCGTTGGAATCAGCCAGAAGCTGGGCCGCCATAGGTGGGTCATCGAGCGCGCCTTCGCCTGGATCAACCGCTTTCGCCGGCTTGTCACACGCTACGAGCGCAGAAGCGACATCCACCACGCCCTCACCACTTTCGCCTGCTCGCTCATCTGCTTCAACAAACTGTAGCGCAGGTTTTGAAAGGTTCTCTAAATCCTCGACTTGTTTTAAGATCTTCGCCGGATCGGTAACGCGGCGGTGCATCGACATCGCGGCCACAACGGACCAGCCTGGAGGTGCCGCGACAGCTCGCGCTCCGACCCCGCCGCGCCGCTACCTGATGAACTGGAGCGGCTGCATGCTTGGCGACTACAGGCTCCATCTACTACAGAAGCGGCCACCTGTGCTGACGAGCAGGCGAACGCCTGCCGTGCCGCGGAGGATCGCCCTCGCAGGGAGGCGGCGGGCGGGCAGTCTGGGAGTCTGTGGATCGGCATTGGATACTGATTCTGACGCGCTTTTGGTGACGCTGGCTGTTCTCTCGGCTGCAGGTCCACAGGGAGGTCAGCCGCATACCGAAAGCTCTTCGTCCGTCTGAGCTGGTCCCTCAGGAACTGGCTGTCGAAAGCGCCGTGGTGGAAGGGTCCAGCACGATCATCACGGTCCGGGCGATGGCGGCAGCCGGGCGATGTCCGGCATGCGGCAGCTCCACCCGACGGGTCCACAGCCGCTACCTCAGGATGGTTCTCGATCTGCCGCTCAGCGGCAAGGCGGTGCGGCTGCTGGTCACGGCTCGGCGCTTCCGCTGCGACATGGCGCAGTGTTCGCAGCGGATCTTCACCGAGCGCTTCCACGGCGGGATCCTGCGCCCCTGGGGCCGCCGGACCGCCCGGGTTGATGATCTGCTCCACCATCTTGGTCTGGCGCTCGGTGGCTGGCCGGCTGCCAGTTTCGCCCGGCGGCTGATGCTGGTGGTGGGCAACGACACGCTGCTGCGGCTGGTGCGACGGCGGGCACGGCCGCCTATCGCGGCCCCGACCGTGATCGGCATCGATGACTGGGCGTGGCGCCGGAATTAGCGCTACGGCACGCTGGTATGTGACCTGGAGCGTCGCCGCGTGGTCTGCCTGCTGCCGGACCGAGGGGCCGGCACCGCCGAGGCGTGGCTGGCAGGCCAGCCCCAGATCGCCGTTGTCGCGCGGGACCGGAACGGCAACTACGCGCTGGCCGCGGCGAGGGCATTGCCCCATGCGGTGCAGGTCGCTGATCGCTGGCACCTGATGGAGAACGCCAGCCGGGCGTTCGCCGAGGCGGTGCGGCAGTCGATGCGCGCCATCCGCCAGGTGATCGGCGCCACGACCCTGAACCCGGCGCTGCTCACCGCAGCTGAGCGCATCCAATACGAGGGCTACCTCCAGCGGGAGGATACCAATGCCGTGGTGCTGGAGCAGGCCCGGGTCGGCATGAGCATCAAGGAGATCGTCCGGCGGACCGGGCACAGCCGCGGGCTGGTCAGGCAGATCCTGCGCGGACAACGCTCCGACGTGTTCCGCACCCGGGAAAGCTCGCTCGAGCTCCATCTCCCATGGCTGGATGCGCAACGGGCCGCAGGAGCTCACAACAGCGCGGAGATGTGGCGGCGGCTGAAACTCGGAGGGTTCAGAGGATCGAGACGGATCATCGGCGAATGGGCAACGCGGCGACGCCATGCCGACAGGCTCGAGCTCGAGCGACTGCAGCGGTTCCGTCCGCCCGCACCCTGACACGGCTGCTGACTACGGCCGCGACAGCCTCAGTGGGCCGCAGACGGTCGCGATCGCCGGCATCGAGGCCGGAGTGCCAGCACTGGTGGAGGCACGCGAGATCGTCGCCGCTTTCCACGTCGTGATCCGCAAGCGCGCCTGCGGGAGCCTCGACCTGTGGATCGCCCGAGCCAGGAACAGCCTGGTGAGCTCGTTTGCGAACGGCATCGGCAAGGATCGCGGCGCGGTGCTGTCCGCCATCAACTCGCCCTGGTCCAGTGGTCAGGTGGAGGGTCAGATCACCAGGCTAAAGCTGGTCAAGCGGCAGACGTATGGTCGCGCCAAGCTCGATCTGCTCGAAGCCCGCCTCGTCAGCACCCGTGATCAG